>JBQTGW010000020.1:0-98938 GCA_052390495.1 Pseudonocardiales bacterium
TTGACCTGGGGCGGGCGCCCCATCGGGCCTGCTCAGGGGCAGGTGGACACCTGCCCGATCCGCCAACCAGCGTACGGGCGCCCGCCCCAGGTCAAGCCGGGTGTCGCTATGACCGCTTGAGCCCAAGGAGGGATAGCAACCTGATCGGCCCGTAGGGCGCGACTCTCACGTTCGCGCTCTCATTGCGGCTCTTCAAAGTTAACCGGGATCTGTAGTCAAATGGTTACTTTTCGTGGTCTTCGACTGTTTGCTGTGTGTGGCGATGCACGGTCTGATCTCCCCCACCCAATCCCGAGCAAGTCAGCACGACTGATCGGCTGGCCCATTCAGCGGGCTCAGCGGGGTTATCGCCTGCTCGATAACCCCGCTGAGCCCGCTGAATGCGGCGACGCTACGACGTCTGGATGGAGGGTAATCGTGATGGAGTGCTGTCGCTGCCCGAGGGCTTGACGATCTGGGTGTCCCGGCTGCCTGGGCACACGCACTGGCCGTGCATCGCCACACACAGCAAATAAGTCGAAAACCACGAAAAGTAACCAGTTGACTACAGATCTCGGTTAACTTCGAAGAGCCCTCATTGCCCTACTTCGATCTCGTGCCACGAGATCGGTCAGTATAGCTTCTCTACCGCGCCGTAAGCGCGTCATGGAAGGCGCGGGCGTCGGGCTGGTCGGGCCAGCGTGTCGTTAGCGTCGCATTGATGGTGTGGAGTTCTTTGGCGATGCGGGCTGAGCCGGTCTGGCGGGCCAGGTCGAGGCAAGCCAGACCGAGCTGGGCGGCTCGGTCTGGCTCGGGCTGCTTGGCGGCGACGACGGCATTGGCGAGCTTGGCCATCTGGTATCCGCGGTCACGGTGCAGGTTGGCGGGAAGGCTGACGATCTTGCGTTCGAGGATGGCGATGGCGTCCTCGGCTCGGCCGATGCTGCGATAGCAAATGGCGGATCGCGCTTCGAGGGTGCCCAGGTCGTAGTGGTGGATGTAGACGGGGACTGTGGGATCGGCCTCGTCGGGATGCGTGCGGAGCAGCTCGGCGGCGGTGTCGAGCTTGCGCAGGCAGCGGTTGCCATCGCTGATCATTGCCCAACCACGGGCTTCCTGTTCAGCGGCCAGGGAGATGATCTTAGGATCGATGCCGCCGGGGGCGTCTTGAGCGGCGGCGGCCAACTCAATGACGGTGTTGGCATCGTCGATGAGGTAGGCGATGCTGCTCTTGCGTATAAAAAGGTAGGCGACCAGCTGGTAGTCGCAGGCGGACTGCGCCCATTGGGTGGCCCGGTCGGACCAATACATCGCGGCGTGCATATCGCCAGCATCTTGCTGGAGCCAGCCGACGAACTCGGCATATTGCGCGAGAGCCCGCAGCAGTGGCTTGGCCACCGGTGGGCGGGCGTGTCTGCGCAGCGCGTCGAGCATGTCGAGCTGGGCCATGACAGGGCCGAGGGCCTGGTGCGGGCCGAGGATCTTGTCAGCGGTGTAGTGCTCAGTGAGCAGTCGGCCGAAGTAGCCGATGACCTGCGGGTCGACCAGGCTGGGATGTTCCATGACGGCGGCGAGCCGGTCGGCTTCGTCAAGGTTGAGCACGCCTGCGGGGAGTACGGCGCGCAGCGCACCAGTGGCGAGCAAATGGCCGAACTCGCGTCGGGGGATCAAGACCCGCACGCTCCTTCCGTCGGTCATCCGCATCTCTAGCACGATGACCGCACCATCGCCGGCCTGCCGCATCTCCACCGGCGGAGCCACGACGACCGCCCCGGATGGATCCGATGGTAGTTCCGCGGCGGCGCGAAGGACCGTCAGTAGGCCACCGGCGTCGAGTATTCGGTCGATCTCGACGAGCAGGGTCACGTCACCGAGATGGTCGCCGGTCTCCATTCGCGACAGTCGGCTGTAGTCGTGATGGCAGCGCTTGCCCAGTTCGCGCAGCGACAGGCCCGCCTGGGTGGGGCAATGACGCAGGACCACACCGAACAACTGCCTGGCAACCGCATGCGGATCTGTCGCCACGCCGGACCCCCTTCCCGGTGTTGCCGGTGTTGCGGCAACGCCGAACCCGTTCACAACCGGTCCACCATTGGTGATGCTGCGTACATGGCAGATCGCAGACTAACGCTCGGCGCAGCGCCCCGAGCGCGTGGTGAGAGGAAGAAAATGAACCGCGTCACCGAGACCCAGGCTGGCCGCCGATCGAGCGCACGCCGCCCCCCAGTTCCCAGCGGCCGACCGCACCCCACCCGCGCCAGAAGGCGGAAGTGCACCGCTCGATAGATCCCCGGTCGGCCGTTGGTTGAGCACTACCCGGCTCTCACCACCCCCGACGGCCGACCGGCCTCATTCGTCGACCCGAACGACGATAAGGATCCCCCGCCTCCCGGTGTGCAAGCCGGGAGATCCTTCGGGGTGGGGACGAGACTGTTGACATCAACCATAGTTAAGGTTGCAGGCTTCCGTAGTCCGCTGTTCGCGGAACCACGGCTATCGGGAGGTACTGCACATGTCCACGACCGACCACACTGCGACGAACCAGACCGAATCGGGTAGCGCCCGGGTCCGGACCATGGGAAGCAAGCAACGTCAATGCCTGAACTGGTGGCAGGCGATCACCGCTGGCGCCGTGGCCGCGACGGTCGCCAACCTCGTGATCCTGCTCATCGGGCGAGCGGCGGGCGCGTCGTTCCTCGTGGTAGACGGCGCCAACGTCCATGAGGTCGCCACCGTAGGGGTGATCATCGCCACCGTGCCCCCACTGGTGGTGGGAACCGTCCTGGCAGCGCTGCTGGCCCAGTGGTGGCCGGTGGTCATTCGGTTGGCGCAGGTCATCGGTGGAGGGCTCGCGCTGCTGACCGTAGCGGGACCCGTAATGGCCGACACCGACGGCGGAACCCAGCTCGCCCTCGCCCTGATGCACGTCGTCCTGGCCGTGGCCGTCGTCTTCAGCCTGGAGGCGATACGTCGCCGGATGAAGGCCAACCACGAGCGGTAACGTCCACCCACCGGCGCGGCGGTGCACGCGACTGAACACCCCGGACGCATGGTGGAAAGATGGCAGAACGATGAACGAGAACGGTTCACACAGCAACGGTGCGCTCAAGTATGTGGTCCCTCCGCTGGAGACTGTGGAGTGGCGCAACGGGGGCCTCGAAGTCCTCGACCAGACGTGGCTGCCGCGCTGGCGCGAGGTCCGCCGGATCACCTCGGTGGAGGCAGCCGTCGACGCCCTCCAACGCTTGGTGGTACGCGGTGCCCCGGCGATCGGCGTGTTCGCCGGCTTCGCGATGGTGGTGGGATTCGACGAGGCGGCGCCCCGCTCGCCGGCTGAAGCCGAAGACGTGCTGGTGCGCCTCGAAGACGAGATAGGCAACGCCCGGCGGACGGCCGTCAGCCTCCGGTGGGCGGTGTCCCGGGTGGCTGCGGCAGCCCGCCGCGGCGACGACGTTGCCGGAATGCGGGCGGCGGCGCTGGCGGAAGCATCGGCCATCCAGGCGCAGGATCGGGCGTCCTGCCGTCGCATCGCGAAGCACGGGCTGGTGGAGCTCGCCGGGGTGTCCCGCATTCTCACCCACTGCAACGCCGGGCGCCTGGCCTCCACCGGCATCGGGACGGCCCTGGCCCCGATCTACGCCAAGTTCGAGGCGGGGCAGGAGGTGGAGGTGGTGTCCTGCGAGACCCGCCCACTGTTCCAGGGCGGGCGCCTGACGGCGTGGGAGCTCACCGAGGCCGGGGTGCCGGTCACGTTGATCACCGACGGGGCCGCAGGCGCAGCCATCAGCACCGGAATCATCGAAGCCGTCATCGTCGGCTGCGACCGGGTGGCGATGAACGGCGACACGGTGAACAAGATCGGCACGTGCGGCCTGGCGGTCTGCGCGTACGACGAAGGCATCCCCTTCTACGTGGCAGGCCCACTTACCAGCTTCGACCCCGACGCACCCGACGGCGAAGAGATGCCCATCGAGCATCGCGACGACGACGAGGTGCTGCGCATCGGGGTGTCCCAGGTCAACGCCGACGTGTCGGTCTGGAACCCCGCCTTCGACATGACGTCGGCCAGGTACATCACTGCCTTCATCACCGACGCGGGTGTCCTGCGGCCCCCGTTCCGGGATTCGATCGCCGCCGCACTGGCCGCAGGCGGCGACGCGGCACCATGAGATGAGCAGCACCACACGCAAGCCGGACGACCGCGGCGTCGATCGGCCTGATGCTGAGGCGCTCTGTACCTACGCCCGTCGGATGGTCACTGACGGTCTGGCCGAGGGAACCAGCGGCAACCTCAGCGTCCGCAACGGTGATCTCGTGGCTGTGACGCCGAGTGCGGTGGAGCCGGAGCACCTGCGGCCGGAAGACATCTGCTACGTGCGGCTCGACGGCACCCAGGTGAGCGGGCCGGGCCGACCGTCGTCGGAGTTGCCGATGCACCTGGCCGTCTACCGCCGGACCGACGCCCTGGCGGTCGTACACACCCACTCCCCCTGGGCGACGGCGGTCTCCACCGTGGCAGCCGAGCTACCGCCCATCCACTACCTGCTGGTCTTCCTCGGCGAGGCGGTCCGCGTCGCCCCCTACGCCACACCGGGCAGCGCGGAGCTGGGCGACCGGGTCGTCGAGGCACTCGCCGACAGCTCCGCGGTCATCCTGCAGAACCACGGAGCGGTGACCGTCGGCCCGTCGCTCGAACGGGCCTACTGGTACGCGACCATCCTCGAATGGGTCGCCGCGCTGTGGTCCCGGGCCAAGCTGCTCGGTGAGCCCCGGCTCCTGAGCGCCGACGAGATGGCCCAGGCCGCCGAGGCCCTGCGGAACTACGGTGGCCTCAACCTTCGATCAGACTCCGGACGATAGACGGGCCCGGGAAGTCGTCGGGGATGGCGTCCATGAGAATCTCATCGCACTCGGCACCGAGCCAGTAACCGGCGCGGCGGAGTCGGCCGACCTCCTTGAAACCGGCGGTCTCGTAGGCGCGGATTCCGGCGATATTGTGCTCCAGCACCTTCAGCCAGATCGCGCGCAGTTGGGTGATGTGGAAGCCGTAATCGAGCGTGAGGCGGGTGGCTTCGGACGCCAAGCTCCGGCCGCGCCCTTCGGAGCCGAGCAGGATGACGTACTCGGCGGTGCGGACGTAGTGGTCGATGCGCAGCGCTGTGGTGCCCACCGGTAGGGGCCCGCCATCGGCGGTGAGATCGTAAACGGTGAAGCGTTCCTGGTTGCCCATGCTGCGGGCCTGCGAGGTATAGCCCTCAATGCGGGATTCCAGGGATTCAGGGGTCTGCCTTCCATAGCCAATGATCACGCGGGGATCTTGTTCCCACTCCCAGTACTTCTCGACGAGCTCGCGCGTGAACGGGCCAAGCGCCGTTTTCTGCCCGCGGAGCCACAGCAGCGGCTCAGAGGTGCTGTGGATGCTCACCCGGTTTCCTTCCTGCTGCTGGCCCGCCCGGCATCGGGGACCTGGAACAACGGCGTGTAGCGGGCGGTGCTGGCGGGCTCAGCGACCGGTACGCCGTCCACCGTGAGCCAGGCGTGCAACCGGATGGGATCGGTAGCGACTCCGTGACACCACACCGCCGACTGCCCGGTGGCGGCCAGCAGGAGCATCGCCGCAACCGACTCCTCCAGGCACGCGATGCGACACGGCAGAACATAGGCCATCTGCCGGACACAGTGTAGAGCCTGATCAACGGCCTGCCAGGTGGCGCACCGACCCGGGCGGCGGGTCACCACTCGGATCAGAAAGATCATCCGAGCGAAAGATCGGCATCGTCGACCAACCTGCCGCGCTAGAAGCACCGCGACGAGTGCGGCGATGGCCAGCACCAACTGGCCTCTCGGAAGCAATCGGTTCGGAGGGAGCCCGGCTTGCACTTCCTGAGTACCCAGCTAGAGCAAGCCACAGATGATGCGTGAATCCGAGCAGTGTGTCGACCCGCCCAGTGCCGACGTCAACGATCACAGTGGCCTGGCCGAGGTGGGCGGATCGGACATCCGGCGGACAGGTGAGGTAGCGGGTCACGACGCCACCTCGACGGACGTTGCGCAGCGCTCCCACAGGGCCGACGGTGTGACTGCGGCGATCACGCGAAGCCACACCTCAGCGGCCAATACAGGTTCGAAGTCGCTGGAGATCACCGGCAAGCCCGCCTCGACCTGGGTGAGGAGTTGGCGCAGCCGAACAGGGTGGACCAGGCCGAGCGCGGCGAGACGCCCGTCGGCCAGTTCGTGCAACGCTGAAGCGTTGGCCCGGAGTCCGAGATAGTGGTCGGAGGTGAAGTCACCCTTCGTCCTGCGGGCAGCGATCTCCGCTGGGAGGAGGTCGGCCAGCGCGGTGGTCAGCAGTGGTTTGTACTGGTAGGGCGTGTGTCGCTGCCAGGCTGGCACGCTCAGGCAGGCGGCGATGACTTGCGAGTCAGTAAGCGGATTGTGCAAGCGCACCCTGTAGTGCTGGGCGGCCTGGGCATCGGCGCGGGCAGTCCGGCCGACAGTCTGGATCGCTTGCACAGTCAGCGCGGCACCGATTCCGGCCTCACCTTTCTCACCGACTCGTCCAGCCGCACAGCGGGCAGCGTCGGCGGCAATCTCGCGGGCACGCGGAGTGGCCCACCCCGCTGTGGACAAGCGAGGATGCCACCTGGCGAACGCTAGTCCCCGCTGCCTGCGGCGTCCGCCACCGCTGAGTTCACTAGCCAGTGCCATCAAAGAGGCCGCCCGAGAGGTAGTCGCCATGCACAGCGCTTCGGCGAGCACCGACCACACCGCGATTCGGCGCAACCGCGCCCATCCGATCACGTGGTGCGCAACAAGCCTTCCGTACGATCGCTGGCCGTAGGGCTGCTCCACGCCCCCGGCCCCACTCCATCAGATCTGCGAGCATTCATCGCCCGCATCCAGGCCAACGCCTGAACCAGCCCTAAGGCTCCGGCCCAGCCGCCCCGGGCGGCGCGGATGGGCGGGAGCGGACAGACTAGGTGCATGATGCGGGGATCTGGAGACGTAGAAGACGAAGCCGTGCACGACCAACACAGCGCCGCGCCGATCGACGGAAGTTGCGGGTCGGCACCTGACGGGACATCGGAGGCGCTGGCACCTGACGGGATACCAGAGGCACCGACAGCCCACGGGACACCAGAGGCGCCAGCGGCCGATGGGACGTCAGGGGCGCCACCTGCGGACGAGGTGCGACGACTACTCGCCGGTGAGCATCACGACCCGCACTCGGTACTCGGCGTCCACCCGCACCTCGACGGTGCCGTGATCCGGATACTGCGCCCGCATGCCGACGAGGTGACCGTGCTCATCGACGGTGCGCAGTACCCGCTTCAGCGCACCGCCGAAGGGCTGTTCCACGCCGTAGTGCCCACTGCGCCAGGTGACTACCGGCTGCGGGTGCGCCACGGCGATCACATCGACACCACCGACGACCCCTACCGTTGGCTGCCGACGCTGGGCGAGGTCGATCTGCACCTGATCGGGGAGGGCCGTCACGAACGGCTGTGGGACGTACTGGGAGCGCACCTGCGGACCTACCCCACTCCCAATGGAACCGTCGAGGGCACCTCATTCGCGGTCTGGGCACCGCATGCCCGCGGGGTGCGGGTGTGCGGGGACTTCGACGGCTGGTCCGGGGTGGCCACCCCGATGCGCTCCTTGGGTTCCTCCGGGATATGGGAGATCTTCCTCCCCGGCGTCGGCCCCGGCACGCACTACAAGTTCCGCATCCTGGGCGCGGACGGCAACTGGCACGAGAAGGCGGACCCGATGGCCCGCGCCACCGAGATCCCTCCACACACCGCCTCGGTGGTCGCCGCTGCGGCTGCCCACGAGTGGACCGACAGTGACTGGCTCACCCACCGGGCGACAGCCAAGCAGATCGCCGAGCCGATGAGCGTCTACGAGGTCCACCTGGGGTCCTGGAAGCAGGGGCTCGGTTACCGGGAGCTGGCCGACGAGCTCGTCGAACATGTCAAGACCGCCGGGTTCACCCACATCGAGCTGCTACCGGTGGCCGAGCACCCGTTCGGCGGCTCCTGGGGTTACCAGGTCAGCTCCTACTACGCGCCGAGCGCGCGCTACGGCTCCCCCGACGACTTCCGCTACTTCGTCGATACCCTGCACGGCGCCGGGATCGGCGTCCTCATCGACTGGGTGCCCGCGCACTTCCCGCGCGACGAATGGGCGCTGGCCTGCTTCGACGGCTCGCCCTGCTACGAGCACGCCGACCCGAGGCGGGGCGCGCATCCCGACTGGGGCACCCTGATCTTTGACTTCGGGCGCAACGAAGTCCGCAACTTCCTGGTGGCCAACGCGCTGTACTGGCTTGAGGAATTCCACATCGACGGCCTGCGGGTGGACGCCGTGGCGTCGATGCTCTATCTGGACTACTCCCGCGAGCACGGCCAATGGGAGCCCAATGTTCACGGTGGCAGGGAGAACCTGGAGGCGATGGCGTTCCTGCAGGAGATGAACGCGACCGTCTACAAGCGGCACTCCGGCGTCATGACGATCGCCGAGGAATCCACCGCCTGGCCCGGGGTCACCCGCCCGACCCATCTGGGTGGCCTGGGCTTCGGCTTCAAGTGGAACATGGGCTGGATGCACGACACGCTCGACTATGTCGGGCACGATCCGGTGCACCGCACCTATCACCACAATCAATTGACGTTCTCGCTGGTGTATGCCTGGAGCGAAAACTACGTGCTGCCGCTCTCCCATGACGAGGTGGTGCACGGCAAGGGCTCGCTGTGGACCCGGATGCCGGGAGACGACTGGAACAAGGCGGCCAATCTGCGGGCACTGCTGGCCTACATGTGGGCCCACCCCGGCAAGCAGGTGCTGTTCATGGGTGGTGAGTTCGGGCAGCACGCGGAATGGGCCGAAAGCCGCTCGCTGGACTGGAACCTGCTGGCAGACCCACTACACAGCGGGCTGCTACAGCTGGTCGGGGACCTCAACGCCACCTACCGGTCCCGCCGGGCGCTCTTCAGCCAGGACCACACCCCAGCCGGGTTCGAGTGGATCGATGCGAACGACGCTGATGGCAATGTGCTGAGCTTCTTGCGCTGGGGCGACGACGGGTCGGTGCTGGCCTGCCTGGCGAACTTCGCAGGCACCCCACACGAGGACTACCGGGTCGGGCTGCCGTTCCCTGGACGTTGGAGCGAGGCGCTCAACACTGATTCCGAGAGCTACGGGGGCTCCGGCGTCGGCAATCTCGGTGAGGTCATCGCCGTCGAGCACCCGTGGCATGGCCGACCGTGCTCGGCGGTGCTGCGGCTGCCGCCAGCCGGCGTGCTGTGGCTCGTCCCCGCGACCTCGGGAAACCTGGACGCCAGCGGCCCGTAGCGCGTCCCCCCATAGCGCGTCCCCCCATACCACGTCCGGGAGTGCGAAACTGGGTCGATGCCTTCGTCCTGCCCCGCCACGCCCACGCAGCGCGGCGTGCTGCTGGTGGTACTACTTGCGCTGCTGCTCACTATCGGGGGCTGCGGGATCACGATCGGCCGGAGTCCGCAGCCAGACGACAGCGCGGTCGTCGGTCCGGTGGATACCAGCGTCCTGCGCGGGGCCGAGAGTGGCCCGATTGATGTGCTGGCCGCAGCCACCGTGCTCGACCTACAGTCCTACTGGAGGGCGACGTTCGAGGACGCCTTCGGAGCACCGTGGCGCGACCTTGCAGGCGGGTTCCACTCAGTGGACACCAGCGACCGCCAGGCGCCACCACCGCCATGCCTGCAGGCGTCCACCCAGGTGAAGGGCAATGCCTTCTACTGCGCGGACGCAGACGCCATCGCCTGGGACCGGGCCACGTTGTTTCCCACCCTGGTGGAGCGCAACGGCGACGGCGGGGTGGTGGTGGTCCTCGCCCACGAAATGGGCCATGCCGTGCACAACCGGCTCGGCATCACCCCAGCGGAGGAGCGGCGTAATCCCGGCCGCTACCCGACAATCCTCACCGAAGCGATGGCGGACTGCTATGCCGGATCTTTCGTGCGGTGGGTAGCCGAAGGTAATGCCGAACATCTACGCCTGGGCCAGCGAGAGCTTGATCTCGCGCTCAGTGCGCTGGTGACCTTCCGGGACCCGGTGGGTATCTCAGCGGCGAACATCGAGGCACATGGCAACGCCTTCGACCGGGTCTCGGCGTTCCAGGACGGTTACCAGCAGGGCGCAGCACTGTGCGCAGGCTTCACAGTGGCCAACCGGGATTTCACCCAGCGACCTTTCACCAGCCGCGACGACCTGCTCCGGGGCGGCAACCTGGCCTTCGCCGAGCTCGTCCGGTCGATCACGCCGGACCTGGATGCGTACTTCGCGGGTCTGGTCACCGCGCGGGGTGGCCGGTGGCAGCCACCACAGGTGCGCCCCGGTCGGCAGGCCCGCGAATGCACGGACAATCAGGGCCCGGTCGCGTTCTGCCCCGCCGAGGACCCCGCCGAAGTCGACACCATCGAACTCGACAGCTCCGGTCAACTACCCACATTGCACAGTCAGATCGGGGACTACTCGACCGGAACCCTGCTGGCCAGCCGATACAGCCTGGCCGCACTGGACGCCCTCGGCCAGCCAACCGAGGGCCGGGAGGCCAGCCAGAACGTGTTATGCCTGGCAGGCACCTACACCCGTGAACTGCTAGTGCGCAGGACGGGCTTCGGTCTGTCCCCCGGCGATCTGGACGAGGCCGTCCAGGTACTACTCCGCTTCGACTACGGCTCCCGCGACGTGGCAGGCCAAGGACTGCGCTCGGGTTTCGAGCGGGTGGACGAGTTCCGGGCGGGGGCCCTCGACGGAATTGCCGCCTGCGGCGACCCGTGAGTGGCGATCGTCGCTATAGCCACCATCGCCACTCACGGGTCAGAACAGGGCGCGGGCTAGGGCGCGGCGGGCGGCGGCGAGCCGCGGGTCGTCGGGGGGGAAAAGCTCGAACAGCTCGACCAGGTGCGCCCTGGCCCGGTCACGGTCGTCTCCGGTCAACCGGCGCACGGCGGCGACCAGTCGCTCGAAGGCCCGCTCCACCTGCTGGTCGGCCATCTCGGCGTCGGCCGCGGCGAGCTGCGCGCCGACATCGTCGGGTGCGGCATCGGCCCTGGCTACGGCGGACGGATCGACCGATTCGACCCGAGCCAGGAAACGGACCTGGGCCAGCGCGGCCTTGGCCTGCTCATTGCCCGGCTCGTTGTCCACGATCTGCTGGTAGGCGGACTGCGCTGCCACATAGTCACCGGCCTGCACAGCAGCCTCGGCGGCAGTGAATCGGGGATCATCGGGGTAGGGATCCTCGGACTGGGGCTGCCCGGCACCAGTGCCTGCCGCGGCCTGCTCGGCGGCTTTGATGCCCGGCATCTGGTCCCGCAGCGCATCCAGCATCCCGGTGATCCACTCCCGAACCTGCTTCTCGGGCAAGGCACCGGCGAACGCGTCCACCGGCTGACCCCCGGCGATCGCGACGACGGCGGGAATGGACTGGACACCGAAGAGCGCAGCGATCCCGGGATTCGCGTCGACATCCACCTTGGCCAGCACCCACGTACCACCGCCTGCCTCGGCGAGCCGTTCGAGGACCGGGGACAACTGCTTACACGGACCGCACCAGGTCGCCCAGAGATCCACCACGACCGGCACCTGGACGGACCGCTGGACGACCTCGGCCTGGAAGCTCTGCTCGGTGACATCCACGATCCACTGGCTGCCCCCACCGGTCCGGGTGGCACCTCGCTCCTGCTGCTTGCCCGCTGAATCGGCCCGCGCCTTGAGCGCGGACAGATCAACGGCGCCGGAGACGACCGCGGACATGGGTCGGGTCTGCTGCGGCTTGGGCCTGCTCACGCCTACCATGCCTACCATCCTGGCACGCATCCGACGAAGGGTTGGCCCCGGTCACTCCGATCAGCAGCACATTAGAACCGGGCCGGTTCGCGATACTCGCCCCACTGCGCCTTCAGCGCACCACAGATCTCCCCCAGGCTGGCCTCGGCGCGCACCGCGGCGAGCATCGGCTCGATGAGGTTACCTGCGCCGCCCGCGACCTCGATCATCGCTGCCAGCGCCCGCTGGACACCCGCCTCATCGCGCTGCGAACGACGTCGCGCCAGCACCCGGTTCTGCGCACGCTCGACCTCGTGGCTGACCCGCAGGATCTCCAGCTCGTCGGTGACCGATTCGGTGAGAGTGTTCACGCCGACGATCTTCTTGTCACCCTTCTCCAGCGCTCGCTGGTAGGTGAAAGCGGCGTCGGCGATCTCGCCGGTGAACCAGCCGTCCTCGATGCCGCGCAGGATGCCGGAGGTCATTTCACCAATGGGGTGCTCACCCGAGGGCACCGCGGCCGCCGCCATGTCCTTGATCCGGGTGAAGATCCGCTCGGCTTCGGCCTCGATCCGGTCGGTCAGCGCCTCGACGTACCAGGAACCACCCAGTGGGTCGATCACATTGGCCACCCCGGACTCCTCCATGATCACCTGCTGGGTGCGCAGCGCGATCTCGGCGGAACGCTCGCTCGGTAGCGCCAGCGTCTCGTCCAGGGCATTGGTGTGCATCGAGTTGGTCCCACCCAGCACGCCCGCAAGTGCCTCGATGGCGGTGCGCACCACGTTGTTGTACGGCTGCTGCGCGGTCAGCGAGACACCCGCAGTCTGGGTATGAAAGCGCATCCACAGCGCCTTCTCGCTGGTCACACCGTAGACCTCGCGCATCCAGCGAGCCCAGATCCGCCGGGCCGCACGGAACTTGGCGATTTCTTCGAAGAAGTCCACATGAGCGTCGAAGAAGAACGTCAGGCCGCTTGCGAAGCGGTTGACGTCGAGTCCGCGGGAGCGGCCCAGCTCCACATAACCGAAGCCGTCGGCCAGCGTGAACGCCAGTTCCTGCGCGGCCGTCGCGCCGGCTTCCCGGATGTGGTAACCGGAGATCGACAATGGCTTGTAGGCCGGGATTTTCGCTGTGCAGTACTCCATCAGATCACCGATGAGCCGTAGGTGCGGTTCCGGGGTGAACAGCCACTCCTTCTGGGCGATGTACTCCTTGAAAATATCTGTCTGCAAGGTGCCATTGAGCTTTTCGATCGCCATGCCCTGTCGTTCCGCGGCGACCAGGTACATACAGAACACCGGCACCGCGG
Source organism: Pseudonocardiales bacterium (assembly GCA_052390495.1). GTDB lineage: Bacteria > Actinomycetota > Actinomycetes > Mycobacteriales > Pseudonocardiaceae. The sequence goes on from JBQTGW010000020.1 coordinate 13,106, forward strand.
GGCCGGAGATCGTCATCGACGTGGTGACCTGCTCCAGCGGAATATCGGCGAACAGGACGTCCATATCGGCGGCGCTGTCGATCGCCACCCCGCAGTGCCCCACTTCACCCAGGCTGCGCGGATCGTCCGAGTCGTAGCCCATCAGGGTGGGCATGTCGAAGGCGACCGAAAGCCCACCACCGCCGTTTCGCAGAATCTGCTTGTAGCGCTCGTTGGTCTGCTCGGCGTTGCCGAAGCCCGCGAACTGACGGATCGTCCAGGTCCGCCCGCGGTACCCGGTGGAGTGGATGCCCCGGGTGAAGGGATACTCGCCCGGCCAGCCGATCCGCTCGAAGTCCTCGACGGTCTCCCCCTCGCGCGGTCCGTACACCGGCTCAACGTCGAGACCGGACAGCGTGGTGAAGTCTGCGTCTCGGACCTTCCCCCGCGCTTCGGCCTCGGCGTAGCGGCGCCGCCAGCGCTCCCGGCCAGCCTGCGGGTCGGCACTCTGGGGGTCGCCGGTGCGACGGTCGTAGGCACTGGTCATGACGAGCCTCCTGGCAGGCCGATGTTACGTCCGACTGTAGGACGTCCTACTAAAACTCGCCAGGGTGCGTCGGGTCACAAGCGTGAGCAGCTACGGTTCACTCATGGTGTCCCATCATCCACTGCCGTTCGACCCGATCGATCGCGCCGCGCAGCTGTGGCAAGACCGGATCGGACCCTCCGGGACGATGGCCGCCGTCACCAATGTGATGCGCGTGCAGCAGATCCTGCAGTCCGCGGTCGATGCGGCGCTGCGCCCGCACGGTCTGACCTTCGCCCGGTACGAGGCGCTGGTGCTGCTGTTCTTCTCCCGCCAGGGCAGCCTGCCGATGAAGGTCATGGGCCAGCGGCTGCAACTGCACCCGACCAGCGTGACCAACATCGTCGACCGGCTGGAGGCCGACCAGCTGGTCGAGCGCACCGCCCACCCCACTGATCGGCGCACCACCCTGGTGGCGATCACCGAGTCGGGGCGACAGCGCCAGAAGATGGCCACGGTGGCACTCACCGACATCGACTTCGGCCTCGTCGGGCTGGACGCCGAGCAGAGCACACAACTCACCGCGCTGCTCACCCAGGTGCGCCGCGCCGCAGGCGACTTCACCGACCCGCAGTGAGTCCGGGTCGGTGAAGTCGACTGTCGACCTTTCTTCTTGCGCTACGTGACGTCAAACCCGGCACGTGATGTCAAGCAAGTAGGTACCCGTCTGCATATCCGCAGTTTGTGTTGCGGCGCTGCCACTCGCTCCCCCAGCGGTGGACTCAGCGTGCTTTGCCGCGTACCGGCTCGGGCTCGGCATCGGCCGGTGTGACGGGCTCAGGTAGCATCCGGTTCTCCACCGCTCGGGCGACCATCGCCGCACGTGTATTAACACCGAGCTTGGCAAAGATCCGACGAAGATAAGACGAAACGGTGAACGAGCTGATCTCGAGTACCGCAGCAATCGTCTTGTTCGGGTACCCCTGGGCTACCATGAGCGCGACCTCCGTCTCGCGCCTGCTGAGCGGGCTGCCAACCGACGTCCCATACTGAGAACCAGCCGCCTCGAGCCGACACCGGACATCATCGACCTGCAGGTCCAAGATGGCACCCTTGGCCGCGCTCAAGGACCCGGGACCCTGCCTGCGTACCAGAGTCACCAGGTGGCGCACCACGTTTTCTATCGTATCGAGACTATCGATCCGGCCGATCCCGGCGCCATGGATCCCGGCGCCGGCCGCCCCTGCACTAGCGACCACCGTCAGCACGTCCCCCCTGCTCGATCGCGTCAGTTCCGCCATCGCGATTGCGACGGCATGTCAGCGATTCCCCCACAATACTCCGACCGAGTGTAGAGCACACCGTGAGGATCGCGGAACACTTCGTCACTGTAAGCCGCGCCACACGTCCGAACGACGTCCCTTAGTGGTCACCCACTCGTGTCGACTGCGGATATTTATTGACTTGGAGTGGATCGGAAGCGTATTTGGGGTGGATCGGAAGCGGGACAACGCGGATCACTCATCCGGCAGCGGTTAACCGATCACCAACCCCGCGGGCAACCGGGCCGCACTGGTCGGAGCTGACGCCCACCCTGGCGCCGGATCGAGACGGCGCCGACGACCGCTCGCCGGTGCCGCGCGAATCCGGGTGAATGGACACATTTTAGCATCCCGCTTGATTACCCCACTGGGTTACCAAAATCGCACGCTACAGCACCACGGTACCAGGAATCAGCGGCTGGTTAGGCCGATTTATAACATTTACGATCGGAGCGGCGGATACAGTAGGCAAGACAAGGAGATTGCTCGATGAATAATCCAGATGAATTTTCAGAAGAGCTCGACGTGGACACTTCCAGTGCAGCGGAGGACGACGATAATAATGATAATGACGATGACGACGCTGCTACTGCTCGGCTCCTGCGTTCAGGCCGCGCATGCACGCTCTTCGCCGTCGTGAACGCTAATGGAACACTGGCCCGCGGGTGCGGCGCGCGCTCATCCAGGAGGGTCCCCGGCTCCGCCGGAGTATATGAGGTGATCTTCGACCGCAACGTGCGGGACTGTGCCTACGTCGCGACTATAGGACTGTCCGGCAGCATCAACTCTTCACCACCTGGGGAGATTACGGTCGTGGGACGCTTCAACAATGTGAACGGGGTATTCATCACCACACACAACAGCACGGGCCAGCTGACTAATCGCGGATTCCACCTCGCAGTCCATTGCTGCTGCTAGTAAGATCCCACTGAAATTTCCGCCGATAACGAATCATGATCGTTCGAGGCCGCACGCCGTACCCAGTCTGAAGTATCCGGTCTTCTGCGGTCAGAGACGATCGAACCAGATTGGGGACGGCGTACGGCGGTATTGCGCCGCCGAATCAGACACCGAGTTCGGCGATCAGTTCGTCGGCCGCGCAATACGGATCCAGTTCACCGGTCACGACTCGTTTGGCCAGCCCGGGTAGGCCCCCAACCATGCCCCCAGAAACGCTACTGCCGCGCCGGACGCCGCCGAATCGTTCGCGCAACTGCGCCAGCGTGATGGCCTCGATCTCGGCCTCCGCACGGCGCTGCCGACGCGCGTCGAGCTCACCACGGGTGATCATCCAGTCATGGTGCTCCTCGATCGCAGCAACGAGTTCGTCGATGCCCTCGGCCCTGCTGGCCACGGTGCGCACGATCGGTGGCCGCCAGCGTGGACCCTCCTGTTCCCGGCGCCCCAGGGAGATCATGTACTTGAGATCCCGGACGGTCTGGTCGGCACCGTCCCGGTCGGCCTTGTTCACCACGAACACGTCAGCGACTTCGAGAATGCCCGCCTTGGCGGCTTGGATGCCGTCACCCATGCCTGGCGCCAGCAACACCAACGTGGTGTCGGCCAGCGAGACGACGTCGACCTCGGACTGGCCGACGCCGACGGTCTCCACCAGCACCACATCGCAACCCGCGGCGTCGAGCACCCGCAGTGCCTGCGGGGTGGCCCAGGCGATGCCACCGAGGTGCCCGCGAGTCGCCATCGAGCGGATGAACACGCCGCTGTCCAGCGCGTGGTCCTGCATCCGCACCCGGTCGCCCAGCAGAGCCCCACCGGAGAACGGGGATGACGGGTCGACCGCGAGCACACCGACCCTTTTGCCCACCGCTCGAAACGCTGTGACCAGCACGTTGGTGGAGGTCGACTTGCCAACGCCGGGCGGGCCCGTGATACCGACGACCTGAGCCCGACCGGTGTAGGGAGCCAGCGCGGCTGCGACGTCCCGCAGTTCCGGGGCGCCGTCCTCGACCAGCGAGATCAGCCGGGCGACCGCCCTGGCCTGGCCGGCCTGGGCGCGGACCACCAGGTCGTCGACATCACGGGCACGGCGGCTCACGCGTCGCCGCCGCCAGGAACTCTCAAGATCAATGCATCGCCCTGGCCGCCGCCGCCGCACAGCGAAGCAGCGCCTACCCCGCCGCCGCGACGGCGCAGCTCCAGTGCCAGGTGCAGCGCCAGCCGAGCCCCGGAAGCGCCGATGGGGTGGCCCAGGGCGATCGCGCCACCGTTGGGGTTCACCCGCTCCGGGTCGATTCCCAGCTTGCGCGTCGACACCACGCCCACCGCGGCGAACGCTTCGTTGATCTCGACGATGTCGAGTTCGGTGGGCTCGATGCCCTCCTTCTGACAAGCCGCCAGCACCGCATTGGCGGGCTGCTCGTGCAAGCTGGAGTCGTCCGGGCCCGCGACCATGCCGTACGCACCGATCTCGGCCAGCCAGCTCAGCCCGAGTTCCTCGGCCTTGGCTCGGCTCATCACCACCACCGCCGCTGCCCCGTCGCTGATCGGCGAGGACGACCCGGCGGTGATCGTGCCGTCGGCGGAGAACGCCGGACGCAGTTTGGCCAGCCCTTCGGCGGTGGTGTCCGGCCGGATTCCCTCATCGGCGTCCACCACGACGGGCTCACCCTTGCGCTGCGGCACGGTCACCGGGGTGATCTCCGCTGCGAACAATCCGCTCTCGACGGCCCGCCCGGCCCGCTGATGCGAGCTTGCGGCGAACTCGTCCTGCTCCTGGCGGGTCAGCTGGTGGCGCGCATTGTGCTTCTCGGTCGAGGCGCCCATCGAAACCTGGTCGAATGAGTCGTGCAGACCGTCGTAGGCCATATGGTCCAGTATTGTCACGTCGCCGTACTTGAACCCGGCGCGTGATTTGGGCAGCAGGTGCGGCGCCTGGGTCATCGACTCCTGCCCACCGGCCACGATGATGTCGAACTCGCCTGCCCGAATCAGCTGGTCGGCCATTGCGATGGCGGACAGCCCGGACAGGCACACCTTGTTGATGGTCACGGCGGGCACATTCATCCCGATCCCGGCGTTGACCGCCGCCTGCCGGGCCGGGATCTGGCCCGCACCCGCCGTGAGCACCTGCCCCATGATCACGTACTGCACCTGCTCGGGCCGCACGCCTGCCCGTTCGAGGGCGCTCTTGATGGCGAAGCCGCCCAGCGCAGCGGCGGAGAAGTCCTTGAGCGAACCGAGCAACCGACCCATCGGGGTGCGGGCTCCGGCAACGATGACGGATGGGGTCATGATGCGACCTCCGGCGTGACGAGCGGGGTGATCTCCCTGGTGCGGGCCTTGTCAGCGGACCATACCCCGCAACGTGGCCAGCTCGCCCTGGTGAGGTGGCCAGCTCGCCCTGGTGAGAACGAGCACACCCCGGCTGGCCGGACGCTTTCGTAAGCTCGCCATCATGCACCAGGTCGAGCCCTTCATCATCGCGATCGATCACGTGGGCATCGCGGTGCCCGATTTCGACGCGGCCGTCGAGTTCCACCGCAGCGTCTTCGGGCTGGAGTTGACCCATGAGGAGATCAACGAGGAGCAGGGGGTGCGCGAGGGCATGCTGCGCGCCCCCGGCGACCCCGGCACCGGCGCTGCGATCCAGCTGCTCGCCCCGCTGAGCCCGGAGTCCACCATCGCCAAGTTCCTCAACCGCAGCGGTCCCGGTCTGCAACAGCTGGCCTACCGGGTCACCGACATCGAGGCCGCAATGTCCGCGCTGCGCACCGCGGGCCTGCGACTGATCTACGAAACCCCCCGCCGAGGCACCGCCGGCTCCAAAGTCAACTTCGTGCACCCCAAGGACGCCGGTGGCGTCCTTGTCGAGCTGGTCGAACCCGCGCCGGAACACTGAACCGCCACCGGTCAGCGCTTGGGTGCGGTGCCGTTCAGCGATTCCAGCGCCACCCGCAGCTTCTCGGTCCCTTTGGCATCCAGTACCGCGCTCGTCGCCGCGGTGTTCGCACCGCCCTCGTAGCGCAGCACATGCTTGCCCAGCGGGTCCGCCTGCACCGTCACCGTGCACAACCGCCCCGAATGGGTACGCGCCGCGACAGCTGTGCGATCGGTCCTGGTCGGTGACCCATCGTTGCCCTCCTGGTGGTCAGCGGAGCCTGAGCACGAAAGTCCATCCCACTTCTCCGCTGCTCACGGCTGGTGTCCCCTAGTCATATCTATGCATACGGACCAGCATGAGTGACTATGCACGTCGAGTCACCCTTCGTCAAGGGGTGGCCACCGCAGAGCGTGGACCTACTCGGCCAGGAACTCCTGGGCGAGAGAGCGGAGCAGCTCACGGGCGTCCTCCCCGAACACCGCGTCCTCACCGAGCTTGCCCCACAGCTCCAGGTACACAGCGATCTCCGCTTCGTCCCGGATCTGCAACTCGCGGGTAGCGGTATAGAGATCGACATGGACGTCCTCATCAACGCCCGGCTCGCCGTAGACAATGAAGTCGCCTCTCGGTGGCACCCGCTGGACCCCCCTCCAGGGGATGACACCGAAGCGCACACTCTCCAGCGTGCCGATCGAGGCAATGTGGTGCATCTGAGCGGCCAGCATCCGCGGGTTGTCATCCGGGCCAGGCCGCCAGCGCAGCGCGGCCTCGGTAACCACGAACTCGAACCGGTGTCCCGGCTCGTGAAGTATCAGCTTGCGCTCCGCCCAAGCGGCGAGCGAGGCCGACTGGTCACGGGACAGCATGGGTTGAAACGCGGCCGCGATCATGACCTGTCGGCGAGTGTACTCGGCGGTCTGCAGCAGGCCGGGTACGAGCAACGTCACGAAGGTCCGGACGACGCTGGAAGTCCGCTCCTCGCTGGCGATCCGCCGCCGCATACTCGCAGCCGATCCCTGGCGGCGGACATCCTCAATCCAATTGGTGCTTGCGGCCAGCGCGGCCTCGACCCGCTCACGCAACTGCTCGCGGACGTCGTCACTGGCCTCAGCGGCCCGCGCCCAAGCATCGGCCTCAGCACTACTGGGCACCTGGCGGGCGGTTTCCAGGCGGGACACCTTTGACTGGTTCATTCCAGCTCGGACGCCGAAGTCGGTCTGATTCAGACCGGTGCCCTCGCGCAGCTGGAGCAGCAGCTCACCAAGCCTGCGGCGTTGCTCGCCGGGCTCGATCGGGGAGTCGGCGTGCTCAGCGATCAATCAGCCAGCCGATCCCGGTACTCGGCCATCCACTGCTCGAACGGGACGGCGTATTTCATCGCCAAGTCCCGGCGGGCGATGTAGGTCTCGATCGGCTCGGTGGGCTCGGCGGCTTCCACGAACCGTTCCTGCTCGTCATAGTGCATCGCCGCGACCTGCCAGGCATCCCACTCCGGACCCTTCACCCCCGCGTAGCTCTGGTACTGCTGCAACCGGAAAGCCTCCCGCTCCATCCGGTCGAACTCGGCCTTCAACTCGTCGAGGTTCATCGCACGTGACCTTCGGCCCTCCTCGTCGGCTGACGTAGCGGCCCACGGCTTCAGCATGCAGGCTTTGCGTCCGATATGCAACGTTGAGTATGATTAATCAACAGGAAGGCTACGCCGAACGACCGCACCTTAGCCAGCGAAGCGGGTCTTGCCCCATGGCTTGTAGACCGAGAGGACCGTGGCCACCGCGACGAAGAACACGGCTGTCCCGAACCCGGTCACCAGCCAGACACCCAGGTCACCAACGGCGACGTCGCCGCCTGCAGCCTCAAGGAGAGCCGACCGCTCCGCGGCGCTGACGACCCAGCGATGCAGGAAGCCGAACGCGCTCGCGATGATCGCGATGGCGATCAGCAGCTTGGAGACGATCCAGTAGTGGCGCACCAGGCCCCACTTGCTGGTGAGGCTGACCGCAATCCCGGACAGAATGGCGCCGATGCTCGACCAGGGCAGGATCGTCATGTCGAACAGCTCCAGCAGCTCGTAGCTGACCCGCACGGTGGCAGCGTCGTCCGACCGCATCCCGAGCACCGTCAAGGTCACCATGACGACCCCGACGCCGAGCCAGCTGCCTGAGAACACGACGTGGGTCGTGACCAGCGCCTTCTTGACGCGTGGTGACACCTTGCCCGTCACGAGCGCCAGCACCGGCACCGCGAACACCGTGCCCAGCAGGCCCAGCGGATCGCCGACCACGAACGCCAGCATCAGCGCCAGCGTCACCAGCAGCCAGCCGCAGCCAACCAGGAACCACTGGGGCCCCGTGCGACCCCGGGCGAGATGGCCGCCGAGCACGAGACAGACGGCGCTGCTGGCCAGCCACAACGGTTCACGCCACGGGAATGGCAATGGGAGAAGGACGGCACCGACGCCGACAGCGCCGTAGGCGAAGGTGAGCAGCCGAGCGGAGCGCAGATACGTCCGCACCGTATCCGGCCGACGGCTCGTCGAACGCACTGGGGACTTCGGCGCTGACGTCTGGGTCATGGGGCGATACTCCGATGAGTGAGGCGAGCGGTGCCTGCACCTCACGGTGCGCCGCGCCACGCCGACCAGCATCGGGGATCTCCCTGACCCCGTCCCCGAGCCCACCGACCACAGCACAGGAAGCCACAGCCGATCGGACTGCGGACGCATGCGGTCGACCGGTAGCTACCGCCCGGAGAACCTCGTCACGTACCGCCGCTGCCATGGTGTTTCGACGGCGCGGACGTCGTAGTGCTCACGTACGTACGCCACTGCCTGCTCGGCTGGCACGCCATCCAGGACGGCCAGGCAGGCCAGGGCAGTTCCGGTTCTCCCCCGACCACCCCAACACGCGATCTCCACCCGCTCGACTTCGGCCCGCCGCCACACTTCCTGAAGGGCGTCCAAGGCGTCCATGCGATCATTAGGTAGCCCGAAATCGGGCCACTGCAGCCACCGTGCGTCCCACACGACGGCCGGTGGCTGCTTACCGAGCAGGTAGAGAGCGAAAGCGGGCAGCGGCCCCTCGGGCAGCGGCCAACCCAGACCACGCCCGCGCACGAGCCGACCCGACGGCAGGCGCAGGACACCCGGCGCTGCCGGATCCCAGATCCCCGCCACGACCCCTGACCGTAGTGCAACGGCGGCCGCGGAGGGATTCAGCGGCGGAGTGGGTTGGTGAGGGGTTTTCGGTCTGGGTCGATGATCGCGGGGGGTCGGAATTCGACGCGTCCGCCCTGGATGGTGACGTCCCAGCCCTGCAAGTGCACTTGCTGGTGGTGCATTTCGCAGAGCAGACAGCAATTTTCGACACTCGTTTCACCGCCGTCGATCCAGTGCTGCGCGTGATGGGCGGCGCAGCGCCTGGGTGGGCGGTGACAGCCGGGGAAAGTACAGCCGCGGTCGCGGGCGACCAGGGCGCGGCGGATCCCGAGGGGCACGGTGCGCATGGCACGACCCACGTCCAGGGGCTCGGAGTCACCGCCGAGCACCACCGGGATCACCTTGCAATCGCACGCCAACCGCCGCGCGTCACCAGCGCTGATCAGGTGCCCATAGTCCAGCGTGGCGGTGCCCAGCCCGGCGCGCAGCGCCTCCCAGTCGATGGTCAGGGTCAGGTGTGGGGGTTCTCCCCCGGTGGTGGGGAACTCGTCGGCGGCACGGGCTCGGTCGCACAGTTCGATGAGTGCGTCGGCCTGGCGCTGCTCGACGGTGCGCTCATCAGGCACCCCGTCGACGGCCGGGCGCCGGGCGGCGAGCTGCTCGATCAGGGCGCGGACGAGGCTGCCGTGCTCGGGGTCCAACCAGCCTTCCAGCCCGAGGCTCCCGTCTCGGCGGTCGCGGAGCCAGAGTTCGCCCCGTGACGGGGTGGCCGGGGTGGGTTCGTCGGCGGGTTCGGGTCCATCCGGGTCGAGGTTGGCCAGCAGGCGGTGCGCGATGATCCGCAGCCTGCGGGGGTCGAAGTCCCGGGCGTGGGCGGCCAGATCGGCCTCGGCGCGCTCGCGCACCGGCTCGGGCACCGCCGCGGGCAGCGCCGCCATGGTTTCGGTGATCACCCGCAGCTGCCCGGCACCGATCTCACCAGCCGCCAGGGCCGCCGCCGTCTCAGGCAACCGCGGCGGCAGCACCTCACCCGCGAGGGTACGACGGATTCCCACCGCCGCCGCGTGCTCCACCCGCGTTCGAGCCTCCGCAGCGGACAACCGCAGAATCCCCGCCAATAACCGCTGGGTGGTGCCGAACCCTTCCCGCGGGGCGATCCCCCGCGTTTCGGCCTCAGCGACCACATCAAGCATCACCGACTGCGTCCGGCGGGACAGCTCCTCGACATCCCGGAGCACCTGCACAATCCCCTGATCGTCGAGACCGCTCAACGACCCGCGCACGTTGTCGAGACAACTCGACATCACCTGCACGGGCTCGCGGACTGCGACGGTCATGCCCCAATTTTCTCGGGCAGCACCGACAAAAACCGGCACGCAGATCAGGCCGAATGCGCGACACGGCAAACGGTCGAGACGGTGCGACAAGCGGTTGGCGAGCTACCCGCTTACCGTTCATGCCATGACATGTCGACGCCCCGCGTGCTGGCTAATTCGACACCGCCGGGCGAGCGCGCTGCGCGTCCAGCTGGGCGAGCAAGGTACGCGGCGCAACCATCCGGTAGGCGTCCTCGACCAGCTCGGCGATCTCGTCCCAGAACTCGTCGTCATAGTCGACTCCCGGGGCATCGAGATACACCCCGATCCAGCCACGTCCACCGACATAAGGCGGCACGAAGAAACGCCGGGGATCAGCCTGGACCAGCGCCTGCTGGGCGCCGACCGGGGCGTGGCACCAGAAGCCCAGCCGATCGTCATGGTGGCGGTCGGCATAGGTGACGAAGACCTTCTTGCCGCGGACGAAGAAGGTCGGCTCACCATGGCTGAGGCGTTCGGTGGTCTCCGGCAACGCCAGGCAGAGCGCGCGCAGCCGCTCCAACGGATCGTCATCCATGGCAACCAGTCTGCCGTGCACCTCACCTGTCCCGTACTACGCTGCGCACGGCGTTCCTTACCGGGGGGTGGTGCATGATCACCGTTGACCGTTGGACCGGGCTCGAAGCGAAGCTGCTCCGCCAGGCGTTGCGACTCAGCGTCCGCGGCTTCGCCGAGTACCTCGGAGTCGGCGCACGAACGATCAACAGACGAGCTGGCCGGCCCGTTCACCTGCTCGGCGGACCGCGCGGGCGGGTTCTGGTCCGACGTGCATCTCGCGCTCGCCCAGCCAACTGCCGCGCTAATCGAGGCGGACCGCGCAGTAGCCGCATGTGAACTGGCGCCGACGCAGCGACGCAATCCAGGCAGCGAGCGCATGGCCAGGATCCAGCAGGTGCGCGCCCACCTGGCGCTGGGCCAGTTCGACGGCGCAGCCGAAACGCTCATCCCAGTGCTGGACACCCCTCCCGAGCATCGGGTGCGCCCGCTACTGCAACGTCTCGACGAGGTGCACGCGCAGGCGGTTGCATGCGAGCAGCGGGGCGAGCCGACGCTGCACACCCTGTGCGAAGCCATCACCGATTTCCAACGCCATGCTGTCGTCGCCGAGCTGAACGCCTGAATACTGAGGACGCCGATGACAGAAACCGCGCAAGAGATGCGGGATCACTGGTGGTGGCGACCCGGCCGGCGAGTCGGCCGCTCCTTTTACACCTGGCACGTGACATTCGACGATCAGCCAGCCGCACACCAGCTCGCCGCCGACTACTCGTCGGTACTCGAAAATCTGCCTAGCTTGGACCCGATCCCGGTGCGCTGGCTGCACCTGACTATGCAGGGCATCGGCTTCACAGACCAAGTGGAGCGCACCGACGTCGACGCGATAGTGGCGGCCGCCAGAACCCGCTGCGCCGACAATGGCACCGTTTACGATCACCCTCGGTCCCGCCCGCGTGGACCCCGAAGCACTAATGCTCCCAGTGCGGCCCACGGAATCGGTCGTCGCCCTACGCACCGCGATCCGCGCCGCGATCGCCGACGTCTGGGGACCGGAGAACGTGCCCAAGGATCCGCACGGCTTCCGCCCACATGTCTCGCTGGCGTACTCCAACGGCACCGGCCCCGCCGAGCCGATCACCCAGCGACTCGCCGCGCAGCCCATGAGCTCAGCCGACATCACCGTCCACCGCGCCGCGCTGATCGACCTCAACCACGACCACCGCGCCTACGAATGGACCGACATCGCCACCGTGGAGCTGAGAACCCGACAATCTGAATCGACCTAGTTGTCGATCTCCCCGAAACCACCTCGCTCCTTGAGCTGATCACGTTACGTCGCGAGCTCGCCGAACTTCTCGACGCACCAGTGGATGTGGTTCCGGCCCGATCTTTACGACCGGAGGTGGCCGCCTCGGTAGAGCTGGTGATCGGCGTCCTGGCCAGTCTTCCCCGCATGGAGGCGATGTGGCTGGCTGCAGTAGCCAGCCAAGGCCGGATCGAGGAGCCCAGGTGACCAGACGGAAGGTGCTCACGCTTCCGGTAGTACTGACCGAGCACGTCTTCGACAAGATCCGCTCGATTGACATGACCTTGGCTGAGTTCGAACAACTTCTCGGTGGCGGGGAGGTCATTGAGGAGCGGGAAGTTGAGCCAGGTCTACTCAAGGAACTCGTTCTGGTGATCGACTGGAGGCGTCCGTTGCATGTCGTTGTGATCCTCGACGCTCCCCGTGGAGAGGAGCGTATCGTCACTGTGTACGAGCCGGATCCGGACCGGTGGAGCCATGATTACCGCAGGCGGAGGCACTGATGCGATGCGAAGACTGTGAGAACGGCGAGCGGCGTCCCGAACGTCGTGCACGGCTCGCAGAGCGCGACGGTCGGACCGCGCTGGTACTCGGTGTTCCCGTAGAGGTCTGCCCCTCTTGTGGGCAGGTGTGGCTCACGATAGAGGTCGCTAAGCACCTGGATGTGCTCTTCGACCGGCTGCTTGCCAGCGGTGCTGAATCGGCGCAGGTCCACTGGGAGGAGCCCCGAGCAGCCTGAGCGGGGACGTAGGCCGATCCGGCCTACACCTGGCAAGTCACATTCGACGATCAGCCAGCCGCACCCAAGCTTCCCGCCGACTACGCCCCGGTACTCGCTGCCTACCGCTGGCCGCCCGATGACGGCAGCGATCTTCTCGTCGATGCCATTGCGCTCACGGAGCAACCCGGCGATGTTGCGGACATCTTCCTCTGACACGGGGCGCGGCCTGCCACAACGAGGTGACAGATGATCGGATCGCTGGTCACTCATCGCCGCTCGCGGGCCCGCCGCATGCCGCGGCGTTGTGGTGCTCGTCCCCACCAGCCACGACCTGCGTACCGAGGTCATCCATGTCCGTGGCCACGGTCGGGCCCGACACCTCAACGCGCTCGGTCGTGCCCTCGACCCAATCCATCCGACTGCCCTCACTCTGCATCAATGCTCCCAAGGTTCGATGTACGCCCCTACCGGTGCTGCGACACCGCCGGGACTTCATGTCGATCACGGGCACGACCCTAGGCGCACAACCGAACAGCGACCCCAAGGAAACGTTGGGGTCGTTTGTAGACTCGCCCGTGTGCGACTGACCGACGACATGACCGTTGGCGAGCGGGTGGCGATGTGCCGACGGCGCCGGGGCATGACTCAGGAAGTCCTGGCCGGGCTGCTGGGACGCAGCGTCGAGTGGCTTGCCCAGTTTGAGCGGGGCGCCAAAGAGCTGGACCGGCTCTCGACCATCGTGGCCATCGCCGATGCACTGGGCATCGAGCCGGTCAAGCTGCTCCCCGCCGCGTTCACCACCCGGCGCCGGGAACTGCACGATGCGGTGATCGGGACTGCGCCGGATTCAGTCGCCGCGATCAAGTCGGCGATGTTTCGCTATGACGGGATGGCCAGGCTGCTCGATCCGCCCGACCGACCACCGGTCGAGTACGCCGACCTGGCGGCACGGATCGAGGAGACGTTCGTCTGTTCCCAGACCGAACGCTGGTCGCGGCTTGGGCCGCTGCTCCCGGACCTCATCGCCGACGCCTGGCACGCCACCCGCACCAGCACCGGCGAACAGCAGCGCCGCGCCTTCGGACAACTCTCCCTGGTCTGGCGGGTTACCTCCGGGATGCTCGACCGGATCGGCGAGAAAGACCTGCCGTGGATCGCGGCCGAACGGGACATGGCCGCCGCCGACCGTAGTGAGAGTGACCTGCTCATCGCCGGGGCCGCATGGCGGCTGGCGGTGGTGCTGCGGCACGCGGGGCGGCTGACCGAATCCACTGATGTGCCGGTTACGATCGCCGACCGGTTGCGGACGACGCTCGACCGCAGCCCGGCGCATGCGTCGGTGTACGGGGCGCTGATGCTCAAGGGTGCGGTGGGCGCGGCCAGCCTGGGCAACCATGTGGCGGTGCGCGATTTTCTCAGTGAATGCGACCGGGCGGCCGAACTCACCGGGGATCGCAACGACTACTGGCTCGCGTTCGGGCCCACCAATGTCGCGATCCACCGGGTGTGGCTGGCCACCGAACTGGGCGACCCCATCGACGCCATCCGCCAGGCCGCGCACATCGACGACACGGCACTACCCCCGCAGTTAGCCGAGCGCCGCGCCTCGCATCTGATCACCGTTGCCTGGTCGCACTACCTGCGCCGGCACGACGATGACGCACTCGCCGCGCTGGCCGTGGCCCGGGACGCAGCACCCGAGCAACTGATGTTCACCCGACGGGTGCATGACATGGTGCACCAAATGCTGCGCCGCGACCGTCGCGGCCGACGCAGTTTGCGCGAATTGGCCGAGTTCGTCGGAGCGCCATAGTCGATAAGGATCAATCTGAGCGCTGTCGACTCCGCCGACCTGGCTCAGCGATCAGTAACCGGCAAAGAGCGCTGCCAGCTCGCAGCAGCTACGTCATCGTACGGCGCAGGACCTCGACAACTCGATCAACGTCCGAATTGAATCGACCATGGGAGATCTCCATGGCATTCCGCCGAACAAGGGCCTCAATTACCGGAGGGAGTTCATCGACGCCTGGCATTGTTGCACCCTCCACGAGTATCGGTATTACCCGTATTTTCCTAGAGAGCGCCGTCTCTACTTCGAATCGGACATAGTCATTAGGGTCGTCAAGTCGACGCCTCCCAATCGGATCGACAGCGCCGATCCAGCGTTTCCCTATTAAAACCAGCAGTACCTGGCACTTCGCCAAAGCGTCTTGGATCACCTCCGTGAAGTCCAGTCCAGGCTCTATCGAGTCGACGTCAATAAATACTCGGTCCCGACCAAAGTGGCTTGTGATGCGATCGTTCAGGCGGCCAGCCAGGTGAGGCTCATCATCTCGGCGATAGCTGATGAATATGCCAGCGCTCGATACTGAGGAGAGATGATTGCTGGGGTTAGTCGAACTTGTTCTGCCCAGATCCTGTATTCGCGGTTCGAACCTTGCTCGATGCGAGCGCCGCTGCGCAACAAGGGCGGCAGAGATCACGACGACAAGTATCACTATTAACAGTTCCAGGATTTCAAACGACATAAGGATGCGCCTCCGCACGTCAGCTGAGCACGCATGAGCATAGCGCCGGTGAAGGTCGGACCGAGCTGGGGATCAGTATCCCGGCGAGGTCTTCCCATGGAGCAGGTGCTGGTTCCTGCCAGCGGTGCCGCAGTAGCGCAAGTCCATTGGGACGAACCCCGGGCAGGCTGAGCGGCGCTGTAGGAGCGATCCGACTCAAAGCTGGAAGGGTCGTTTCAGGTCGTCGAACATCGGGAAGTGCTTGGTGTTGAGGGTGGCGAGTTCGAGGCCGTGCACCTGGGCGGTGGCCGCGATCAGGTAGTCGACGAGTCCAATCCCCGTGTGGGATCGGCGGTATTGCCTGCGGAGTTCCCCCGCGCGGTGCGCGATCATGTCGGTAGCCGGCAGCGGCCGGAGCGAGTTGAGCAGGCGGATAACCTCTCGCCGTTCAGGAGAACGCATGCCGGCGATGATCTCGGCGTTCGTCACGACGCTCACCGCGAGCCGCCCGGTCCGGGCGCGGGCGTCCCGCAACCAGTCCCGCGCGGCCTCGACCCCACGCAGGTTCGCGATGAGCACGTCGGTGTCGATGAGGATCACAGTTGGCTGATCCGGTCGAGGTGCACCCCGCGCTGGCCGTCGGCACGGTCGAGGTCGATCTCTACGTCGCGCAGGGCTCCGAAGGACACGTCAATCGCGGCCAGGTCATCGGCAAGATCCTCGTTCGCGCCGAGCAGCGCCTGGTCGATAAGCCGCCGGACCAGCTCGGCGGCCGAGGTTCCCTCAGCGGCAGCACGCGCCGCAAGGGCACTGCGCTGCTCGTCGGTGAGATAGATGTTGGTCCGGTTCATACACCATAATGTACACCACAAGCTGTCAGCCAGCGGCGCTGGCGCCGCGGAGCAGGGCTTCGGCGAGGAAGTCGAGTTCACGGTGCATGGCCACCGGCAGTGGACCGCCTCCGGTGTGCCGAGCCGTGGAGTGCCGGTAGCTGACCGCCAGCGCCAGCAGTTCCGCGGCGCTGCGGACGTCCGTCCCGCGGAGCGGCTCGGGCAGCGCGGCGCGCATCACCGCGCGGATCTCGCCGACCATCCAGCGGAACCGGGCGGCGAGTGCGTCGCGCACTGCGTCGTGCGTGTCGGCCTCCCGCCACAGCAGATGGGACAGCAGCGGTGAGGCGTCCAGCCAGGCGTCGAGGGCGGCCACCAGGCGGCGCAGGCTGCCCGCGACGTCGCCGCGCACCACGACGTGGCCGCGGTCGATGTGCTCCTGGGGCAGCCGCTCGACCAGCGCCACCAGCAGGTCCGGCTTGCGGCGGAAGTAGTAGTGCACCAACCCCTTCGGCACCCCGGCGCGCTCGGCGATCTGTGAGGTCGGGGTGGCGTCGAACCCTCGGTCAGCGAACAGATCCTGGGCGGCGGTGAGAATCCGCTCCCGGGCGGAGGTGTCTTCGGTGCTCAGCTGCTTTCCTCCCGATATCTCAGCTTCTCCACGCAGCGCAGCTTCTCCACGCAACGCAGTGGCGGAAGAACCCGGGTCATGTTCCTCCGCCACTGCGGCGGGAGCGGCCGGCTCCCGGCATCGCGGCTCAGTGCTGACCCGCCATCCCGTGGTGCGCGGCGGTCGCCACCGGGATGGCGCTCGCACCAATCACGACGGCCAGCACACCGAGTACCCAGGACGTCCATGCCGCCCCATTCAGATCGCTGTAGCTCAGCACCCAGGGGCTGATGAACAGCAACGCACCGAGCGCGACGTGCACGTACTCGCTGGCTACCGAGTCCGGCATGGCCAGTGACCACAGGCCGCTGGCCAGCAGGAGCACACCGAACGCCAGCAGGCTCCACAATGCGTTGTCCGCGGTGTTCAGGCCCCACCACAGCACCGAGAGTCCCGCGACAACACCCAGGACGACTGCGCCCCAGTCCTGCCAGCGCGTCCACTGCTTCTCCATCTGCCATCACCTCTCACAAACTCATCCCCATCCGAATAGTGCGCTTGGTTGGCCGCCCGGTCAAGACTGAGCCAGCGACATGCGTGCGCTCACTCACTCGGAGCTGTAGGGATTCGTTACCGGCCGGTAACGTGAGGGCGGCTGCCGCCCTCGGTAAAGGCGGGAACTGCCCAGTGGGTAGGAGCAACAGTGAGAAGGGGCGACAGTTGAAGACGATCCTCGATGCCATCCTCGCTGACGACCTCGACGCGGTCCGAGCGCTGCCATTGCCGGAGAGCTACCGAGCGGTGACGGTCCGTGCCGACGAGGCCGACATGTTCGCCGGCATGCCCAGCGCGGACAAGGACCCCCGCCGGTCGCTGCACGTGGACGATGTGCCGGTACCCGAGCTGGGTCCAGGCGAGGCGCTGGTCGCTGTGATGGCCAGCGCCATCAACTACAACACCGTGTGGACGTCGATCTTCGAACCGATGTCCACCTTCGGGTTCCTGCAGCGCTATGGCCGCACCTCACCGCTGGCCGCTCGCCACGACCTGCCGTACCACGTGGTCGGGTCGGACCTGGCGGGCGTGGTACTGCGCACCGGGGCGGGGGTGAACGCGTGGCAACCAGGTGACGAGGTGGTGGCGCACTGCCTTTCCGTGGAGCTGGAACACCCGGACGGGCACAACGACACGATGCTCGACCCCGAACAGCGGATCTGGGGATTCGAGACGAACTTCGGCGGTTTGGCCGAGCTCGCGCTGGTCAAGTCGAATCAGCTGATGCCCAAGCCGGCGCACCTGTCCTGGGAGGAAGCGGCCTGCCCCGGGCTGGTCAACTCCACCGCCTACCGGCAGTTGGTCTCCCGCAATGGCGCCGACATGAAGCAGGGCGACACGGTGTTGATCTGGGGCGCCTCCGGTGGGCTGGGCTCCTACGCAACCCAGTTCGCGCTGAACGGGGGGGCAACTCCCGTATGCGTGGTCTCCAGCCCGCGGAAAGCGCAGATCTGCCGCCGGATGGGTGCCGAACTGGTGATCGACCGCGCCGCGGAGGGGTTCCGGTTCTGGCGCGACGAGCACAACCAGGACCCCAGGGAGTGGAAGCGTTTCGGGGCAGCGATCCGTGAGCTCACCGGCGGGGACGACCCGGACATTGTGTTCGAACACCCGGGGCGGGAGACGTTCGGGGCCAGCGTCTACGTCGCCAAGAAGGGCGGCACGATCGTCACCTGCGCCTCGACGTCAGGCTTCAACCACTGCTATGACAACCGGTACCTGTGGATGAACCTCAAGCGGATCGTGGGCTCGCACTTCGCCAACTACCGCGAGGCATGGGAGGCCAACCGGCTGATCGCCAAGGCCAAGGTGCACCCGACGCTATCCCGCGTCTACCCCCTGGACCAGACCGGGCAAGCTGCGCTCGACGTACACCGCAACGCCCACCAGGGCAAGGTCGGTGTGCTGTGCCTGTCCCCCCAGGAGGGGCTCGGCGTGCGGAACCGCGAACTGCGGGAGGCACACCTGGCAGGCATCAATCGCTTCCGTGGTGTGTAACGGCTCACCCGTTATGAGTAACGTGGTCCCATGGGCCACGTCGACGACCAAGATCTGATTCCGCTTCGGCCCGCCTTCGACGTCGTCCGTCGCGGCTACGACCGAGCACAGGTGGACGACCGGTTCGAGGAGCTACAGGCCGACCTGCACATCGTCATGGCCGACAATCAGGCCGCAGCTGCCCAGGCAGCAGAGCTCGCCAGGCAGCTGGAGGCTACTCAACAGGAGCTCTACGACGTGCGCCGCGAGTTGCAACTCCTCTCCGGGCCACCGGACACCGTCGAGGGCCTGAGCCCCCGGCTGCAGCGGATGGTGCGGCTGGCCAAGGACGAGGCGGCCGAGATCACCGCACGAGCCGAGGCGGCTGCCGTCGAACGCATGGCACAGGCCGAGAAGGACGCGGGCGGCGTACGCGGCCGCTACGAACAGATGATCAGTGGGATGCACCGGCGGCAATCCGAGATGGAGGCCGAGCACAGAGGAGTAATCGCGCAGGCCCAGCAGCGCGGCGAGGACACCATGACACAGGCCAGGCAGCGGGCTGCCGAGCTCGACGCCGAAGCGACCGCCAAGCGCCAGCAGGTCGAGGAGGACTTCGACATCACCATGTGCGCCCGGCGCAGCGAGGCGGCACGCGCATTCGCCGACGAGGAGGCGCGCAGCAAGTCCGAAGCAGAGCGCCGCATCGCCGAGGCCGATCGTCGCATCGCCGAAGCAGAGCGCCGCCTCGCTGAGGCGACCGAAGTGGCCCGCCGCGTCGTCACCGAGGCCGACCAGCGCGCCACCGCCATGGTGGGCGATGCCACCCGGCGAGTCGAGGCGCTGCGGACCGTGCGGCACCAAGTCGCTGAACAGCTGCTGTCGATGCGCTCGACGCTCGACAATGCCGTCCGACAACTCGCCCCGTTGCCAGACGAGGACCGCACCCTCGCCGCTGAGGGGCACCGGCCCCACGCCGGTACGTCGCCGCAACGTCCGGGCTGAGCCAGCAGTCTGCGATTCACCAGCGCTTACGGGTGGGCCCCCGGCGCGCCCGAGCCGCCCAACAGGAGGTGTGCCAGTGCCGACGATCGGCCAAGGACCCCTCCTCCCCCGCAGGCCAGACCACCAGATGCGCGATACCAGGGCGGATCTCGTGGTCGCAGCCCGGACAGCGGTAGCTCTTGACGCTCTGGCCGCCGGGCACCGTCCGCACCACCCATTCCCCGTCCGGACCGCTCTCCCGGTGCCCCCAACCGAGGGCGTTCAGCGCTGGCTGATCTTGCCGAGCTCCATCCTGCCGAGACCCAGCGGCGTCGCGGGCACGGCGCGGGAAGTTGCGGCGGGGCACGAGTCCCGACGGTAGCCGTGCTGCCCGCAGTAACAGGTAAGCTGCCGCTCGTGCCGCGCTACGAGTTCCGCTGCCGAGAATGCTCGGCGACCTTCGAGGTCAGCAGGCCGATGAGCGCATCCCGCGACCCCGCCGCGTGCCCAGCCGGCCACGACGACACCGTCCGGCTGCTCTCCACCATTGCGCTGTCCGGGGCTGCCTCGGGCAACCCCGGACGCGCCACAGCCCCCGCAGGCGGATGTTGCGGCGGAGGCTGCTGCGGCTAAGCACCCGTGAGTGGCAATCGTCGCTGTAGCCACCATCGCCACTCACGGGGCGCTAGCCATAGTCGCGGAACCCCTTGCCGGTCTTGCGGCCTAGGCGACCCGCTGTGACCAGATGCTCCAGCAACGGCGCCGGGGCAAAGCCGGGTTCACGAAACTCCTGGTAGAGGCTGCGCTGGATGGCCAGCGAAACGTCCAAACCGACCACGTCGAGCAGGGCGAACGGGCCCATCGGCAAGGCGGCGCCGACCTGCATCGCGGTGTCGATGTCGTCGGCGCAGGCGTAATGCGCCTCAAGCATCCGCACTGCGTCGTTGAGATAAGGGAACAACAGCGCGTTGACGATGAAGCCGGCCCGGTCATCACAGGTCACCGGCACCTTGCCGAGCCTGCGGCAGAACGCGCGGGCGGTGGCCGCGACGTCGGCGGTGGTGCTGATCGTCGCCACCACCTCGACCAGCTTCATCACCGGGGCGGGATTGAAGAAATGCAGGCCCACCACGTCGGCGGCACGGGAGGTGGCAGCGGCACATTCGACCACCGGCAGTGAGGAGGTGGTCGTAGCCAGGATGGCGCCGGGTTTGCACACGTTGTCAAGTTCGGCGAAGACCCCGCGCTTGACCTCGAGCTCTTCAGCCACCGCTTCGATCACCAGATCGACGTCGGCGAAATCGTCCAGCGAGGTGGTGGTGGCGATCCGGCCGAGCACGAGGTCGCGGTCGGGCTCGGCGAGCTTGCCTCGCTTGACCGCTTTGTCCAGCGAGCGCCGCACCGCTGCCATCGCGTCATCAGTCCGGCTGCCGCTGCGCCCTCGGATAATCACGTGGTGCCCGCCCTTGGCCACCACCTCGGCAATACCGGTGGCCATCGTTCCGGTGCCGACCACACCAACTGTGTCGATCGGCCGGATTACGCCGTCCTGCTCGCCGTCGGCAGGGGTGGCGGCATCGGGCACCACCTTCGACGAGTCCAGCTGCGCGTAGGTGTAGAAACCGCGACCCGACTTCCGGCCGAGTAGCCCGGCGGTGATCATCTGCTTGAGCAAGGGAGTCGGGGCGTGCAGCCGGTCCCGGGACTGCCGGTACAACGCCTCCAGAATCTCGTAGGCGGTGTCCATGCCGATGAGGTCCAGCAGGGCCAACGGGCCCATGGGGTACCCGCAGCCGTAGCGCATCGCGGCGTCGAGGTCCTCGCGGGTGGCGTAACGCTGCTCGAACATCCGCGCCGCGTGGTTGAGGTACCCGAACAGCAGCCCGTTGGCGATGAAGCCGGCCCGGTCGCCGACCACCACCGCCGTCTTGCCCAGCTTCTCGGCCAGCGCGCTGACATCGATGACCACCTGGGGGTCGGTGACCACGGTGCGCACCACCTCGACCAGCTTGAGCACCGGCGCCGGGTTGAAAAAGTGCATCCCGACGACCCGGTCCGGCCGCTTGGTCTGCACCGCCAGTTCGGTGATCGACAGACTGGAGGTGTTGGAAGCCAGGACGACGTTGGGCCGCACGATCCGGTCCAATTCGGTGAAGAGCTGGGTCTTGAGGTCCAAGTTCTCGGGGACAGCCTCGATCACGAAGTCGACATCGGCCAGGTCGGCCAGGTTCGTGGTGATGCTGATCCGACCAAGGAGCTGCTGCCGCGCCACCTGATCGAGCTTGCCGCGCTCGGCGGCGCGGCCGGTGGAGTGGTCAAGATGGCCCCAGCCCCTGGCCACGCCAGCTTCGTCGACCTCAACGCCCACCACGTCGAGCCCGGTACGGGCGAGTACCTCGGCGATTCCGGCGCCCATCGTGCCCATGCCCACCACGCCGACCGTTGTGATTTCCTGTGCCATCATCGCTGCCTCCCGCGGCGCCGAGGGAATTCTCGTGTGGGGGATGCAGCGATCGTGCCACGCCGGGACCTGCGGATTCATCGGCCGCGTGGGGAATCCCACCTGCCCTGTTCGCTGCGTCAGCGGCCGTAACGGATCCGGACGATGCGCAGCAACGTCGGCACGGCCCACGAGGGCCGGGCGAAGGTAAGCACGTCGAGCGCAGGGCGGAACCGGCGCCGGGTGACCGCCTTGGCCCTGGTGAACTCACGAAGCCCGTCGGGACCGTGGATCCGCCCGAACCCCGAGTCACCGACGCCGCCGAACGGCAGCCCAGGCACGGCGGCGAAGGAGACCACGCCATTGACCGAGACCATCCCGCACCGCAGCCGGGCGGCGATCTCCGGACCGCGCCGAGCGGAGTACACGGCGGCGCCCAAGCCGTAACGGCCTGCGTTGACCCGCTGCACCGCCTCGTCCAGGTCCGCGACCCGGTGCACCGTGAGGGTGGGGCCGAACGTCTCGTCGGTCACCGCAATCGAGTCCTCGGGGACATCCACCAGCACGACGGGTTCCACATAGGGCGGACAGACCGACTCCGCGCCACCCACCAACGCGGTGGCGCCGCCCGCCAGAGCGTCGGTGAGGTGCGCGCGGATCACGTCGACCTGCTCGGGGGTGGTGATCGGCCCCAGGTCCGCACTGTCCTCTCCGCCGGGCCGCAGTCGCTGCGCCATGGCGACGACCCGGTCGGTGAACTCTGCCGCGACATCGTCGACGACATACACCCGCTCGACCCCGACGCAGGTCTGCCCGGCGTTGGCCATGGCGCCGAAGACCGCAGCCGCGGCTGCCTTGTCGAGGTCGGCGTCGACGTCCACCAGCAGCGCGTCCTTGCCACCACACTCGATCAGCACCGGGGTGAGCGTCTCGGCGCAGGTGGCCATCACCTGCTTCGCGGTGGCTGTGGACCCGGTGAAGGACAACTTGCCGACACCCGCCCGGCACAGCGCAGCCCCGGTCTCACCGAACCCGGTGACGACCTGCAGCAGCGGGTGCTCAGGCACCACCTCGGCCAGGCTCTGCGCCAGCGCGCGGCCTACGCCGGGAGTGAACTCGCTGGGCTTGAACACCACCGCATTGCCCGCCGCCAGCGCATAGCTGATCGACCCCATCGGAGTGTGGGCAGGATAGTTCCACGGCCCGATCACGCCGATCACCCCGAAGGGTTGATATTCCACGGTCGACGCCTCCTGGACCATCAGCAGGCCCGAGCGCACCCGGCGACGGCGCAGCACCCGCTCGGCATTGCGCGCGGCCCAGTCCAGGTGCGCGACGACGAGTACGCCTTCCAGCCGGGCATCATCCCGGGGCTTGCCGGTCTCGGCGCTGATCACCCTGGCCAACTCGTCGATCCCTCGAGCCAGCCGGGAACACCAGGCCAGCAGCCGACGGCGACGCTCGGCGAACCCGATGCCCGCCCACCACACGGCAGCCTCCCGCGCGCGGGCCACCACCGCTCGCACCGCCACCTCGTCATAGACCCGATGATGGTCGACGACCTCGCCCGTCCTCGGATCCGTCGACGCGAAGCGAGCAGCCCGATCTCCGATCCCCTGGTCTCCGATCCCCTGATCATCGATTCTCTGATCACCGATCCCCTGATCACGGTTTCCATGATCGCTGCCATCCGCAGTCCGAGTCATCGTCATCGCCTCCTGGCCTCGCCATGGGTCGACTACCGACAGTACGACCGCCCCGCGCGCTCGTCCTCAGATGCCCGTCATCAACATCTGACCGGGTTGGCGACTACCCGCCGTAACAGTGACTCACCCAGCTGCGATAGGACCAACGTCACCTCGCATCGAGCACCGGGGAAAGTACGAGCTCATGAAGTATCCGAGATCAGCTTCAAGGGACACCAAAAGCAGGAGGAGATGAGCGACCAAAAGCAGGAACAACACAGTGAATCAAATTTTCTCACCCAGTTTCCGCGCGGACAACTGAAGTGGTTTTTTTCCATCCTGGCCATCACGGCCGCCTTCACTGTTTGGCTGTTGACGAAGGATGCCAAAGGCAGCGAGATCGCTAGCATACTATCCCTCGCGACGACGATCGTATCGACCGCTCTCACTTTTCTCATGTTTCTGTACCAAAACACCTCGAAAGGCAACAGGAAAGGCATACCACCGGGAAACCCGCGACGAACGTCTCGACTGTTGGTACCGCTCGCCGCGATCGTACTGGGTGCGGGCGTACCGATCTACTACTGGACCGAGATTCACAAGCCGAATTCTCGAGTGACCGACCAGATGTCGGTATTCAATGGAAAGGCAATGCATGACGGCGGGCAGGCGACCATCACCATTCCCGGCCGACCACCGCAACACGATCATCTCGCGATCGTCCTCACCCTGACCAATCACGCCGATGTCGGTGACTGTGTCAGGCCGGCAAAATTGGACATCACCCCGATAATCGACAGCACTCCAGTGATCGACGGCCGACCAGAACAGCTCACAAGCGTACGGCCCGGCCAAGAGGTTCGGCTGGACCTTTCCGACGTCACTCGCCAAGCCGCTGTCCTCGTCACCCTGGACACCCCGGACCCGTCATGCAGGGTCGAGCTGCGGGTCAGCCAGGCGGTGCTCTACAACTAACCGGCCACAGATCACTCAACTCAGGAAGTTCCTTTATGTCCATAACCGCAGGACGTACCCGCGGCGTACTCTTCGCCGCACTGCTTGGCCTGAGCGCCTGCCAAGTAGGCGGTCCGGTCACCGGCTCAGCCCCCACGAGCGCGGCGCCGGGCATTTTCGGCGGGCCGGTCAACGCGGAAACCCCGCCGGTCAACGTGGGAACCCTCACGGACCAGCCCGGGTTCGGGGAGCTGATCCCGGGCAGCAACGTACGCGCGGGATTCGACATCGACTTGCAGCGCTGGCTGGGCAACCACGCCCCACACCGCTTCCTTCCGGTCCACGTTGACCTGACTATCGACGACCGCATAAGAGCACTCCAAGAAGACCGGGTGAAACTTGTGGTCGCGACGTTTTCCATTACCGACGAGCGGAGCAAGAAGATAGGGTTCGCCGGCCCATATATGATCACACAACAGGGAGTCATGGTACGAGCCGGGGACGACCGCATTCAGAACATGGACGACCTGACCGGAAAAACAGTGTGCACTCTGTCCGGCAGCACGTCACTGAGCCAGCTGAAAGAAGGCACCCTGAAGGACCAGATCAACGTGATCGAAAAGAAAGGGTACAAAGAATGCGCCGACCAGCTGCTCGACAGGCAGGTCGACGCGATATCGACCGAAGCGATAAGCCTGGAAGGATTCGCACACAGGGACCCGACGCGTCTTTCCGTTGTGAAAAACATCAGGTTCGGGGCTCAGGGACGTTTCGGAATCGGCCTACGCCACGGAGACGTCGCGACCTGCGAGGTCATGACCGCGAAGCTCAAGGAATTCATCACCAGCGGCTCTTGGGACATCTTCTTCGACCAACATTTTCCCGGTCTGCAGTCCGAACTGTACAAGCCCGATCCCAACAACCTCAATCCCTGCGAGTGACACCCTCGGCCGGTTCGGCCGAACCGACGATTTCCGGTGACTTTCGCCCGGAAGCACTTCAGGAAACTTCATACCGGGTGTATGCTATCTTTCTTCCTGGTTCAGGGAGGTAACCGGTGACGGAGAGTACGACGACAGGATCCGACGACAGGATCCACTGTGCCGCGCAGACAGCTCGGGCGGCACCTGCGCGATCTGCGTAACCAGTCCCGGCTGAGCGTGCGGAAAGCCGCCGCGACACTGGCGTGGTCGGAGCCCAAGATCTGGCGTATCGAGAGCGGCCGCACCGGTACGCGCCGCCTCGACGTCGAAGCCATGTGCCGGATCTACGGTGCGCGGCCCGACCTCACCGAGGCACTGATGTGCCTGGCCAAGGAGACCAAAGCACACGGCTGGTAGCACTCATACGGTGACGTCATCCCCGAGACCTTCGACCTCTACATGAGCTTGGAGGAGGCCGCCTCACACCTCGACTGGTACGAGTCCGAGCTGGTGCCGGGTCTGCTGCAGACCGAGGACTACGCCCGCGTAGTGATCAGGGCAGGCTTGCCCGAGCCACCCACAGTCTGTATCGAGGGATTCACCGGAGCGCTGTACCTGGACAAACCACGGGAGATCGAGCGCTACGACGCCGTGTTCGCGAATCTCTGGGAGTCGTCTCTCGACGAGCGGGCTTCCCAAGAATTGATCTTTCGAGTGGCGAGGGAGCTGGAGAAGTGAGCAAAGCCGACCTGTCGGGTGCCCGGTGGCGCAAGAGCAGCCGCAGCAATGCCGAGTACAGCTGCGTGGAGGTGGCGTTCCTCGACAACGGTGACATCGCGATGCGGGACTCCAAAGATCCCACCAGCCCGGCACTGGTCTGCACCCCCCGCAGGTGGAACGCCTTCACCAGCGGAGTAAAAACCGGGCTCTTCGAAGCTAACCGGATTGCATAGTCAAATGATCACTTTCCGTCGTCATCGACAGCCCTTTTCCCGAGCTCACGGACAGTGATCCCCCGCTCCGATGCGGCGCATCCGCAGCTCGGGTTGCGCGGTCAGAACAGCCGTAGTTCCTCGCTGGGGATGCCGCGCAGCTCGTCGTAGTCGACGACGACGCACCTGATGCCGCGGTCCTCGGCCAGGGTCCGAGCCTGCGGAACAATGGACTGAGCTGCGAGAACACCCCCTACCGGAGCCAGCAGGGGATCCCGGTTCAGCAGATCCAGATACCGGGTGAGCTGCTCGACGGCGTCGATCGTGGCGCGGCGCTTGACCTCGACCGCCCAGTGCCGGGCTGCGGGTGGCTGACAGGCATCGCCGAGCTCCACCGGCATTCCGCCGGGGTCCCGGCACAGCAGGTCGACCGGGCCGATCGCAGTCGGGTACTCGCGGCGGATCAGCGTGAACCCGGCACCGAGCGTCGCGGTGTGTTCAGCCAGCAACGCCTGCAGATGCGCCTCGACACCATCCTTGACCAGCCCGGGATCCACCCCGAGTTCGTGAAGCGAATCGTGCAGCACCTCGTCGATCTCGACGACCAGCTGCTCACCGGCGCGGTTGGTGACGGTCCAGCGTCCAGGTTGCTCGACCAGCGTGCACGGTGGGCTCATCCAGTTCAGCGGCTTGTAGGCCCCACCATCGGCGTGCACGCTGACCGACCCGTCCCCCTTGACCAGCAGTAACCGCGGTGCCATCGGCAGATGCGCGGTCAGCCGACCCAGGTAGTCCACCTGACAACGGGCGATCACGAGACGCACCGGGGCACACTAGCTCGTGCGCGCGTCCGCACGACGACGACCCGACGGCCAGGCGAGCACGATCACACCGAGCGCACTGAGGACACCGAACAACCACAACGCCTCGACCACATCGGGGGCTAGTGCATCAAGTTGCAGCAGGCTGCGCAATCCCTCGGTGGAGAACCGGAACGGCGTCCAGGACCACAGCGCGGCGCAGTAGGCCGGGTGCAGTAGTTCGGGCACCTGGCTGGCCACTGAAGGCGCCAGCAGGTATAGCGGCACCAGCAGCGCCATCCCAGCCAACCCGCCCGACAAGTGGCTATAATTCTGTACATGAAAACTCTGTCCCTGGCCGAGATCCGGCAACGCCTCTCCGAGGTCGTCAACGATGTCGAGACGCATCACGATCACGTGATGATCACCAAAAACGGCAAGCCCGCCGCCATGATCGTGTCCATCTACGAGTGGGAGCAGATGGAGGACACGATCTTCTGGCTCTCCCAGCCCGGCATCCACGAGGACCTCGCCCAGGCCGACGCCGACATCGCCAGCGGCAACACTGTCAGCATCGAAGTAGTCCTGGAAGACGCACGCAGGCGGGTCGCTGAGGAGGAGCGTGCCGAGCGTGAGCGCAGGGCCGGGTGACCTACCGCGTTGTCGTCACATCTCCCGCGCTGCGTGGCTTAAATCGCCTTCCTGCCAAGGTCCATCTGGCGGTCGCTGAATTCATCAACGGTCCGCTGGCGGAGAATCCGCATCGCGTCGGCAAGATGCTCCGCGACGATCCGACTAAGCGTTACACCGCACGGGTCGGCGTGTATCGGGTCATCTACCGGATTGAGGGCAAGATCCAGGTGGTCAGCGTGGTGCGGGTAGGCCACCGGGCGGACATCTACCGGCCCTGACGCTCACCACGGGTGCGGACGAGATCAACGATCTGGTCCATGATTTCGGTGAGCTCGAAGTCCTTGGGCGTGAACACCTTGGCGACCCCCTTGGCGAGCAGCACCTCGGCATCCTGCGGCGGGATGATCCCGCCGACCACCACCGGCACGTCCCCGGCGCCCACCGCCCGCAGGCCGTCGACCACGGCGGGCACCACTTCCAGATGCGAGCCGGAGAGCACCGACAGACCCACCACGTGCACGTCCTCCTGCACCGCGGCGGCCACGATCTGCGCAGGCGTGAGCCGGATGCCCTGGTAGACCACCTCGAAGCCGACGTCGCGGGCGCGGACCGCCACCTGTTCGGCGCCGTTGGAATGCCCGTCCAGGCCAGGCTTGCCGATCAGAATGCGCAGTCGCTCGCCGAGCTCCTCGCCGACACGGCGCACCCGATCCCGCACCCGCGCGATCGCCGAGCCCGCCTCGCCCGCCGCCGACACACCCGAAACCCCAGTCGGCGCCCGATACTCACCGAACACACCACGCAGCGCCTGCGCCCACTCCCCCGTCGTGACGCCCACCCGCGCGCACGCCAACGACGCCGCCACCAGGTTGGTGTCGGTCTTGGCCGCGTCGGTCAGCAGGCGCAGGGCTTGATCCACCGCCACCTGATCCCGGCCGGCCCGCCAGGTCCGGATCGCCTCGATCGCCTGCGCCTCCGTCGCCGGGTCGACGGTCTCAATGGCCCCGGCCCCCTCGGCTTGCAGCGGGCTGGGGTCGGTCTCAGTGAACCGGTTGACGCCCACCACCGCGTCCTCGCCGTCCTCCATCCGACGACGCCGGGCCGCCAGCGAGGACACCAGTTGCGACTTCATGTAGCCGGACTCGACGGCCACGATGGCCCCGCCCATGCCCTGCACCCGGTCGATCTCGGCCCGGGCTCCTTCGGCGATTTCCGCGACCCGCGCCTCGACGACCCGGGAGCCCTCGAAGAGGTCCTCGTACTCCAACAGGTCAGTCTCATACGCCAGCACCTGCTGCATCCGCAGCGCCCACTGCTGATCCCAGGGCCGAGGCAGCCCCAGTGCCTCGTTCCAGGCGGGCAACTGCACCGCGCGCGCCCTGGCGTCCCGGGACAGCGTCACCGCGAGCATCTCCAGCACGATGCGCTGCACGTTGTTCTCCGGCTGCGCCTCGGTGAGCCCGAGCGAGTTGACCTGCACGCCGTAACGGAACCGACGCAGCTTCGGGTCCGCCACCCCGTAGCGGTGCAGGCACGCCTCGTCCCACAACTGCCCGAAGGCGCGCAGCTTGCACATCTCCTCGACGAAGCGCACCCCGGCGTTGACGAAGAACGACATCCGCCCGACGACCTTCGCGAAGTCCGCGCGCGCCACCTGCCCGGAGTCCCGCACCGAGTCGAGCACCGCGATCGCCGTGCACATCGCGTAGGCGACCTCCTGGACCGGCGTCGCACCGGCCTCCTGCAGGTGGTAACTACAGATGTTGATCGGGTTCCACTTGGGGATGTGGTTGACGGTGTAGACCACCATGTCAGTGATCAACCGCAGGCTCGGCTTGGGCGGGAACACGTAGGTCCCCCGGGACAGGTACTCCTTGATGATGTCGTTCTGCGTGGTGCCCGACAGCTGGGCCAGGTCCGCCCCGCGCTCCTGCGCCACGCTCGCGTAGAGGGCCAGCAGCCACATGGCGGTGGCGTTGATCGTCATCGAGGTGTTGGCCTGCGCCATCGGGATGCCGTCGAACAGGGTGCGCATGTCACCGAGGTGGCTGATCGGCACGCCGACCTTCCCGACCTCGCCGCGAGCCAGCTCATGGTCGGGGTCGTAACCGGTCTGGGTGGGCAGGTCGAAAGCCACCGACAACCCCGTCTGCCCCTTGGCGAGGTTGCGCCGGTACAGCGCGTTGGACGTACTCGCCGACGAGTGCCCGGCGTACGTCCGCATCACCCACGGCCGGTCCCGCTCGTGATCACTGGGGTAGGGCATCGGGCACCTCCGGGCAGCACCGCCTGACTGCATTCGACCCTACTTCCCGGTAACGGACGTCCCGCGATGCCGTTGCTCACACCACTCCGTGGGCTCACGCAGCCGTAGCGCCAGGTGATTACTCGCGCACATCGGTAGGGATCGACGGTCAGCGCTCTAGCATCGCCCGTGATCGGTCGAACATGGCAGGGAGGCGTCCGGGGTGTCAGTTCATGCGGTGAACGCGGCGCAGCGGGCCACTGAGGCGGCTGCTCGGGCTAGCGGAATTGACGCAACGGGGCTGAAGCCCCTGCGGGTCGGGGAGAACGTGATCCTGCTGCTGCCCGACGCTCGGGTGGTCGCCCGCGTTGCCCCAAGCGTCGCGTTGCTGAACTCGGTGCGGCGGGAGCTACGGGTCGCGACCTGGCTGGCCGGAGCTGGTCTGCCCGCCGTCCGGCCGGTGGCCATGGAGCCGTTCGTGGCCGGCGAGCTGGTGGTGTCATTCTGGGAGTACCTACCCGAAGTCGAGGCTACCGACCTGGTTACCTTGGCCGATTTCCTCCGGAAGTTGCATACTCTCCCGGTTCCACAAGAGTTCCAGCTTGGTCCGGTGCGGCCATTCGTCCGCGTCGCCGAACGGATCGAGTCTGCGCCTGCGTTGGCCGAGGCCGATCGTCGATTTTTACGTGACATACAGGTTGACCTGGTCGCCCAATGGAATCAGGCCCGGTTCGAGATAGCACCGGCCGTGGTGCACGGCGACGCCCACAATGAAAACCTCGTGCGGTCCCGTGACGGGCGAATCGTGTTCCTGGACCTGGAGCGGGTCGGCGTCGGGCAACCGGAATGGGACCTGACCTTAACCGCAGTCCACCACGAATGCGGCTGGCATTGCGCGACCGACTACGCGGCCTTCATCGACACCTACGGCTACGACGTCCGGACTTCACCAGCCTGGCCGATGCTGAAGGCGATCCGGATGCTGCGCATGACCACCTGGCTGGCCGCAGCCACCGCAGGCGACCCCACCCGGGCCGACCAACTGCGGTTTCGAATGGCAACCTTACGGGACAACACCGCACCAGTGGGCTGGGATGGGTTCTGACTCAGGCGACAGCTTGGGCAACGCGTTTGGCGGTTCGGCGCAGCTCGCGCACCCTTGACCGGAAAAGCGCATCCTGTTCGAGGGGCGCGGCGGTCTTGATGAGCATCCGGATGTCATCGGCGATCCGCCTGGACCGCAGCGGTACGGCCTCGTCGAGGGCCTGTTCGGCAAGCCCGAGACCACGGTGGGGGTCATCGAACCGCAGCACCAGGCAGGCGACCCGGATCAGGTCGAAGCTGCGGGACCTGGCCCGGTCAGCCGGACTCAGATCGTAGGAGGATTGCAGACGGTGCTCTGCCATCGTCGCGATGCGCGCGTCGCCAGCATGCATGGCCGCGTCGAACAGGGCACGCCCACCCTCGCACGTCATCTGCGCAGTGCTGTAATACCGGGCCCAGGTGGGGTGGTCAGGGTCGGCGGCCCGCTGAGCGAACAGCTCATCGGCCTGTCCCACGGCGCGTTCGACGGCGGCAACGTCACCCTGGTGGCCGAGTGCCTGACCCTCGACGGCGGTCAGGATCGCCCGCGCGACCGGGGACAGGTGCCGGTCCTCGCCATGGGCGAGCCGCATGAGGTCCAGGGTTAGCTCGTTGCGGTCCAGCCGGATGGCCTGGTGGGCGGCATGGAAAAGGGTATGCGCCCGCTGTTGCACGTCACCGGCCTCGGCGGCGAGCTGCAACGCGACCAGAAAGAACCGGCGAGCAGCGAAGTGGTCACCGCAGTCGAACGACATGAAACCCGTCCTGCCAGCCAGCCGGGCGGTGCTCGACCGCCAGGCCCGGCGAACTCGATCGGACATCGATGATTTAGCCAGAACCGCGCAGCACCATTCAAGTTGCCCGGCGGCGGCGTTGCGGGACATGCCACCACCAAACAACCAATCGGAACTGTCGAAGAACTCCACGATCTCGCTGAGCTGCTCGACATGGCGCTCGTCAATCCTGGCCGGGACCGCGATGCGGCGCAGCGCCCCACGCAGCAGATCCGGCAGCTGCGCCGACAGGGCGCCGACCGCAGCGGCGCCGGCGTAGCGGATCAGGCCACTGTCGAGCATGACGTCCTCCGCCCAGGTCGGCTCACCCTCGACGATAGACGACGCCACGATCAGCGTCGCCTCACTCGACCGGGAACAGTAAAACCCCAGGTCAGCGTCCGAGGTGGCACCGAGCACCACCCGGAAAGCAGACCGGTAGGCATCCCCTGGCCAGGTGATCTCACCCCGTTCGACCTTGGACACGTAGTCGGCGTCAATCCCGCACCGCCGACCCGTGGCCTGCTCAACCCGGTCAGCGGTCATCGCGGCGACTTGGGCCTGCGTAAGCACCCGAGAGCGCCTGGCGAGCTGGAACGCCCGATTCGGGCGAATACTCATAGCCATCCCCTTTCCCTGTTGTTGCCGCGGACCCTATTACGGCCCAGGCCGGCCACTGCGTCCGGTAGCCAAAGGGCAAGTGCTCCGGACTACTCGGCAGAGGGTGGAAAGGATAGGCATGCGGTAATCCTCCTAGAAAGTCTCCTAGCCCACCCGCAGATTCGCGTCGGTTGTCACTCACGCGCGCCCACACGAAGATCCTCACATGACCCCGTTAACGAAGCCGAGGGCAACGACCATGGGCATCCACCTAACAGCGCAACCAGACACGGCCACACCACCTGCTGCGGTGCAGCCATTCCCGGCAGCAACGGTGATGCGCCGACCACCGCGACCCACGAAGAAAAACACCGTGCGAGAAACCACACCAGTTCCCCTGCGCACCGGGCCGCGCGAACCACAATTCGGCTCCTAATAGCGGTCTACGGGGTGCCCAGAATCGCGATTCGGCTCCAAATTGCACCTGGGGGCAGCCCAGAATCGCGATTCGGCTCCTAATGACGCTCGGGAGAGGCTGTGCTGACCGGTCACACGGGAGGTCAGCTGGTTAGGCTGGGCTGAACATGAGCTCCGCCGCCGGGAGGTCTCCAGATCGGGCACCATGGGCCGGTGGAACTGTCCTTGAACGGCCACCACTTCCTCCTCGGGCCGCTGCTCGCGCTGCTGGTGGTGGGGTTGTTGGGCGGGCTGTTGCGCTGGACCTACGGCACTCACCGCCAGCACGTAGCACCACCGACCGAGGGCAGCGCTGATGACGAAGGAGATCTCGGCCTGCTCCGCGAGGTGGCCGTGGTGCCCAGCGCAGAGGCCGCCGACGTACTCCGCATCCTGGCCGCCGACGGCATCCGCGCCACAGTTCGGCCGACCACGGACGACGTCGGTCGCAGAATCCTGGTCTTCGCCGAGGATGAGCCCGCTGCCCACGCGCTGCTGTCCCGGCCAGACTGAGCTCAGCGCTGCGGCGGCATGCTGACCCGCTGTACGTCAGCGCCCAGCCGACCCAGGTTCTCCAGGAAGCGGGGGTAGCCGCGGTCGATGTGGAAGACGTCCCACACTTCGGTGGTCCCCTCAGCGCACAGTCCGGCGAGCACCAGCCCGGCTCCTGCCCGGATGTCGGAGGCCCACACAGGGGCACTGGACAGCCGCTCGACGCCGCGGACGACCGCGTGGTGGCCGTCGGTGCGTGCGTCTGCGCCCAGGCGCATCATCTCCTCGACGAACCGGAACCGTGACTCGAACACGTTCTCGGTGATCATCGAGGTGCCCTCGGAGACGGCCGAAAGCGCAATCGCCATGGGCTGCAGATCGGTGGCGAAGCCCGGATAGGGCAAAGTCACGAAGTCCACCGAGGTGGGTCGGCCCGGCATCACCACCCGGAAACCGTCGCCAGCGCCGTCAATTTCGGCACCGGCCAGGCGTAGCTTCTCCAACACCAGGTCCAGATGGTGCGGATCGACACCGCGCACCGTGACGTCACCACGGGTCATCGCGGCGGAGAAGGCCCAGGTAGCGCCTACGATCCGGTCCCCGATGACGCGATGCTCGGTGGGCGCCAGCTCGTCCACGCCCTCGACGGTGAGCGTGGAGCTGCCTGCTCCGCCGATCCGGGCACCCATCTGCCGCAGCATCACACACAGGTCGACGATCTCCGGCTCACGGGCCGCATTGTCGATGACCGTGGTGCCCCGCGCGAGTACCGCGGCCATCAGGATGTTCTCGGTGGCCCCCACGCTTGGGAAGTCCAGCCAGATCTGCGCTCCGTGCAGCCCCTCGGCCTCGGCCACCACACAGCCGTGCTCGATCTCGGTGCGGGCACCCAACTTGCGGAGCCCGTTCTGGTGCATGTCCAGCGGTCGGGAGCCGATGGCGTCGCCCCCGGGCAGCGCGACCCTGGCCCGACGGCAACGACCGACCAGCGGGCCGAGCACGCACACCGAGGCGCGCAGCTTGCTGACCGAACCGTAGTCGGCTTCGTGTTTGAGCTCGGCAGGCGTGCAGATGCGCGTGGTGTCGCCTGCGACGTCGACGTCGCAGCCCAGCCCCCGCAGCACGTCGGCCATCAGCGGAACGTCGAGAATCTCCGGGCAGTTCGTGATCGTGGTGGTGCCCTCGGCCAGCAGCGCGGCGGCCATCAGCTTCAGCACGCTGTTCTTCGCCCCGACGACCTGCACCTCGCCGGTCAGCCGGGCGCCGCCACGGACCCTGAAGTGCTCGCTCACGAGCGCCCATGATGCCGGGAGTGCTCGACCTGCGCGCAACGGGGCGGTCCAGGGCGAAGTCGCGTCACCCGCTGGGGCCAGTCGACTCATTCGAACTCGTCTGGCCGCAGGCCCCACGGCACAGGAGGCGATACCGTCATGGCTATGGCCGTGCACCTGACGAGGATCTATACCCGTACTGGTGATGACGGGACCAGCGGTCTTGGCGATTTCTCCCGGGTCAACAAGACTGACCCGCGGCTGGTCGCCTACGCCGACGTGGACGAAGCCAACTGCGCGCTCGGCGTCGCGCTGGCGATGGGAGCACTGGAGCAGCGGCTGGTCAGCGTTCTGCGTCAGGTGCAGAACGACCTCTTCGACGTAGGCGCCGACCTGTGCACGCCGATCGCTGCCCCACCAGACCAGCTCCAACATCCCCCGCTGCGGATCGATGAGGGATATATCACCCGGTTGGAAGACTGGTGTGACGAGTTCAACGACGCGTTACCGAAGCTGGACTCGTTCATCCTGCCCGGTGGCACCCCCGGCGCGGCGCTGCTGCACACCGCCCGCGTCGTGACTCGAAGGGCCGAACGCAGCGTCTGGGCGCTGGTGGCGGCCGACGCGGAGCGCACCAGCAAGCTCACGGCGCACTACCTCAACCGGCTCTCCGATCTGCTGTTCATCCTGAGCCGGGTCGCCAATCCGGGCGGCGACGTGCTCTGGCAGCCCGGGGGCCAACGTCCCGATGGGAACGACCCCGAGAGAAAACAGCGCCGCGAAAACAGCTGAACGCGCTCAGAGCACCGACGGGGTCCTTCGCCCTGGTGGTGCCGATTCCAGCCAGGACAAGAAACCAGTGAGGGTGTCGTGCTTCATCGCCAGTTCCAGCTCCCCAAGTTCGGTGCGGCACAGCAGAACGACCGAACCGCTGGGCATCGCATAGCTCTCCGGCAACGTCGGGTGGCGCCGCTCCATGATCTCCAGGTGGTCTCGATCGAGCACCCGATCCGGGCCTGAGCGCAGACTGGAGACCCGGAACCAGGAAAAGTCGTCGCCTCGGTACCGGCCAACCCCCAGGTGCCAGCCATGGGGACCGTCGGTGCGGCGTAACCGCAGCGAGACGTCAATCCCACCCCGACGAGCCAGCCGGATCCGCCGAGCAGCCCGTACAACCAGGAATAGGGCGCCGAGCAGGAGGGCTAACCCGATGATCTCTGCCACACCGATACCCGGCCCGCGCCCGACGGTCCTTCAGACGGTTTCGCCGACAGCCTTGAGACGCGCGGTGGCCCGCGCCCGCAGCGATTCGGCCCGCTCCTGGTCCTCCTCGGAGTCCGCCTTCGCCAAGGCTTCCCTGGCCGCCTGTGGGTCGATCTCGTGAGCGAGCTCAGCGGCCTCGGCCAGCACACTCACCTTGTCGCCGGTGACCGAGAGAAAACCGCCGAAGACAGCCGCGGTGACCGTGTCACCCCTGGTCGTGGTGATCTTGACGATCCCGCCCTCGACGAGTTCGCCGAGCAACGGCGTATGACCAGGCAGAATACCCAGCTCACCCTCGGTGGTCTTGGCGAACACCGAGGTAGCCGTCCCCGACCACACCTGGCGCTCCACCGCCACCAGCTCGACGGACATCTCAGCCACACGCGCCTCCTCGCCTCAGACCCCGACCGGAGTCTAGTCGGCCCACCTCGCACCACCGGTGCCGGGCGACCCGCAGCAGCGAGACCGAGCCGCCAGGCCTGGGCCTGTCGCCACCGGGCGGCGGGCTAGGCTCCGGCCATGTCCAAGCCGACTCTGCTCACTTCCCAGAGCACCGACTTCCCACGCTGGTATCAGGACGTCATCGCCCGCGCCGAGCTGGCCGACAACGGCCCGGTACGCGGCACCATGGTGATCAGGCCGACCGGCTATGCCCTCTGGGAACGGATGCAGCGTGAGCTCGATGACCGCATCAAGGCCGTCGGTGCACAGAACGCCTACTTTCCGCTGTTCATCCCGGAGTCCTACCTCAAGCGTGAGGCCGCCCATGTCGAGGGATTCAGCCCCGAGTTGGCCGTGGTGACCCATGCCGGGGGCAAGCAGCTCGAAGAGCCGGTGGTCGTCCGGCCGACCAGCGAGACGATCATTAATTCGTTCTTCGCCAAGTGGGTGCAGTCCTACCGAGATCTGCCGATGAAGCTGAACAACTGGGCCAACGTGGTGCGCTGGGAGATGCGTCCACGGATCTTCCTGCGCACGACAGAGTTTCTGTGGCAGGAGGGGCACACCTGCCACGCGACCGAGGCCGATGCGCGGGCGCACGCCCAGGAGGTGCTCGACGACGTCTATGGCGCGTTCATGACCGACATACTGGCGATCCCCGTCGTCAAGGGCCGCAAGACCGCTCGGGAGCGCTTCGCCGGTGCCACCAACACGCTGACCTGCGAAGCGATGATGGTCGATGGCAAGGCGCTGCAGATGGGCACCAGCCACGAACTCGGTCAGAACTTCGCCCGCGCCTTCGACGTGCAGTTCCTCGCCGCGTCCGGCCAACGGGAGTACGTCTGGCAGACATCGTGGGGGGTGTCCACCAGAATGGTCGGTGGGCTGATCATGTGCCACGGTGACGACGCCGGGCTGCGGGTGCCGCCCCGGCTCGCGCCGGTACAGGCCATCGTGCTGGTCGTGAAGGACGACGCGGAGGTCCGTGCCCGAGCGCACCAGATCGTCAGCGAGCTTCGCGACGCCGGGATCCGCACTGTGCTCGACGAGCAAACCGACGTCAGCTTCGGACGCCGGGCCATCGACGCCGAACTCAAGGGAATCCCGGTACGGGTGGAACTCGGACCCCGCGATGTCGCTGCGGGCAAAGCCGTGCTGGTCAGGCGCATCCCGGGGACCAAAGAGCCGGTGGCACTGACCTCCTTGGTGGCCGAGACCGAGGCCGCGCTCCGCGCCGACCAGCAGACCCTCTACGACCAGGCGCTGACCCGTCGAGAGGCAGCGTCACCGCAGGTCAACTCGATCGACGAGGCGCTGGAAGCAGCCGCCAACGGCTGGGCCCGCATTCCCTGGTCGACACTCGGCGAGCAGGGTGAGACACAGCTCACCGAGCACGCCGTGACCGTCCGCTGCCTCACCCGCCCCGACGGCAGCCTCCCCGACAGCGACGACGAACCCGACCTCATCGCCTGGGTCGCCCGCTCCTACTGAATGCAGCCTTACTGAATACAGCACAGCCCGGGTCCGGTGGCTCTCCCACCGACCCGGGCCGTCGTTCGTGGCGTCAGCTTTCGGAGAGCTGCTGGTACTTCTTCTCCAGGTCCTCCAGGCCACCGCACAGGTAGAAGGCCTGCTCGGGCATGTGGTCGAAGTCGCCCTTGCAGAGCTTGTCGAAGGACTCGATGGTCTCCTTGAGCGGTACCGTCGAGCCCTCCTGGCCGGTGAACTGCTCGGCGGAGTACATGTTCTGGCTCAGGAACCGCTCGATCCGCCGGGCCCTGTTGACGATCACCTTGTCCTCCTCGGACAGCTCGTCGATGCCGAGGATGGCGATGATCTCCTGCAGGTCGTTGTACTTCTGGAGGATCCGCTTGACCTCCTGCGCCACCCGGTAATGCTCCTCGCCGACGTACTGCGGGTCGAGGATGGTCGACGACGAGGTCAGCGGATCCACCGCGGGGAAGATGCCCTTGGAGAACACCCCCCGGGACAGCTCTGTGGTGGCATCCAGGTGGGCGAAGGTGGTCGCAGGCGCCGGGTCGGTGTAGTCGTCGGCGGGCACGTAGATGGCCTGCATCGAAGTGATCGAGCGACCCCGGGTCGAGGTGATGCGCTCCTGGAGCTCACCCATCTCATCGGCCAGGGTCGGCTGATAACCCACCGCCGACGGCAGCCGGCCCAGCAGCGTGGAAACCTCGGAACCGGCCTGGGTGAACCGGAAGATGTTGTCGATGAACAACAACACGTCCTGGTTCAGCTCATCGCGGAAGTACTCCGCCATGGTCAGCGCGGACAACGCGACCCGCATCCGGGTGCCAGGCGGCTCGTCCATCTGCCCGAAGACCAG
This sequence comes from Pseudonocardiales bacterium, assembly GCA_052390495.1. Taxonomy (GTDB): domain Bacteria; phylum Actinomycetota; class Actinomycetes; order Mycobacteriales; family Pseudonocardiaceae. Next base: position 52,132 of record JBQTGW010000020.1, read on the forward strand.
CGCGGTGTCTTTGAGGACGCCCGCCTCCTGCATCTCAAGGAAGAGGTCGTTGCCCTCTCGGGTGCGCTCCCCCACCCCGGCGAACACCGAGGTACCACCGAAGTTGCGAGCCACCCGGATGATCATCTCCTGGATGAGCACCGTCTTGCCCACCCCGGCACCACCGAACAGGCCGATCTTGCCGCCCTGCACATACGGGGTCAGCAGGTCGATGACCTTGAGCCCGGTCTCCAGCATCTCGGTCTTGCCCTCGAGCTGGTCGAAGGGCGGCGGCTTGCGGTGGATCTCCCAGCGGTCACCGCTGAACTGAGTGTCTGGGGCGTCCAGGCACTTGCCCAGCATGTTGAACACGTGACCCTTGACCTGATTGCCGACCGGTACCGAGATCGCCGACCCGGTATCGGTCACCGGGGCACCGCGAACCAGGCCGTCGGCAGGCTGCATAGCGACCGCCCGCACGGTGTTGTCCCCGAGGTGCTGGGCCACTTCCAGGGTCATCGTCTTGCGCAGCACTTCGAGCTCCACCTCAACGGTCAGTGCGTTGAACAGTGGTGGCACCTGGCCCCGTGGGAACTCCACGTCGACCACCGGGCCGGTCACCCGCACCACACGGCCGATGCCTGCCTCGGGTATGGAGCCGACGGTGCTCGTCTGCTGGGCTGTGGTCATCTCACTCATCACTCCCCACGGCGGACAGCGCTTCAGCGCCGCCGACGATCTCGCTGATCTCCTGGGTGATCAGACCCTGGCGGGCCCGGTTGGCCTCACGGGTGAGGTCCTGGATCAGCTCGGTGGCATTGTCGGTGGCAGCTTTCATCGCCTGCCTGCGGGCGGCCTGCTCCGATGCCGCGGCCTCCAGCAGCGCTGCGTAGATCCTGGTGTTGATGTATTTCGGCAGCAGGTGCCCAAGCAGTTCCTCGGCGTCCGGCTCGAACTCGTACAGCGGGGTCAGATTGTCCGATTCCTGCTGCTGAGCTGCGGTGTGGTCGGTAGCGTCGACATACTCGACCTCCAGCGGCGCGATCCGGCGCACCCGCGGCGTCTGAGTGAGCATCGAGCGAAACTCCGTATAGACGACGTGCAACTCGTCGACCCCCTCAACACCGTCCTGCCCGGGACCACCCTCGTTGTCATCGGCCCCAGCGAGGAACGCGCGCACCAACACCTTGCCGGCTTCGGCAGCGTCGTCATAGTGGGGCTGATCGGAGAAACCCGTCCAGTACTTCTCGATCGGCCGCTGGCGGAACTTGTAGTAGCTCAGGGCTTTGCGACCGATCAGGTACAGCCGCACCGACTTACCCTCGTCGCGCAGCAGCGCCTGCAGTTCCTCGGCGGCCCGCAACAGATTTGCGTTGTACGCACCGCACAGGCCACGGTCGCTGGTCACGACCAGCACGGCCGCCCTGGTCGGGTTCTCCCGTTCGACCAGCAGTGGGTTGTCCAGGGTGCCCGCGGCGCTGGCCAGCGCGGACAGCACCTTAGTGATCTCCTGTGCATAGGGCCGGGATGCCTCGACCCGAGCCTGAGCCCGGGCGATCCGCGAGGTGGCGATGAGCTCCATCGCCTTGGTGATCTTCTTCGTCGACTGGACGGACCGGATTCGGCGACGGAGGACTCTAACCTGGGCTGCCATCGCCTATCACTTCTTCGGAGCGGGCTTGTTGACCTTGACCGATTCGTGGGCCACCTCGTCAGCCGCCATCGACGCGGCCTCGGCCTCGTGGCCCAGCACAGAGCCGTCCGAGGTGGTGAAGCCCTTCTTGAACGCCTGCACCGCGGCCACGACCTGTTCCTCGGTCTCCTTGCTGAACTGCTTGGTCTCCCGGATCGTGTCGACGATGTCCTTGTGGTTGCGGCGGACGTCGTCGAGAAAGTCCGACTCGAAGCGCCGGACGTCGACCACCGGCACGTCGTCCAGGTGCCCACGGGTGCCGAGGAAGATCGACACAACCTGCTCCTCGACGGGCCTCGGGTCGTACTGCCCCTGCTTGAGCAACTCGGTCAACCGGGCGCCACGCTCGAGTTGACGTCGCGAGGTGGCGTCCAGGTTCTCCGCCCCGAACGCGGCGAACGCCTCCAGCTCGCGGTACTGCGACAGCTCCAGCCGCAACGTGCCGCCGACCGCCCTCAGCGCCTTGATCTGCGCCGCACCGCCCACCCGGGAGACCGAGACACCGACGTTGATCGCGGGCCGGACGCCCTGGTTGAACAGGTCGGACTCGAAGAAGCACTGCCCGTCGGTAATGGAGATGACGTTGGTGGGAATATAAGCAGAGATGTCGTTGGCCTTGGTCTCGATGACCGGCAGTCCTGTCATCGAGCCCGCCCCCAACTCATCGGAGAGTTTCGCGCAACGCTCCAGCAGCCGGGAATGCAGGTAGAACACATCACCGGGGTACGCCTCCCGGCCCGGCGGGCGGCGCAGCAGCAGTGAGATGGCACGGTATGCCTCGGCCTGCTTGGACAGGTCGTCGAACACGATCAGTACGTGCTTGCCCTGGTACATCCAGTGCTGGCCGATCGAGGAGCCGGTGTAGGGCGCGAGCCACTTGTAGCCGGCCGAATCCGAAGCAGGCGCCGCGACGATGGTGGTGTACTGCAGCGCTCCGTTGTCCTCCAGCGATTGGCGGACCGCCGCGATCGTGGTGCCTTTCTGGCCGATCGCCACGTAGATGCAGCGCACCTGCTGCTTCGGGTCACCGGTCTCCCAGTTCGCCTTCTGGTTGATAATGGTGTCGACACACACCGCGGTCTTGCCGGTCTTGCGGTCACCGATGATGAGCTGGCGCTGACCGCGACCGATCGGAGTCTGCGAATCGATCGCCTTGATGCCGGTCTGCAGGGGCTCCTTCACCGGCTGACGGTCGATTACCGAAGGCGCTTGCAGTTCGAGCACCCGCTGGTCATCGGCGACGATGTCGCCCAGGCCGTCGATCGGAAGGCCCAGTGGGTCCACCACCCGGCCGAGGAAGCCGTCGCCAACCGGCACCGAGAGGATCCGGCCGGTTCGTTTGACCTCCTGGCCCTCGGCGATGGCCTCGAAGTTGCCCAGAATGACCGCGCCGATCTCCCGCACATCCAGGTTGAGCGCAACACCCAGCACGCCGCCGGGGAACTCCAGCAATTCATTGGTCATAGCCGAGGGCAGGCCCTCGACCCGGGCGATCCCGTCACCGGCATAGGTGACGGTGCCCACCTCCTCGCGCGAGGTCTCGGTCGAGAATGAGGTGACGTAGTTCTCGATCGCGCTCCGGATCTCGTCCGAAGAGATCGTCAGCTCCGCCATGGCTATCGGTCCCTGCTCTCGTCGTTTCGGGTATTCATGCGTTCACCGGGCAGCCTTCACCGGGGCAGCCACTGGTGGGCCTTCTCCAGCCGCCCTGCGACGCTGCCGTCGATCACCTCGTCGCCCACCCGGATCACCAGCCCGCCCAGCAACCCAGGGTCGAGTTCGACCTTGAGCGAGATAGACCGTCGGTAAACCCGGGCGAGGGCGCCGATCAGCCGCTGTTCCTGTTGCTCCGAAAGCGGACCGCCAGCGCTGACATGGGCCACCGAACGCTCGCGGCGGGCGGCCGCTCGGTCAACGAGCTCCTCAATGATCTCGTCGAGGTGGCGCCGCCGCGGTGCCCGGACCGCCTGCTGGAGCAGCAGGCTCGTCACCGGTCGGACGCGACCAGCGAGCACGGTATCCAGTAGCCCAAGGCGCCGCTGGGTGGGCGCGGACTCGTCGCCCAGCAGGGTTGCCAGCCGCGGCTGGGCGGCCAGGATGCGGCCGAACCGGAACAGCTCGTCCTCGACCTCGCCGAGGCTGTCATCCCGCTCGGCCAGCGTCAGCAGCGCCTGTCTGGCCAGTTCCTCGAGCCCGTCGACCAGGTCCCGTGGCCGGGACCAGCGCAGTGTCACCACGTGGCTGAGCGTCTCAAGGGTGGCCGCGCTCACCTTGCCGCGTAGCAGCGTTTCGACCATTACGCGGCGGATCTCCACGGGCGCCGAGGAATCCGCGAGATGCCGTCGGATCACCGTCTGCGCACCGAGCTCCACCACGAAGTCACTCAGCTCGCCACCTTGGCGGGTCAGATCGTCGGCACCGGCATCGGTGACCCGCTCGTCCAGCCGCTCGCGCGCGGCGGCCAGTGCGGCCCTGCTCGCCGGTTGCATCAACGGTTCCCCTGGCCGCTCGGGACCGAAGCCGCGGCTGACATGGCATCCAACTCGTCGAGGAAGCGGTCCACCGTGCCAGCGCGCCGGGCATCGTCAGTCAGCGACTCACCGACGATGCGGCTGGCCAAGGTCACGGCCAGCCGTCCGACCTCGGCGCGCAGCTCGCGCACTACCTGCTCGCGCTGAGTAGCCAGCTGCTCCTCACCGCGCTGCTGGATCCGCGCAACCTCCTGCTCAGCCTGCTGACGCATCTCGTCCTTGATCACCTGCGCATCAGCCCGAGCGGACTCGCGAATCTTCGCCGCCTCGACGCGCGCCTCGGCCAATGCCTCGGAGTAACGGGTCTGCGCCTCCTGTAGACGCTGGCGGGCCTGCTCGCTGTCCTCGATCTGCCCGCGAATCATCTCCTGGCGATCGTTCATCGCCTTCTTGACCGGCGGTATGACGTAGCGCCAGATGACGAACAGGATCGCCAAGAAGATTGCGAGCTCGATGAAGAACGTCGCATTGGGTATGAGGAAAACCTGATCTTCCCCGCCACTCTCTTGTGCCACGGTAGCCGCAGTCATTCTAGAACCCCAGCCTCTCAGCCGGCGAGTACGAACACGAAGGTCGCCATGAAGGCGAGGTTGATGAAGTACATCGCCTCGCACAGACCGACGGTGAGCAGGAAGCTGGTGAACAACCGGCCCTGCGCCTCGGGCTGCCGCGCCGTCCCCTCGATCAGCCGCCCGCCGACAATGCCGTCACCGATCGCCGCTCCCATGGCGCCACCGGCCAGTGCCAGGCCACCACCGATGAAGGCACCGGCGAGCGTGATGGACTCGGCGGTCACGCTGGTCTGCGCGACGATCATTTCAGTGAGCACCATATCTTCTCTCTTGTCTCGAACCGGGTTTGATCGCCCCGGGTTTGATCGCTGGAGTGTGGAAGGTCTTCGGATGGTAAGGAGCAAAGGCTATGGTGGCTGTGGTGGCCGTCAGTGCGCCTCCTCCTTGTCCGGTGCCGCGGCGACGCCGAAGTAAATGATCGTCAGAACGACGAAGATCACCGCCTGGAGCAGGCCGATGAAGATGTCGAACAGCTTCCAGGCCGCCGTCGGCGCCCAGGCGACATACCCGGGCAGCAGCGAGAGCACAGCAACCATGACCGTGCCGGCCAGAATGTTGCCGAAGAGCCGCAACGAGAGGCTGATCGGCTTGACGATCTCCATCATGATTTCGAGGGGGAGCATTGCGGGAAACGGCTTGGCGAAGTGTGCGAAGTAGTGCCCCGCGCCCTTCTTCCTGATACCGGTGATGTGCACGAGGATGATCACTAAGAGCGCCAGCGCCAAGGTGAGGTTGATGTCCGCCGTGGGCGGCCGCAGGTACTCGTCGAAGGCGTGCGGCAACAGGGCCAGCCAGTTCGAGATGAGGATGAAGAAGAAGAGGCTGATCGCCAGCGGCGCGACGAAAGGCGCGGTGCGCAGCCCCAGGCTCTGCTCGACCTGCTTCTCGATCAGGCCCGTGACGGTCTCGAAGGCCAGCTGGGCACCGCTGGGCACCTTGGACGCCGACTTGGCCCGAAGGTACAACGCGAACCCGAGCACGATGCCCGCGGACAGCAGTGTCGAAATGACCGTGTCCACATTGATGGTCAGCCCGAAGGCGGACCACTGCAGGTGCTGCCCGACGGAGATACCGCCTTCGGAGGCCACCACCAGCTCACTCATGTCTGGGCTCCTGTCCGGCGCATCTCCTTGAACAGCGGCACCAACGTGGTCACGATCATGAGAAACTGGAACACCACGAGACCCCCGAATACGGCAAAGCCGTCGGGCCGGACGAGTAGCGCGATCGTCACGGCGAGAAGTGTGACGACGGCAAGCCGACCGAGGACGTTCACCGTGCCCTGGCGCTTACGGTTCGGACTCTCACTGGTGGCGAACCGGGCTGCCGACCGGTGGATGAGGACCATGTTCAGCAGGCCGAGACCGAGCCCCAAACAACCGAACAAGGCGATCGGCAGGTAACCGAACGGGGCGAGTATCGCCACGGCAGCCACCGCTAGGCACACTGCCGCGACGGCGAGCCGCCGCAAGTGTCCGGCGGAGGGCGCCGGACCCAGATCGGGGATCACTGTCGTCCTTCCACTCTTCTGATCATGCCACTCTTCTGGTTCATGTCTGGTTCATGTTCATGGCTGGGCCGATCATGGTCGGACCGACCTACTCCTTAAGAAAACTCCTGATCTGGTGATAGATGTAGAGGCAAGTGGCTACGATTCCGAGGCCAAGCCCCACCAGGAGGAACACTGGGAGGGTGTCCAGAGCCAGATCGACCGCCCACCCGAGACCCAACCCGGCCACCAGACAGGCAGCGGTCGCAAGTCCGAAGCTCAAGAGGGTCGAGAGATCAGGGTCGCGGCGTTGATCCACGATCGACACCTAGCTCAGCGGGGGCATGGCGTCACCCGTCGCCATCGCTCAAAGGCACTCCTCGCAGTCCAGGGACAGCGTGCATTTAGCGAACGAAATGTAAACGCTGTCGATGGGCCGATCTAATGGGTCCCAACCACGGTCGACACAGCCTAGGACACGACCCGGGCGGGACGAACCAGACGATATCACACTACTGCGCACCATCCGCCCGCGCCCCCACCTGCTTGTACCCGCAGTTCTGTCGCTGTGACGTGGGTCTCGTTGATTCTGCTCTCATGGGTCGGCGCGGGTTCGTAACCGCGGGAGCATTGAGCCGATCACGGCGACCAGCAGTCCGAGCGCACTTCCCCACACCACCACGAGGGTGTCGAACACCGTCAGCGCGACGGCACCGAACGCAAGCAGCGCGGCCCACAGGTAGATCAGCAGCACGGCATGACGGTGCGAATGTCCGATCTCCAGCAGCCGGTGGTGCAGATGCAACTTGTCCGCAGCGAACGGGCTGCGCCCCGCCCGAGTTCGACGCACCACCGCGAGCAGTAAGTCCAGTACCGGGACGAACAGCACCGCGGCCACCACCAGCAGTGGGGAGAGCAAAGCCAACACGGCAGTGGCACCGTGGCTGCCGGGGTCAATCTGGCCGGACGCACTGGTCGATGCCGCGGCGAGCATCAGGCCGATGAGCATCGCCCCGGAGTCACCCATGAAGATCCGGGCCGGCTGGAAGTTGTGCGGCAGGAAGCCCAGGCACGCACCGGCAACCAAGGCAGCGATCAGCGTCGGCGGGTAAGTGGACACGCTGCCACCGGACTCGTCGAGCAGATTCAGCGCGAATGCCCCGATAGCCACTGCCGCGATCAGCCCGATGCCCGCGGCCAGCCCGTCCAGCCCGTCAACGAAGTTCATCGCGTTCACCAGCACCACGGCCAGCGCGACAGTGAGCAACACCGCCTGGTCCTGCCCCAGGACGAGCACTGAACCGGCTGAGCCTGCACCGCCGTTCCACGGCACCCAAAAAATGAACCACTGCACGCCGAAGAGCACCAGCATTCCGGCGGCCGTGACCTGCCCGGCAAACTTGGTGAGCGGATCCAGGTCGAATCGGTCGTCCAGCGCCCCGACCAACGTGATGATCCCGCCCGCGACCAACACCGCCACGACATCCCAGGAAAACTCGAACGACCGTCGCAACACAGGCAGCTGGTGGGAGAGCAGCACGCCGCCGAGGATCCCGCCGTACATCGCCAAACCGCCAAGGCTCGGAGTCGGGGTGAGGTGCACATCTCGAGCCCGGGGCTTGGCTACCGCGCCAGTGCGGATCGCCAGCCGTCGTACCAGCGCGGTGAGCAGGAAGGTCAGCACCGCGGTGGTGAGACCAACCAGCAGGTACTCCCGCAGTGGCAATCCGGCGGGTGCGGGGACAGGTCCCACGAGGTCAGGTTAGTCCTGCGCCGTCGCGTCTCGCCGGTAGGCCGGTTTGGTCCTCACCAGAGCACCAACGGCCTCGCCGACCTCGGCGATCTCGCCGTCGCCTGCCGCGGTGCCACGCTCGGCGCGCACCGCCCGGCTGATCAGTCTGGCGATCTCGGCCATCTCCGGCTCGGTCATGCCCTGCGTGGTCACCGCCGGGGTGCCGACCCGGATGCCGGAGGCGGTCATCGGGGGTGCCGGATCGTAGGGGATAGCGTTCTTGTTCAGCGTGATACGGGCCGCGCCTGCACGTGCCTCAGCTTCCGCGCCACTGACGCCCAGTTCCCGGAGATCGATCAGCGCAAGGTGGGTGTCCGTACCGCCGGATACCGCCCGCATGCCCTCGCCCTCCAGACTCTTGGCCAGCGCGGCGGCATTGGCCACCACCTGTACGGCGTATGCCTTGTAATCGGGGCCCGCCGCCTCCTTGAGCGCCACTGCCTTGGCCGCCACCGAGTGCATCAACGGCCCGCCCTGGCTAAACGGGAACACCGCCTTGTCGATCGCCTTAGCGTGCTGCTCGCGGCATACGATCATGCCGCCACGCGGTCCGCGGAGCACCTTGTGCGTGGTGCAGGAGACGACGTCGGCGTGCGGCACCGGCGAGGGGATCGCCTTGCCTGCCACCAGCCCGATGAAGTGCGCCGCGTCCACGAACAGGATCGCGTCCACCTCGTCGGCAATCTCCCGGAACGCTGCAAAATCAATCAGCCGGGGATACGCGGTCGCCCCAGCAATGATCATCTTCGGACGATGTTCCACAGCGAGGTCTCGGACCTGGTCGTAGTCGATGAGCTCGCTGTCCGCGCGCACGGTGTAGGGCACCGGCGTGAACCACCTGCCCGAGAAACTCACCTTGGAACCGTGCGTGAGATGCCCGCCGTGCGGCAACGACATGGCCAGCACCTTGTCGCCCGGCTGACAGAACGCGGCGTAGACGGCGAGGTTCGCGCTCGCGCCGGAATGCGGCTGCAGGTTCGCATGCTCGGCGCCGAAAAGCTCCTTGGCTCGCTGAATGCCGATGCTCTCAGCCTTGTCGACCTCGCCGCAGCCACCGTAGTAGCGCCGACCTGGATAACCCTCCGCGTATTTGTTGGACAGCGTCGAACCCAGTGCAGCCAGCACAGCTGGACTGGTGAAGTTCTCACTCGCGATCAGCTGCAGCCCGCCCCGCAGCCGGTCGAGCTCACCAAGGATGACCTCGGCGATTTCAGGATCGGTGCCGGCCAGCTCGTTGAAGTCGGGTCCCCAGAACGGCGTGCTCACGATATCTCCTTGTGGCGGTATCTCCTTGTGGGTACGGCTGCGCTGTTCACCGTACCAGCCCCTGTTGACCAGCTACCGTGGCAGCGGTTCAGTACTCTTCGATGCTCAGCGACGGTCGAGGGTCGAGCGTCATAGATCGGCCGGAGGACAGATAGTCCCATGTCGCCAGAGCGATCATGGCACCGTTGTCCGTCGACCATTTCAATGGTGGCAAGCAGAGTTCGACTCCGATCTCCGCACAGAGCGTCTTCGCTTCCGCCCTGAGCTGAGGACTCGCCGCAACACCTCCGACAATGATGAGGGACATGGCAGGATGTGCCAGCAGGGCACGTCGGCACTTCGATACAAGTACCTCCATGCAGGCCGCGACAAACGACGCTGCAACGTCTTCCTTACGAGCTTGGGGCTCCGCCGCCAGATACCTCATTACAGCCGATTTGAGCCCCGAGAACGAGAATTCGAGACCGCGCTCGAGAAGTGGCCGCGGGAATGGAATCGACGCAACACCGCTGAAGGCCAGCTTGTCCACGACCGGGCCACCCGGATAACCGAGACCGAGCATACGGGCAACTTTGTCGTAAGCCTCCCCAACGGAATCATCACGACTATCACCGATCAACGTGATCTCTCGTGGGTCAGACATTCGAGCCAGCAGGGTATGGCCGCCGGAGACCAGCAAGATGATGGCTGGGTACTTGACCCGCCTTTCCTCGAGGTCGGCACTCCGAAGATGCCCCCGCAGATGGTTCACACCGATCACCGGGACGCCCCACCCGTGCCCCAGCCCGCAAGCGGTGTTCAGTCCAACCAGGAGAGAGCCGATCAAGCCCGGACCGCGAGTCACGCCGATAGCAGTCAAGTCCTTCGGGCTGACTCCGGAGTCTTCCAGCACCATTCGGACAGTCGGCAGAATCTTGTCGACATGAGCCCTACTCGCCGCTTCCGGGTATACGCCACCATAGCGGGAATGAATCGCCGCCTGCGACGCTACAGCAGCAGCGACGACATAGCCGTCAACGTCGACTGCGGCCACCGCGGTATCATCACATGACGTCTCGATTCCCAGTACAAGACCGTTGGATATCCTCATTGCAGGACCCGCTCAATCTCTTCTTTAGACAGTACGCCTACACGCTCGATCACCGGAGCAGGAAGGTTGCAGTTGACCAAGGTCGACGGTATCACCGGCCGGACCCCACCATCGACGACGAGATCGGGTTCACCGTCGAGAGTCGCGAGAATTGATCGCACCGACTCAGGAGTAGCTTGTTCATGGACATTCGCGCTGGTGACCAAGAGCGGTCCGGTCGTTTTCAGGATGGCCCTGAGTCCCTCATCGTCGGGCACTCGGACGGCTACCTCGACCCGGCCGGCCAGCCAACTCGGGACACCCGCGTCGCGTAGGCCAAGGGCCACCGTGAGCGGGCCGGGAAAGAATGCATCCATCAAGCGCCGGGCAGCCTCGTTGATTTCGACGGCAAGTCCGTTGAGATCATCTACCGCTGATACCATGATCGGAAGATTCCTGGTCCTCGGCCGACGTTTCATAGCAAAAAGCCGGACTGCTGCATCATCACGCATGGGATGCACGGCCAGGCCGTAGACGGTGTCGGTCGGGAGCAGGACCACGCCACCGCCAAGTAGGCAAGCCTTCGCCCGGACCACTACCTCGTCACCAATGCCACGATCCACTCCAACATCACTTCCTACGGAAATCGTCCGCTTCGACGGTCGAGCGGCAGCTGAGTTAGGATTACTCATAGAATATCGGTGATGAATCATTGAGCGGACTGGCGAAGGGCACGAATTCCGCGGTATCACTTCCTTTTTCCACCAGTATCCTGTACAGCGTCGAGACATGGGGGAATTCTATCCCGGTGTCCCTGACGAGGACTCCTGGCAACAGACTCTTCGCCTCCTGCCTAAATGCCCCGGCCACTGAAACTTTCGCCAAATCGCCAGCCAGTGAATTCACCATCAAATCCATAGGTCCGTGACTCATGCGCGAATTTTTGCCGTCGTGGAACAGGCCAGCGTAGACGTTGCCACTCCCTGCATTCCGCAGGCAAAGGACGGCTTCTCCATTCGACTCGGCTACCTCAGCAGCCAGCAGACTCAGCGAGTCGACACAATAGATCAACCTCTGTAGACTGAAAGCAAGGCCATTCGCATAGGCGACTCCGGCGCGTACCGACCCCAGGTTTCCCGGGCCGATATTCACAGCCAAGCGCTCGATATCCTGGAACTCACCGCCTGTCGCACTTAAGGTCGACGACACCAGGTTTCCGATGCCCTGAAACGATGGATCGTCGCGCCGGATCGTCTGACAGGTGATGATATCCTGCGGGGTGCACAGCGCAATCGAGTAGTTATTTGACGAAGTTTCGATCGCTAACGTGAGGGTCATGCCACTTCCCTCATGATGTCATCCTGCAAACTTGAAAGTATGAGAAACCATCTATCACAGGAAGAAGAAAACAAAAGCTCCCTTCGATTCGGGTCGCCCACGTCTTGCCGAAACTCTACGAAGAGGTGACAGGGAAACTCTGCTGCGATTTTTTCTCCCCACTCAACAAGACTTATTGAGCTTTCTACATATTCTTCAAGCCCCAAGTCGCGATACTCGTGAATATCAGCCAGGCGATACGTGTCGACGTGCAGGATCGGACCCGCATCCGACGAGTAGAATTGTGCCAAAGAAAACGTCGGGCTAGTTATCAAATCGGATGATTTCAGTGCAGCAGCAACCGCCTTGATAAATGTCGTCTTCCCGGACGCTAACTCTCCCTTCAAGAGGACTGCGTCTCCCACGAAAAGCCTGCTCGCCAAAATTGAGGCGATCTGCACGGTATCAGCAGTCCCACAGGAAACTACACTGAACGATTTAATGATCATCCTAAGCCTTTGCGACGTCGCGGCCGAGAACCTCGGCCACCTCGGTTACAGATACTCCGCCTTCACGGAGCACCCACGGCTCCGTGCCGGTCAGGTCGACGATCGTCGAGACCACCGGCTCGCCCAACGGCCCGCCGTCGAGATAGACCGCGACCGACTCGCCGAGCAGGTCCCGGGCTTGGGCCACGGATGCCGCAGGTGGCGAGCCAGCATGGTTCGCCATCGAAACGGCCATCGGACCCACCTCGCGAAGCAGCTCAAGGGCAACCGGGTGCAACGGCATCCGCAGCATGACGGTACCGCGGGTGTCACCGAGGTCCCACGCCAACGAGGGCGCGTGGGGCAGCACCAACGACAACGCGCCCGGCCAGAACGCCTCAATCAGCCTACGGGCCTCCGGCGGCACACCGAGCACCAGACCGTCCACGGTGGACCAGGAACCCACCAGTACCGGCACCGGTGTATCCGGCCCTCGGCCCTTGGCGTCGAGCAACCTGTGCACGGCCATCGAGGAGAACGCATCGCAGCCCAGCCCGTACACCGTGTCGGTGGGCAACACAACGAGCTGGCCCGCGCGAATCGCTCCCGCAGCCGCAGCCAGCCCAGCGACGCGGGTGTCGGGCTGCGCGCAGTCGTAAACAGTACTCACGGCTCCGCAGCGTACGGCGGTCCACCGTCCCCCGATCGAGCAGATCGTGTTTGACACCTCGTGAACGGCCGGGCACGATCCGAATCCTCTCGCGTTACTTTCGACTATGGGGGTTGCACAATGCCCGGGCGCCGCCGCGTCTTCGCCACTGCTCTAGCCACCCTGGCCACACTCCTCGGGGGCACCCTCATCGGGGTCGCCGCCACCGCAACCACCCAGGTGGCCGCCGTCGCCCAGCAGGCCACCCCCCTCACCCGGAACCTCAACGGGGTGGCGCACTATGTGGCGCTCGGTGACTCCTTCGCCGCGGGGCCATTCATTCCCCCGCAACGCACCGACCCGATCGGCTGCGCGCGGTCCACCCGCAACTACCCGTCCCTGGTTGCCGAGGGCCTGGGCGTCGCCGAGTTCACTGACGCGAGCTGCAGCAGAGCGTTGACCCAGCACATGACCACGGCCCAGCCGGTGCCACTGGGCAGCAACCCACCCCAGTTCGGCGCGTTGCGCCCGGACACCGGCCTGGTCACGGTGAGCATTGGCGGCAACGACATGGGGTTCTCGGACATCGTCACCACCTGCGGTCTCATCAGCTCCACCGACCCGATGGGCGATCCGTGCCGACGCCAGGCCACCGCAGGCGGCTCGGATATCTACGCCGAGCGCGTCACCGCCGTGGCACCGCTGGTCGCCGGGGTATTGCGAGGGATCCAGGAGCGTTCGCCCGCCGCGACCGTGGTATTTGTGAGCTATCTACGGATCCTGCCACCCACGACCGGGTGCTGGCCGATCGTACCGATCGCCCGCGGTGACGTGCCTTACCTCGACGGCCTGCACGACCAGCTCAACACGGTGTTCGCCGAGCAGGCACGCACCCACGGCGCGGTGTTCGTCGACGCCTACGCAGCTTCGTTGGGGCGCGACATCTGCCAAGCACCCTCGGTGAAGTGGGTCGAGGGGTTTGCCCCCACCCGCCCGGCCTTCCCCGTGCATCCCAACGCCCAAGGTATGCGGGCCGTCGCCGATCTCACGCTGAGCACGCTCACCAGAACTGCCAACTAGCTGGGCACGCGTCGGGGGTCACCCAGGTGAGACCCGACGCCGGGCGGTGGCGAAGCGGGGCCTACCCGCGAGGTCGAGGTGGTCGCTCACCTTGGTGAGCACCCGCTGCGCAGCCAACAACGCGGGTACGGCCCGAGCATGCGAATCGTCATGCTCGATGGCGAGGGCGCCACCCTCGGCCAGCAACCGGGTGCCGGTACGCACCACGTCCGCGATCACGGCGAGTCCATCGTGGCCCGCGAAGATGGCGCCGGGCGGGTCATGCAGGGCGACCTCGGGCGGCGTAGGAGTACCCGCGGGCACATAGGGCGGGTTGCACAGCACCAGCTGGGCCAGCCCGTCCAGCGCAGCGAGCAGGCCCGGGGCGGCGACGTCGCCGCAGTGCAGCGTCACCGGGGTATCGCCTGCCGTGGCCCTGGCTTCGGCGTTGCGGCGCGCCCAGCTCAACGCCACCGGGTCCCGTTCAACGGCGTGCACCCGGGCGTCGGGCCGCGCATGCGCCAGCGCCAGCGCCAGCGCGCCGGAGCCCGTGCACAGATCGATCACCACCGGCCGCGCCACTCCTGCCACCGCGGCCAAGCCCCAGATCAGCAGCAGTTCGGTCTCCGGGCGCGGGACGAACACACCGGGTCCGACCGAAAGCTCGACATCTCCCATCACCGCAGTTCCCGTGAGGTGCTGCAACGGCACCCGCGCGGCGCGCGCCGTCACCAGCTCATGCAGGGCCGACACCACCGGCTGGTCGACCAGCCCGACCATGGCCAATCGGCCGCGCTGCACTCCGAGCACGTGCGCCGCGAGGAGTTCGGCGTCCACCCGTGGCGAAGCGACACCCGCGTCAGCGAGAATCCGCTGCGCCTCGAGGATGACCGAACGCAGCGGTTGCCGGTTCACGGCTGCTGCAGATGGGCCTGACGCTCAGCGGCAATCAGCGCGTCAAGCACCCCGTCGAGATCCCCATCGAGCACCGCATCGAGGTTGTGGGCCTTGTAGTTCACCCGGTGGTCGGCGAGCCGGTTCTCCGGGAAGTTGTAAGTGCGAACCCGCTCGGAGCGATCCACCGTGCGGACCTGCGAGCGCCGTTGCTCGGACGCCTCCAGCTGAGCCTTCTCCTCGGCCATGGCCTGCAACCGGGCGCGGAGCACCACCAGAGCCCGTGCCCGGTTCTGGATCTGGGACTTCTCGTTCTGGCAGGACACCACGATTCCGGTGGGCAGATGGGTGATGCGCACCGCGGAGTCCGTCGTGTTGACGCTCTGCCCGCCGGGACCCGAGGAGCGGTACACGTCGATACGTAGTTCCTTTTCGTCGATCTCGATCTCGATCTCGTCTGGTTCGGGGTAGACCAGCACGCCTGCCGCCGAGGTGTGGATCCGCCCGGCGGACTCGGTGATCGGCACCCGTTGCACTCTATGCACGCCACCCTCGAACTTCAGCCGCTCCCACGCGCCGGACTCCGCGTTGCCCTTCACCGCGACCGTGACGTCCTTGTACCCGCCCAGGTCGGCCTCGGTGGCGTCGAGCACCTCGGCCCGCCAGCCGTGCCGCTCGGCGTAGCGCAGGTACATCCGCAGCAGATCCCCGGCGAACAACGCGGACTCCGCGCCCCCCTCCCCTGACTTGATCTCCATCACCACGTCGGAGCCGTCGTGCGGATCGCGGGGCGCCAGCAGCTCGGCCAGCGCGGTCTCCAGCTGCGGGATCCGGTCGGCCATGGTCTGCGCCTCAGCGCCGAACGTCGGGTCCTCGGCGGCGAGCTCGCGGGCCGCCTCCAGATCACTGCGGGCCTGGTCGAGGTCGTGCACCACCCGCACGATGCGAGACAACTCCGCATAACGCCGCCCGGCCTTGCGGGCGGCGTCCTGGTCGGTGTGCAAAGCGGGGTCGGCAAGCCGCCGCTCCAGCTCGGTGTGCTGGGCCAGCAGTTCCTGCACCGTTGCGGTGTTTATTTCTGCCGCCTGCCGTAGCGCTTCTCGAAGCGCGCAACCCGGCCGCCGGTATCCAGGATCTTCTGCTTGCCGGTGTAGAACGGGTGACAGTTGGAGCACACCTCGACGTGGATCTGCCCGCTGCGCTTGGTGCTGCGGGTGGTGAAGGAGTAGCCACAACCGCAGGTGACCTGCGTGTCGACGTACTCCGGGTGGATGCCCTGCTTCATGGATGTCCTCTCTTCGTGGCCGCCGGGTCCCCGCAGGCGCACCTCTGACGTGCTGACTGGTCTGGGGTGAACCGGAGCCGGACTGCTGGGCCGCAGCCAACCGACACAGTCTGTCAGACGACCCAGCCCAAGCTGAAACCGTCCACAGCGTGGCGGTGTTCCCGCCGACATCGCTCGACGAGTACAAGATCCTCCAGGCTGCTTCAGGGAGCCCGGCCGAGCGGCTCTACCAGTCCGAGGGCTTGGCGACACTCGGATTCGATTGCAGGCACGGGTTCGGCACTCGTGTGACTGAGCACGATCACTCATCCTGAGGTTGGCAGCTGTTACGAGCACCTCGACCAGGGGTTGGTAGTCCTTGAAGAGCGGCCAACCGATGGGGGCCGCGCCCAGTTGGGTGCGGCCCCCATCGTTAGTGCGGGGTGGGTCAGTCGTCGGTGGCTCCGGCGGATTTGGAGACCTGCATCAGGAACTCGATGTTGGTGCGGGACTTGCGCAGGCGGTCCAGCAGCAGGTCAATGGCTTGCTGGGATTCCAGGGCGGATAGCACGCGGCGCAGCCTGTGATGGATGGCCAGCTCGTCCGGGCTGAGCAGTAGCTCCTCCTTGCGGGTACCGGAGGGGTTGACGTCGATGGCCGGGAAGATGCGCTTGTCGGCGATCTTGCGGTCGAGCTTGAGCTCGGCGTTGCCGGTTCCCTTGAACTCCTCGAAGATCACCGTGTCCATCGTCGACCCGGTCTCTACCAGCGCCGTGGCGAAGATGGTCAGCGAGCCACCGTCCTCGATGTTGCGGGCCGCACCCAGGAACCGCTTCGGCGGGTAGAGCGCCGTGGAATCCACCCCGCCGGAGAGGATCCGGCCCGACGCTGGCGCCGCCAGGTTGTAGGCCCGGCCAAGGCGAGTGATCGAGTCCAGCAGCACGACCACGTCGTGACCGAGCTCCACCAGCCGCTTGGCCCGCTCGATGGCGAGCTCAGAGATGGAGGTGTGGTCCGAGGGCGGGCGGTCGAAGGTGGAGGCGATGACCTCGCCCTTCACCGAGCGCTGCATGTCCGTGACCTCCTCTGGTCGCTCGTCGACGAGCACGACCATGAGGTGGCATTCCGGGTTGTTGGTAGTGATGGCGTTGGCGATCGCCTGCAGGATCATCGTCTTGCCCGCCTTGGGGGGCGAGACGATCAACGCGCGCTGACCCTTGCCGATCGGCATCACCAGGTCGATGACCCTGGTGGTCATCTGGTTCTGCTCAGTCTCCAACCGCAACCGCTCATTCGGATACAGCGGGGTCAGCTTGGTGAACTCCGGGCGATGCTTCGCCTCATCGGACTCCAGGCCATTGATCGTCTCAACCCGCACCAGCGGGTTGAACTTCTGCCGCTGCGCCTCACCATCGCGAGGCTGGCGCACCGCTCCGGTGATGGCGTCACCGCGGCGCAGTCCGTACTTGCGGACCAGCGAAAGCGACACGTAGACGTCATTGGGCCCGGACAGGTAGCCGGAGGTTCGGACGAACGCGTAGTTGTCCAGCACGTCGAGGATGCCGGCGACGGGCAGCAGCACGTCGTCCTCACGCACCTCCAGCTCACCGCCCTCTCGACGCTCCGGGCGTTCAGTTCCAGTTCTGGTGCGGCGGTTGCGATCCCGGAACCGCCTGCCACGACGGCGGCCACCGTCGTCGTCATCATCGTCGCGCGGCGCGCTCTGGCTCTGACCACCGCGCTGCTCACCCTGGCTCTGACCGCGCTGGTTCTGGCCACCGCGCTGCTCACCCTGGCTCTGACCGTCGCGCGGACCAGTTTGATTCTGCCCACGCTCTTCACCCTGGGCCTGGTCACCCTCAGCACGGGCCGACTCACCGCCGCGGGCAGATCGCCGCCTGCGATTGCGGAACCTGTCCCCACCGTCGGAGTCCTGATGGTCGCGGTCCTGCTGCTCAGCACTGCCCAGATCAGCCCGATCTGGCTCGATAACAGGTTGCGAGCCAACGTCCGAGACCGACGTGGGTTCAGCAGGCGCCAAGGCCAACGGCTGCTCCGTCACCGGGATCGCGACGGGCTCAAGCGGAAGCTGAGCGTCCGCGACGGCCCGCCGGGCCGGGGTGGCGCTCTGCCGCTCCTTGATCGCCGAGATCAGATCGCCCTTGCGCATACCGGCGGTATCGGAGATCCCCACTTGACTGGCAAGGTGACGCAGATCAGCCATTACCATGCCGGAAAGTCCGCCACGACGGCGGATATTCGCGCCATTTTCAGTAGCCGCTCCAGCTGGCTCGGCCGACCGCTCGTCTGAGGATGCCGTAGCGGGAACGTCTCCGCCCAACAGGTCAGTGTCGCTCACACAGGTCCTTCCTGACCGACCCGAGACGACGCTCGGCTCAGCTTGCCCGCCGTCCGACGGGATGCGAACGGCGCCTGATCCGGTGCGGGACGGCTCGTGAAACCACTACAGCGGTATCACACCGGCCAGCACGGGGGTTCGACCGGAGCGAAGATCTCGGATGCCGACTTTCCCGCTACGGCACAACCGGGGGGCGGGAGATAATGACTCGGGTGAGAGGCCCCGAGCTAGGCACCGAAGGTCCTGCACACGGTGTCTGAACACCCACAAGCGTAGTCGTCCTACGCCTCCGCGGCAACAACTGGGCTACAGGGGTGTGGGGAATCGATGAAGTTAGCTGCACTCGACCCTCGCCCCTCGGCGAGCGACGTCGAGCCGGTATTGGCTGAACCCGGCCGTGTCGACCACCGCAGGCAGCTCTCCCAGCGCGGGCAACGCGAGCACCGTCGGCCCCGCACCCGAGACCGCGGCGGGTACCCCGGCCGCACGCAGTGCGTCCACCAACCGCGCTGTCGCCGGGTAGGCGGGGCGGCGGAATGGCTGATGCAGCCGATCCTCGGTGGCCGCCAGCAACAGGTGCGGAGCGACGGTCAGGGCGTGCACGGCGAGCGCGGCGCGCCCCACATTGAACGCCGCATCGGCATGCGGAAGCTGGGTGGGCAGCAGCCCACGGGTCGCTGTGGTCGAGGACCTGACGTCCGGCACGAGTAACACCGGTGCCACGTCTGGATGGGGCTCCAGGCGGGTGGCCCGGAACGTCTCCCCCTCCCGCCATGTGATCACGAGCCCGCCGAGCAGGCTCGCACCGACATTGTCGGCGTGTCCGTCGAAGCCCGCAGCCAGGTGCAACGCCGCCTCGTCCGGTTCCCTTCCCGCGAGTGCGTAGCCAGCAAGCACTCCGGCGACAGCGGCAGCGGACGACGAGCCCAGTCCTCGTGAATGGGGGATGCGATTGTGGCAGTGCAGGACCAGACCGACGGGTTGCAGGCCCACCAGCGTGCACGCCGCCCGCAGTGCACGCACTACCAGGTGCCGCTCGTCAGTGGGCAGCTGCCCGGCGCCCTCGCCCTGTATGTGCACCTGCAGACCAGACGGGGCCAGCGCCACCACCACGTCGTCGTACAGCGCGAGGGCCAGGCCGAGCGCGTCGAAACCCGGCCCCAGGTTGGCTGTGGAGGCTGGCACCCGCACCGTCACCCGGTTCGGGGTCACGATGACCGCGAGCGGGTCATGCCCGAGGAGGTCATGCCCGAGGAGGTCATGCCCGAGGGTGTCATGACAGCTCCAGGGCAGCGGCGACGGCGGCTGGGTCCACCGGGGTGGGCTCGGGTTCGGGCACGCCGCGCAACGCGGTGTCGGGATCCTTGAGGCCATGGCCGGTCACCGTGCAGACCACCAACGCGCCACGGCCCAACCGCCCGTCATCAGCGACCCGCAGCAGCCCCGCCACCGAGGTGGCCGAGGACGGTTCGACGAATACGCCCTCCCGCGCGGCCAGCAGCCGGTAGGCGTGCAGGATCTGTTCGTCGGTGACTGCCTCGAACAGTCCGCCCGACTCATCTCTGGCCCGGATCGCGCCTGTCCAGGATGCCGGGTTACCGATCCGGATGGCCGTTGCGATGGTGTCCGGCTCCGGCACGGGCACCCCATGCACCAACGGCGCGGCACCGGCCGCCTGGAAACCGAACATCCTCGGCAGCGCGGGGACCAGCCCGTCGGCGTGATACTCGGTGTAACCCATCCAGTAGGCGGTGATGTTGCCCGCATTGCCGACCGGCAGGCAATGCACGTCGGGCGCGCGTCCCAGAACGTCGCAGATTTCGAACGCCGCGCTCTTCTGCCCTTGCAGCCGCACCGGGTTCACGGAGTTCACCAGCGCGGTCACCGGATAGTCGGCGGCGGTCTTGCGAGCCAGCTCCAGGCAGTCGTCGAAGTTGCCGTCCACGGCGAGGATGCGAGCCCCGTAGGCGGTGGCCTGCGCGAGCTTACCCAGCGCGATCTTGCCCCGGGGTACCAACACCGCGCTGGGGATCCCGGCCCGCGCCGCGTAGGCGGCCGCGGACGCGGAGGTGTTGCCGGTCGAGGCACACAGCACCGCCTCAGCGCCGCGGGCCAGCGCATCGGTCACCGCCAGGGTCATGCCGCGGTCCTTGAACGAACCCGTGGGGTTGGCACCCTCGACCTTGAGCAGCACCTCGCAACCGGTGCGCGCGGAGAGCATCGGCGCGGGTAGCAACGGGGTGCCACCCTCGTGCAGAGTCACCACTTTCCATCCTGGGCCGATCCGGATTCGGTCCGGGTACGCCTCGATCACCCCTGGCCAAGGCCGACCCGTCGCCATCCGCTGGCCGGTCATGGGACCTCCCCCTCCACCCGCATCACGCTGACCACCTCGCGCACCGCGTCGAGACCGGCGACCTTCTCCACCGTGGCGCGCAATGCGGCATCCGGCGCGACGTGCGTAACGATCACCAGGTTCGCCCCAGCGGCCACCATGGCCCCGTCGGGCGTGCGAACGGTCTGGCGCACCGCCGAGATGGACACTCCGTGCTCGGCGAAGACGATCGCCACCTGGGCCAGCACGCCAGGGCGATCGGCCACCTCCAGGCTGATGTGGTAGCTGGTGAGAGTGTCCCCCATCGGGCGCACCGGCAGGTCGGCGTAGGCGGACTCGCGCGGCCCGCGGCCCCCGACCACCCGGTTGCGGGCGACCGCGACCAGGTCGCCGAGCACCGCGCTGGCGGTCGGCGCCCCACCGGCGCCCTGCCCGTAGAACATCAGCGCGCCCGCCGAGTCCGCTTCGACGAACACCGCGTTGTATGCCCCATCCACCGCAGCCAGCGGGTGCGAGCGCGGGATCATCGCCGGGTACACCCGGGCCGAGACCGACTCGCCGCCTTCGCCATTGGCCACCCGCTCGCAGATCGCCAGCAACTTCACCGTGCGGCCGAGTTCCCTGGCTGCTAGCACGTCGGCGGCCGATACCTCACCGATGCCCTCGCGGTACACGTCAGCGCTGGTCACCCGGGTATGAAAGGCCAGAGAGGCGAGGATGGCCGCCTTGGAGGCGGCATCGTAGCCGTCCACGTCGGCAGTCGGGTCGGCTTCGGCGTAGCCGAGCCTGCTGGCTTCCTCCAAGGTTTCCGCGTAACCCGCGCCCGAGGAGTCCATCGCGGACAGAATGAAGTTGGTGGTGCCGTTGACGATTCCGGTGATCCGGCTGATCCGGTCCCCGGCCAGCGACTCCCGCAGCGGGCGTACCAGCGGGATGGCTCCGGCCACTGCCGCTTCGAAGTACAGGTCGGCGCCTGCGGCATCGGCGGCGACGAACAATTCGGCGCCGTACTCAGCAAGCAGCGCCTTGTTGGCGGTGACCACACCGCGCCCCGAACCCAGCGCAGCCAGCAGCAACGAGCGCGCCGGTTCGATGCCGCCGATCACCTCCACCACCACATCCACATCATCGCGAGCGATCAGTCCGGTGGGATCAGTGGTGAGCAACTCGGCAGGCACGTCGCCGTGCCGGTGCGGGCGGCGTACCGCGATCCCCACCAAGCGGACTTCGGCCCCGATCCTGGCGGCGAGCTCCGCGGAGTGCTCGGCGAGCAGCCGCGCTACCTCCCTGCCCACCGTCCCGCACCCGAGCAGCGCTATACCTATGGGTCGGCCCGGCGAGCAGGCATCCCGCCCAATGGGGCGGGAATCCTGCGAGCAGGGCTCCCTGTTCACGAGACCTCCAAGGACATCAGGTCGGCCATCGTCTCGCGGCGTAGCAACGGGCGATGCCCGCCATCACGCACCGCCACCACCGCTGGACGGGGCAGCAGGTTGTACCGGCTGGACATCGAGTAGCAGTACGCGCCGGTGCCCGCCACGGCGATCAGGTCACCCGGGGCCACGTCGTCGGGTAGCCAGCAGTCCCGAACCACCACATCGCCGGACTCGCAGTGCTTGCCGACCACTCGGGACAGCACAGGCGGCATCTCGGAAACCCGGGAGACAACCCGGCAGTCGTAGCTCGCGCCATACAGCGCGGTGCGCAGGTTGTCACTCATCCCGCCGTCCACCGAAACGTAGCGCCGCCGTTTGGACGTGACCACTGTGACGTCTTTGGTAGTGCCGACCTCGTACAAGGTCACCGTGCCAGGTCCCACGATCGCCCGCCCAGGCTCGACGATGAGGGTGGGCGCGGGCAACCCCGCCATCCGGCACTCACTCTCCACGATGTGCCGCAGCTGGGCGGCCAGAGTGGACGTTGGTGGCGGGTCGTCCGCTGGGGTGTAGGCAATGCCGAGCCCGCCCCCGAGATCGAGTGTGCAGACACCCGCTACGGCCTCGGAGCCGTGCTCGTCCCGGATCGCCGTGAAGAGCCCGACCATCCGCCGCGCGGCAACCTCGAAGCCGTCGGCGTCGAAGATCTGCGAGCCGATGTGGCTGTGCAGCCCCACCAGAGCCAGCCCCTCAGACTTGAGCACCCTACGGACGGCCTCTGCCGCATCTCCGGCC
The DNA here is from genome assembly GCA_052390495.1 of Pseudonocardiales bacterium. GTDB lineage: Bacteria > Actinomycetota > Actinomycetes > Mycobacteriales > Pseudonocardiaceae. The sequence goes on from JBQTGW010000020.1 coordinate 75,059, forward strand.
GCAAGCGAGAAGCCAAACTTCTGGTCCTCATGCGCGGTGGCGATGAACTCGTGGGTGTGCGCCTCTACGCCGACGGTCGCCCGGATCAGCACCGGCGCCACCACGCCGCGGCGGCAGGCGATGTCGTCCAGGCGGGCGATCTCCAGGAAGGAATCGAGCACCACAGCACCGACTCCGGCCGCCACGGCGGCGGTCAATTCGTCGGCGGACTTGTTGTTGCCGTGCATCGCGATCCGCTGCGCGGGGAAACCGGCGTGCAGCGCGACCATGAGCTCATTGCCGGTACACACATCCAGACCGAGACCCTCCGACGCCACCCAGCGGGCGATCTCGCCGCACAGAAATGCCTTGGCGGCATAGTGCACCCGCTCGGCAGCACCGAAGGCGGCCGCATGCTCCGCGCAGCGGGCCCGGAAGTCCGCCTCGTCCACCACGAACAACGGGGTGCCGTAGGTCTCCGCCAGCTCACCGACGTCTACCCCGGCCAGCCGCACCGCACCGTCGTCGCCGCGCACCGCTCCGCGCGGCCATACCGCCGGGTGCAGCGCGTTCAGCTCGGCGGGGCTGGTTGGGGCAGAACCTGCGGTCGAGGGCTGGGTGTGCACATCGCCGTGGCGCGGCCCCGCGGGGTGCGCGCTCACATCCGCTCCGGGGCACTCGTCCCGAGCAGACCAAGGCCGTTGGCCAGGACCTGCCGGGTGGCTTGGCACAACATCAGCCGAGCGGCGTGGACCGGGCCAGGTTCCTCATCGCCCATCGGGAGCATTCGGCAAGTGTCGGAGAAAATGTGGTGGGTGCTTGCCAGCTGCTCCAGGTAACGCGCCACCCGGCGCGGCTGACGAAGCTGGGCAGCCGCGGCCACGACGGCGGGGAACTCGCCGAGCATGTTGATCAACTCGGTTTCCCGCTCGTGCTCCAGTAGCACCAGCTCCGCACCCTGTGCAGTGATGCCCAGGTCGGCGGCGTTGCGGGCCACCGCGGCCAGCCGGGCATGCGCGTACTGCACGGTATCTGCTCCTGCCCACGTCACTGGTTGCATACCGCGGCTGGTGAGGTCGTCGTCGATGCCGAAGCACTCCCCCGCTGCGAGCACCTGCAGGATGATCTCGCCCCGGGCTGCTGCGGCTAGCCGCAGGTTGACGAAGCCGGGGCCAGCGACCTCGGCCCACTGCACTGCAGGGCTGGCCACCAGCGGCTGCACCAACCACCCGGCGAACTCCCGCGGGGCCACTCCAACCCTCCCCGCCGCCTGCAACGCCACAGTGGTTGCGTAGTCACCGTGGCTGGGGTTGCGGGGACGCGCCACAGTGATCGTGGCGGGCAGCCCGGCGGGGTCGAGGCCCCGGCTGGTCAGCACGTCCTCAGCGGAGGAGCGCACCAGGTCGGCGAGCGCGGCAGGGGTCACCCTTGGAGTCTAGGGAGCCACCCAGGCCGGTTGGCGCCCCGGTTCCAGCGCCCGGGCTCACCGAACCGTTACCCGGTGTCCCTACACTTGCCACCACGTTGGAGGTCAGGAACGTCTTCCCCGGCCCGTTGACGAGCAGATTTCTTCAGTTGAGCGAGGAACCAGACCAAGCATGCCCAGTGGAAAGAGCAGCAAAGCGGCGCGCAACACCCGATCGGTGATGACAGCGACCAAACCCAAGCCGTGGGGCACGGTGGCGGCGGTGCTCGCTGTCCTGATCTTCGCAGGCGGCATCTTCGGCTACCTGTACCTGCGGTATGAGGACACCGTCGGCTTCACCCCCAGCGCCGAGAACCAGGACCCCTCGACCCAGATCGACGGCGTGCTGAAGGTGGAGTATGGCCCGAACAATCGCGGTCACGTCGTGTTCCCCCAGCGGGTCGCCTACGATCAGTTCCCCCCCTTCGGCGGTCCGCATGACGAGTTCTGGGCCACGTGCGACGGCGAGGTCTATGAGCAGGCTGTTCGCAACGAGAACATGATCCACTCTCTGGAGCACGGCGCGGTGTGGATCGCCTACAACCCCGAGCAGGTCACCGGTGCCGCTTTGGACTCGCTGCGGGACCGGGTCGAGGGTCAGAGTTACATCATGCTCTCGCCGTACCCGGGGCTGGACTCGCCGATCTCCCTGCAATCCTGGGGGCACCAGCTCAAACTGACCGACGCCGAGGACAAGCGGATCGATCAGTTCATCCGCTCGCTGCGACTCAACGAGTACACCTCTCCCGAAGTCGGATCCCCCTGCGACGTCCTGCCCGGCCAGTTCGAGCCAACGAGTCCGCCGCCCTTTGTCGCCGAGCCACCCGGACCCGACGCCCAGCCGATGGACTCCTCCAGCGGGAGCGGCTCAGCGCCCGCGCAGCCCTCGCCGGGAGGGTGAACGACGCCGTGGTCGACGTCGTCGATGAGGTCCCCATCACCAAACCGGGTACCCAACGAGGTCTGGCCCCACGCTGGATGCGGGGGCTCGTGGTGAGCGGCGGGGTATTTTCCGTACTGCTGCTCGGCGCCTCGTTAGGCATGTTGGTGCAACTGCCCGGCCGGGGCCCGGCGCAACCCGCAGCCAGTTCGGTGGACGTTGGCTTCGCCCAGGACATGTCGGTGCACCACCGCCAGGCCGTGCTGATGGCGGGGCTGGCCCGGGAGCGCAGCGATGATCTGGCGATCCGGTCACTCGCCTTTGACATCGAGCGCACTCAGCTCGAGCAGGTCGGCCGGATGCAGGGTTGGCTGAGCCTGTGGAACGCCGCGTCGCTGCCCGTCGGCCCGCACATGAGCTGGATGAGCGACGCTGCGACGGTGTCGGGGATGGCGCACGGTGACGGGGGCTCCGCCGGGGTGGCAACGATGCCGGGGATGGCCTCATCAGCCGAGCTGGATCGGCTCCGGTCGACCAGCGTCACGGAGTTCGACGTGCTGTTCCTGCAACTGATGCTGCGTCACCATCAAGGCGGCGTGCCGATGGCGCAGTACGCCGCGCAGCACGCCGAAACGGCCCAGGTGCGCAACCTGGCCGAGAAGATCGTCCTCTCGCAGGGTTCTGAGAGCGAATACCTGGCCGATTTGCTTACTCAGCGCGGCGCCCGGCCACTGCCGCCGACCTGAGAGGTGGTTCGCCCGATCAGCGGTTGGCCCCGATCAGCGGTTGGCCCCGATCAGCGGTTGGCGTAGCCGGCGACGCTGTTCAGCGACATCACGATGGCCATCCCGGCCGCCAAGTACACCAGCATCGTGGCGATCTTGACTGATAGGTCGATGCTCGTGGTGAACGGCTGCAGGGCCACGGCCAGAGTCACCAGGCCCGCGATCGCTGTGAAGAACGTTTCCGGCTTCGGCGTGGTCAGCAACAGCAGGTGCATCAGACCAGTCCCGATCAACGCGGCGAGGGCCACGAGCGAGCATAGGCTCACCGTGGTGGCGTCACCGACCAATCCCGCCTCGGTCGGGGCAAGCACCGGGACGTTGAATATGCCCCGGGCGACCAGCAGCCCGACAAAGGCGACCAGCGTGGCGACGATGGCGGTCGCCACGCCGCCTGACCACAACTTCCGGCCATCGACGCTCGGCGGCGCACCTGACGCCGCCGGTATGCGGCGGGTCTGGTCATAATCGTCGTACACGCCGCCTCCTGGGCAGAGCTGGAAGTCTGTTCCGGTCACCGCGCCCGACCACCGGACTGACAGTGACGACGCACAGTACGGTACGCTCTGCCACGGCGTCACCAGCGGGACGCCCCCGTAGCTCAGGGGATAGAGCACCGCCCTCCGGAGGCGGGAGCGCAGGTTCGAATCCTGCCGGGGGCACTACGTCTGACCTGCCGAAACAGGAGACACGCCTTCGGTAGGCGTTTGTCGTGCAAGGGCTCATGCAATGGAACTCTGTTAACTTCCCTTGCATGCCGTCACCTCGCCGCCAGCGCGGGCACATCAGGACCCTGCCGTCGGCAGCCTTCAGGCGATCGTCTACGCCGGTACGGACCCGCTGACTGGTCTACGACGCCGACGGCCGGCGCACAGCACTCGTTGTGCCGATACTTGATCAGCTTGCTGACGATCCATCCGTGGCGGTCCGGGCGTGCACCGCACACCTCATCGCCACCTGCCTGCGCCACGCACGAGTCGAGGCGGTCACGGCCTTCCAACGACTGATCCAGACCGACGACCGCCTGCTCACTACCCGACACGCCGATCGGTTGATCGTCTACATCGGCAATGGCGACGATACGATCGTCGAGCCAGTCATCCAGCGCGTGATCAACTCTACGGACCCCGTGGTTCGGCAAGCCAGCGGTCGCTTGGCCGCCTTCGCCGGTCTGGAACTGGGGTCGACAGATCTGTTTGCCACGGCTCTGCCAGCACCGACGCCTCCGTCAGGAAAGGCGCGGCCCAGGTATGTGCTGGTCGGCTGCCGCACACCATCAACGCGGCGGCTGCCAGCGAGGCGACCCAAGGCTTTATCAACGATGCCGACAATGAAGTTCGGGAGGCCGCCGCGCATGTTGCCGTGGTCCTTCGCGGGAAGGCGCTTCGACCTTTTGAGCGCGAGGGTTCGTGCAATGAACCAGGCGACACCACAGCCACGCATGATCAGGGTTGTACCGGTCTCCGGAGGCGGGAGCGCAGGTTCGAATCCTGCCGGGGGCACGTACAGCATCTACACAAGGAGCACCTGCCGTCTGAGCAGGCGTTTCTTGTGTGGTGATCATGGTTTCGTTGATCCTTTCGGCCGCGTGGGCGATGTCGGGTAGTTGGTCGGCGGGTAGTCGGATGGTGATGGTGACGTGGTCGCTGTCGTTGTGCAGGTGGACGGCGAGTTGGGTGATCTCGAACAGTCTGCGGAGCAGCGGTTCGGGTGCGTCGGCGAGGTTGAGCGCCAGGTATGGCAGAGCGTCCAGCAGGGCGATGTCCGCCAAGCCGGGGCGGCCCGGCTCGGTCTCGTCGGCGGCGTCGAGTTGGGCGATGGTGGTCAGGGCGGCGGTTTTCTCGGCTTCCAGGTCGTTGTAGGTGCCGCGTAGGGCTTTGGTGAACGGGTCGTCGGGGTCGCCGTCTTGGGCTTGGCGCAGGATGGAGTTCTGTCGCCGCGCGACGTCGGCGATGACTCGTTGGAGCCGTTCCCGTTCGGCCTGCCGTTCGCGGGCGGCGCGGTCGTCGAGTCCGGCGAGGTCGGCGGCCAGGATCTGGCGGCGGTGGGGTCCGAACACGCGGTCGGTGAAGAACCGAGACACCGCGTCGAGGACGGCGTCTTCGCGGATGTAGACGGCTTTGGGGTGGCCTGCGTACTTGTCGGGGCGTCCCCGGTTGTTGTTGCGGGGCCAGCACAGGTAGTAGGCGGCGTTGTGGCGGTGGTTGCCGAACATCCGCCGCCCGCACCCGCAGAACACCATGCCCCGCAGGAGGTAGGTGCGGCGGGTTTCGGGGTGGGCGTTCTTGTTGTTGCCGTCGCGGGAGCCGCGCCGGGCTTGGCGGCGGGCGGTCATCTCGTCGTACATCCACTTGGGGATCAGCGGCTCGTGGGCGGGTTCGGTGGACCACACCCACTTCACGGGGTCGTTGACCTTGCCGCGGCGGGAGCGGGAGGCGCGCCGGTTGAACACCTGGTAGCCGGTGTACTTGGGGTTTTTCAGGATCTCGTAGACGCTGGTCTTGCCCCACGCCCCGCGCGCCCGGTCCTTGCCGGGCGGCACCGGGGGCGGGTACTTGGCGGGGTCGGCGTTGAGCCGGTCGGCGATGGTGTCGTAGCCGAGACCTTCGTGGTAGCGCCACAGCGCGATCTGGGTGACCGTCTCGCCGCGCACGCCGTCGGGTTCCAGGCGGGTCTTGGTCTGCCTCTTGGCGGCCTTGGTGGGGTTGGGGTGCTGGAAGGTCTTGGCCTTGTACCCGTACGGGGGTTTGCCGATGTTCCAGCCCTCACGCACGTGCGTGCACAGCCCGCCCCAGGACTGCCTCCAGGGTGTTGAGCACCTCGTACTCGGCCACGGACTGGTTGATCCGCCGTTGCAGGATCCGCTGCGCGCGGCTGCCGGTCAGGGTGATCGGTTCGTTGGCGGCGAACAGCGGCACCTCGGCCCGCTCCAGCTCGCGCTCGATGGACAGGCCCTCGAACGTGCGGCGGGCGACCCGCGACACGGACTCGCAGATCACCACGTCGAACCGGCGACCGGGATGGGCCGCTTCGTCCAGCAGGTCGGCGATGCCGCCGTCACGGGCGATGGGGATGTCGAACCGCTCGTAGTCGGTGCCCTGCCCGCGTGCCTCCAGTTCCATGCGGCCGGACTCGACGTCGTAGTAGTGCGCCACGATCACCCACGACTCGGGAATCGCGGTCTTGCTGTTCCCCAACTGCCGCAACAGGGACTGCCGTGGGTCCTGCTTGTCCTCTGTGGACGTGCGGCCGAGGAACGCCACCCGCACCTCGTCCCGCAGCAACGCCACCGGCATCCCCAGCGGCGACACGGCGTAGTCCCACAGGCCGGACGGCCCGGACACCGGCACTGTCTCCGACAGGGACGCGGCCCGCCGCGTCAACGCCGGGGCGGGCGGGTTGACCGTCACGTCACCGGACGTGCTGTCGGCGCTCATGCTGCTTCACCATCCTCGGTGGACTGCTCATCAGATTGTTGTCGCGCGGCCCAATCGAGAAGCTCGCGGATCACGTCGGCGAGTTCGCCACGCACCCGCTCGGCTTCCGTGCCGTGAATGTGGTTGACGTGGCCGGAATACTTGCGGTCCCCACCGCGTTTCCGCCTCTGATCATACCACCAAACCGGCTGGTCAGAGCCGGTTTCGGGCAGATTTTCAATGTCATTGTCGGGGGCTTGTCGCGGCAGTGGAATCACTACCGCGTCCCGGTCATCGGCGTTGTCCGGGGTGTTGTCGTGGGTGTGCATGAGGCACCTCCGGTGCCCGCGAGCCCGCTCATGGGCGGGAGGTCGCGGGCGGCTGTCGGGCGGTCACTGGGCAACCGTCGATCAGCAGGACCCGCCGGTCCTCTGGTCACCAGCACCCCGGAAGCCTCCACACAGGAGGGTTCGTGTTGGGGGTGATGGCCGCGCCGCTACGCGCGATTCAAGAACCGGCCGAGTCTGAACTGCTCCAACCATGTGCCGCTTCGACTCCCCGACTGCCGTAAGCACCCCACCGGGGCCAGCGATCACCGGTTGACTGAACCCTCCCCACTGTCCACCCGAGACATCCGGCGAGACCTCTGCCGAGACCGCGAGACCGTTGCGAGACTGGGTGTCTCGCTGATCTCGCCCGTGGTCTCGGTGTCTCGTCTCGACCTGTCTCGGCGTCTCGGCGTGGTCTCGCCACGTGCGCGACTGCGGTGGGCAGCTCGACGTACCACGGGTCCAGATTCTCTGTGCTGTACAAGGACAACGGGCCGAAGCCAGCGGACTGGCGTGGCCGTCGTCAGTGCCGTACTCATGGGGTCACGTCATCGTCGGTCGCCTCCTTCCGGGCAGGCGCAAGCGTGCGGGAACCTCTTGCGGGGAGAGGGATTCAGGCGGCCCAGCGTGTCCGTCGCGGCTGCCGCGCGTCCAGCCGCGCCGGTGCTACCGGCGCGCGGTACACGTCTTCCTCGTCCGCGTCGTCGTAGAGCGTCACGTCGTCGAGGTCGTCATCGTCGTCCGCATAGCCGGCCGGGCCGGCCGGTTCGGGCTGGGGTGTGTTGATGCGGCGCGACATTTCCGGGTCCATGTGGTCGAACGCGGCCTCGTTGAGCGGCTGGTCGGTGTTCGAGGCGCTGTGTTCGACGGAGGGGCCACGTTGGGGCAGTTCGGCCAGGGCCGGTACCGGCGCGGCACGCTGTCACCGCTCTGCGACGTCCACAGGCCCCAGATCGGCCCCGCCGAGTCGTCGGCGTGGCGGTGGTCACGGGCCGCGGTGGCGATCACGAACCCAGGCTCGTTCCCGGCGAGGGCGCGGTGCAGCGCCGCCCGCAGGGCGATCTCCCGCCGGGTGGAGTGCACCGAGAACAGCAGGACGCCGAAGGCGTCGGTCGGGAAGGCGGCGTAGTCGTCGATCTTGCCCGTGACCTTCGTCAGGGATTCGGTGCCGGTGTCGTGTTCGAGGAAGAACCGCACCGTCCGGCCGTGCTCTTCCCAGCAGCCGTAGCCGTCCGGGCGCAGCCGGGTTTCCCGGCCACCGCCCTGGTATTTCCAGAAGAACTCGGTACAGCGGCGTTCGGACCACCACTGGGTCAGCCCGTCCACCTCCCCCTCGCGGCGCGCCTCGCGCAGTCGGGCAGGGTTGCGGTGGGCGGCCAGGGCGCAGAAGAAGTCGTTCACGCCGAGCTGGTGATCCAGCTTCGGCCACAGCGCCAGCCGTTCCAGGCTCTCGGTGTACGCCTTCGGCGCGGGCGGGCGCTCCGCCCGCTGCGCCGCGATCAACCGCGCGCCGAGGTAGCCCAGCGCGTAGCGCGTCTGGCTCGTCCCGCCACGCGAATAGGACTCGCGAAAGGCGAACACCACACCCATCTCCCGCAACTGCCGCAGCCGGTCCTGCGCGCGGCGCACCGACAGGAATTCAATCGCGGCGATCTGGTTAGTGGTGAGCACCTTGTGCTCGGCCAGCAGGGCCAGCAGGCGTCGGTCCCGGTCGACCAGACGGAACCACAACGCCGCGTCGGGCTCCCCGGCCCGCCGGCCGCCGCGCCCCGCGCGGCCCCGATGTGTAGATGGGTGAGGATCATTCCTCAGTCGGCCTTCCACCCGGCCCCGCCGATACCACCGCTGACCAGCGGTTCTAGTAGCAGCGGCCTCGGCGTGTGGGCCAGCGGATTCAGAACGCCGAGCCTGCGCTGACCCAGACGCGGGACGAGACGCCAACCCATCCGAACCCACGACGCCACGGTCACCAGCACGCTGACCATCGCCCGTCATGATCACCACCACCCTCCGGCCGGAGCAGCCGAGAGATCCCCGGCACCCCTGAACTCCGGATTCCGGCCGCAAAATCCTGGCCCGTTACTCAAACGTGACCGAAAACCGGAACATTGTGACCGTGGAGTGATACCGCCGTTAGCGGCGCGTTGTGGTCGGCGGTGTGGCTGTCCTCGGCGAGCGGTGACCATAATCGACCCGTCCCTTCCAGTGTGTCAGGAACCCCTGCACTACTGAAGGCCGATTTTTCGGCCGATTTTGGACACCAGTACGGCCGACTGAGACCAGGCCGTTACCTCAAGCCCGCCCGCCGCCGCGCGGGCCGCAACGAGCACCGGGACCGCCGTGCGCGGCCATCGCGCTCACGACGCGCCCCGGATGTCTACGGTTGGATCTCCAGATGTCGGGCGACGCGCTCGACCCGCTCACAGGGCTATTGACCTGCGCGAACAGCGAACCATGCCCGGCCAGTCGACAGGCCAGTCATAGGTGGCCTGCTCACTGGCCGAACGGTGGCCGACCGACTGGCCCACTAACGGTTCAGTCGAGCAGGACCTTGCGATTGCTCCAGGCAAGGTGCAACGCCGCCGCCGCACCGGGAGAGAGGCGCTTGGACTCGCGGAGCCACGTCAGGGTGTTCTCCTCGAACGGAAATGCCCTCGCGGGCATGGAGCCCTCCGAGTTGGTCTCAACGGCGTTGGCGAACAGCGCGTCGTAGGTGTCCGGGGCGATGACCGCGACGGTGAGAATGTCGCCGGCAAGCGTGAGCGCGTCGAGCGTGACGCCGAGGCAGAACACGCGGATGCGACCGTCGCGCAGCGCCTCGTCCATCGTGGTGAACGGTTCCAGCTTGTCGTATCGGATCGGCTTACCGGAGCCGTCGTACTCGTCATGGCCCAACAGTTCTTCGGCGTATTCGCGCTGGATGTTGCGCCAGATCGAGAAGTCGGCGGCGATGGCGGCCGGGATGACGGAGGAGGGCTGGAAGATGCCCGCGGGCAGCAGGTGTGCCATACCGCCGCCGCCTGAGACGCTGGCGGAGTCACGCTGGTGAAGGACGACGCTGGGGCTGTCGCCGCCCCTGATGGTCAGGGTGCCGATCGCTCCCATGAGCGGTCGGCAGCCGAGATCGAACGGGTCCGCGATCAGCTTTCGGAATGTCAGCCGCCGCATGGAGGCGCGCGGCATGAGGGATTCCCGGTCGCTGTCGATGGCGAGGTGGTGGGCGGCGAATTCGTGGGCGAGCGCCTCGTTGGTGTCGACCGCGTCGAAGAAACACATCTGCCCGAAGTGCAAGCTCGGCTGTGTCCAGTCGATTTCAAGCAGGCGGAAGCACAGCCGGTTTTCGAACAGGCGGGGCGCGGCGAGGTCGCGGATGGCGTCGTGGTAGCTGCGGTAACGGGCGTCGATGGTGGCCAGCGGGCGAACTGGGGCGCTTTCGGGTTCGTCTCCGGTGATCGCGGGTTCGGCGACCACGGAGTCCAGCGTCAGCGTGATCTCGTCCAGCGGGACGGGCTCGGCAGGAATCCAATTGGGCGCGCTGATGACGCCTGTGTTCTTCAGGCCCGGCACGCGATGATCGCGGTACAGCGCCTCGGCGAGCACCGCGAGGTCGCGGCGATGCCTGCCCAAGGCCGAACGGACCTGGCGCCACTCGTCCTGGTCACGCTCGACATGTGGATCGGCCGTTGCGGGCGCGGTGGCGAACGTGAGGGGCGTGGGAAGGGGGTCGGTCTGGTCCTGCTCGGGTCGGACAGAGCGCGGCCTGCGGAAACCGAGTTCGTCGCCCGCGCAACCGAAGAACTCGGCGAGCAGTCGGCGATAGAAGGGCTGTGGCCACACGACTTCGCCGCGCTCCCATCGGCCGATGGTCTTGCGCGTAATTTGCGGGTGCTTGCCGTACCGGGTGGCGAGGTTCGTCAGCTCGTCAGCCAGGTCCTGCTGGGACAGCCCGCCCCGCTCGCGCAGGGCGATCAGCACGGTGTTCGGTACGCGGGGCTCATCGGGTGACACAGGATCAACGGTAGGGCGTACCACACCCGCAGATCAGGAATGTCCCACCAATGTCCCCGATCTGGCCCAACTGTGGGCACTCGCTGTGGTCGTGTTCGTCCCTGCTGCCTGGTGAACTCGTAGACGTAGTTACACCACGTCAGGCGGAGGCGACTACCAGTGAGTGATCGTATTGACGCCGCTCGGCGACCGACGAGCGCACCTCTGGTACCGGGGATTCCGGGACTGGCCTGGGCCGAAACGCGTGCCACCGCCGTCGACCTGGCGCAGCACGGCTGGCCCGTGCTGCCGGGAACCTACCAGCTTGCCAAGCACGGGGCCTGGCTGGGCAGGCCCGGCGCGGCAGGGCTGGAACCGGTCGCCGCGTTGTGGCAACTGGCCACGACGACCAACCCGGACGTGGCGATGGAGTGGTGGACACGGCGGCCGTACTCAGTGCTGCTGGCGTGCGGAGCCGGGGTCGACGGGGTTGAGGTACCCGGCACCCACGGGCAACGCGCGCTGGCACAGCTCTCGCCGGCCCAGCGCGGTCCGGTCGCCGTCACGCCCTTCGGTTCGTGGTTGTTCTTCGTGCGCAGCGACGATGAACCGCTGCGTCCTGAGCTGGCCGCGAACGCACATGCGCAGTTGCACGCGTGCGGGGCGTGGTTGCCCATCCCGCCAACGGCGCGTGGTGGCCTGCCGTATCGCTGGCAGGTGCCCCCGTACACCGTCGGCTGGGCGCTGCCCGCCTCGGCCGAGGTTCAACGAGTGCTGGTCGCGTCGCTGAGCCGTCGAGCCGGCGGCGCACGCCCCAGCCTCGCCTGAATAAGCCGCGCCTGCGCCGAGGATGCCCCGACCGCCCTCGGCGCAGGCGCACCCATGCCAAATCGACCGAGGGAGGTGCCGATCATGACCGACAGTGGTGAACAGGCCACACAGCACGTGACGCGAGTGCGGGAGATCCTGCCACGATCTGCGTCGATCATCGAGGCGTTCCGCGACACCACCGGCAGAGACCATCCCGGCCAGCTCGTCCTCGACACGGCGAACGAGCTGGCGGCCCAACACGAGCAGCAGTGGCAGGCCGAGGATGTCAGCCGCGCTTCCGGTGCGTCCGCCGACGCCATCGCCGAAAGCAAGCGGCTCATCGACGACCTCAACGCCCGACGTGTCGCCCTGGTGGAACGGATCGACGAGTGGGTGTCGGCCCAGGTCCACAGCCGCGCGGACGCCTCCCTGCACACCGAGACCCTCGGCTCGGTCGTCGACCGCCTGGCGATCGCGTGGGTCCGTGCGAACAGCCTGATCAACACCAACGACGCCCGCGATCGAGCCCGCTTGGCTCTGCGGCAGCTCGCCGAGCTGGCCGACGCCTACGACGACCTGATCCGCGACGTCGCCACCGGCCACCGACGGCTCCCGGCGTGGCGGCCCCTGAAGACCTACCGGAGCGCATCGTGACCACAGAGGCACACCAACAGCTGTCGGTGTCGCTCAACGGCGTCGACAACGTCGGGAAGACCACGCAACTCGCCTGGCTTCACCGTGGGATGCCCGACGCCCACCTCGTAAGCACTGTGGATGCCTGGGACTCCCGATGGCGCGAGGTCGCTGCGGGCGACTTCGCCCACTGGTGGTTCGTCGGCTCCACCACGGCCGAGCACGTCGGACTGATGCTGGGCAGCCACGTCGCCCGCCGCGACGCGAGCGGACCGCTGGCCCTGGAAGACCGCGGCTTACCCATGCTCCGAGCGACCTGCGCCGCCACCGCCGCGCTCAAGGACGGACTGTCCCCGACAAAGGCGCTCCGGCTGGTGGACCGCCTCGCGGCCGATCTCCCGGCCGCCGCGCCTCGGCGCGAAGTCCACGTGCTGTTACGCCGATCCGGTGACCCCGCGCGGGAAGCGGCCGAGGCGCTGCGGCGCGAGCCAAGACCGGCCAACGAACGGTACGCCGCCTATCAGCGCACGCTCGCGGACGTCCTGTCCGTCCAGGTTGAACGCGGGGACTACCACGCCGTGCTCGACCTCGGCGACGCCCCGATCCTGGATGTCCAGCGAACGCTCCGGAGCTGCCTGGCTGACGCGGGTGTCAACGTGGAACCGCTGCCGAACGACGCGTTGGAACGGCTGTGGGTGCTGGGCGGCATGTCCGAGAGCGGCAAGAGCACGGTCGGCGAACTGTTGCGCGACGAGCACGGCGTGACCAGGTTGAAGATCGGCTACCTGGTGGAAGTCGCCGCCATGCGGGCTGGAGTCGCGGACCCGTACGAACGCTGGTCGGAGCAGGAGCAGGCGGAGCGGCTTACCGAGGAAATCCTGCGGTTCGCCGAGACGACCAAAGCACGCACGATCAGTCTGGAAAGCGCGCACCGCTTCGAGGCAACCGCGCACCTGAAACGGGTCTGGGGTGACCGCTGCCAGGTCGTGTACGTCGATGCGGACACGACCGTCCGGTCAAGCCGCGCGGCGGAGAGCGAGTCCCGGTTGCGTGGCCGCGATGCGACCAAGCGCGAACGCGGAGCGGACCGGATCGCCGAGATCGCTGATCACCTCATCGACAACTCCGGGCCGCTGAGCGCACTCAAGCTCGCCGTCAGCCGAATCGCGTCGACCGTGGATCTGCCCAGGGTGACGCTCCCCGCAAGTGGGCCGGTGACCCAGAGCGGATGGTTGGGCCAGGCAGTCGACCACGTGTGCGACGAGCAGGTCGCGCTCGTGCTCGCAACGGGCAGCACGGGGACCACGAGCTGGCGGGACGGGTGGAGCGATCTTGACCTGCTCGTGGTTCGTGACACCGCGCCCGCCGCGTGGCTGCGGGACGTTGCGGGCGCCCTTCCCGCGCCCGATGGCATCAAGGTCGGCCTCAGCGTCTTCACCACCGCCGACATCGACGCGCTGCGGGTTCCGCCGCGCGTCGTGCAGTCGCTGCGCCGCGCCGCCCAAGGGGTCGGCGTGCTCTACCGGCGAGCGGACCATCTGCTGCCGGTGCCGGCCGCAGCACACGGCGATCGCACCAGCCGGGGTGAGTTGGGACTCGTGCTGATGACCACCCGCCGACTCCTCGCCGCCGATCAGCCGGATGTGCGCGCCGTGCACAAGCACCTGGTGCTGCTCGCCAAGATCCTGCTGCGCGCCGACGGACACGACCTCCACGACGCCGACGACGTGCTCGCCGCGTTCCGCGAGCTACACCCCGCCGCCGAATGCGAACCGCCTGAGCTGTCCGACCTCATCCGCCGCCCCGGCGATCCGGTCCTGCGCGGACAACTCGTTGACGCGACGGACCGACTGTTGACCTACCTCGACCGACTTGACCACACCACCGTGAGGACCAGCGAATGACCACCGTTCCCGAAGACCTCGCCTACCAGGCCCGGCGCGTCCGCCGTCTCGGCGTGCCCCCGCAGACTCGGGATGTCCGGATCGTTCACGAGCTGGACGGCATCCTCGACCAGGTACACCCCGCGACGTTGCTGCGGATCGGTGGCGCGCTGTGGGACGCATGGTCGCGCCACCCGGAGTTCACGGCCCCGGACCTCCTGCTCGGACTGGACGCGGGCGGCATCCTGCCCACCGTCGCCGTCGCACTGGCCAGCGACCTTCCGTACCGCCTGGCCTGGAAGCTCGACCTCGACCTGCCCGACAAGCGGCACTTCACCGAACCCCATGCCCGCCGTACCGAGGTCTTCACCTACGGCGACCTCGCGGGAACCCGCGTGCTCATCGTCGATGACGAGATCACCACCGGGAACACGCTGGCCAACCTGATCACGGTGCTCCGCGAGTCGGCCGTGGAGGTGACCGGCATCGCGTGCTTGATCGAGGACACCACCGGCAACGCGCGTCCGCTGTTGGAATCGCTGGGAGTACCGCTGTGCACCCTCACGCGACTGTGAGCCCGTGGACGATCGAGCCGGTGACGCTGCAACGCGGCGGGCCAGTCATCGTCCCCCGCCACCACGCGCCCCTGGCCCGCGCGCTGCCTTTCCGGCGCGCGGCCGGGGAACTCCCCTCCTACACCAGCGGCGCGGACGTGATCGGCGAACGCGGCTGGTCAGTGGTCCTCGGTGACCGTGGCCTCGGTGATGTCCTGCTCGCGCTCGGACTCGTTCAGGCTCTCGCCGACGGGACGGGTCGTGACGCCGAACTCCGCTACGAGGGGCCTCGTCCACGCCTGATGCAACGATGCCGGCTGCCGTTGAGCACAAGCCTCACCGAAGGCCCGCACACCGTCTACACCAGGCACGGCAAGGGATTCACCTTCCACGCGATCCCCGAACGACCCCAGGCGTGGCTGGACATCCTGGACGACGAACTCGTGGAGGTCCACGCCGCTCTGCCGATGCGGTACTACCTCGCCGCGGAACAAGCCCTCGGCGTCCGGCTCCCCGCCGACCGCGCTCCGCTTCCGACCTTCAGATCGAGCGAGCAGGCACGACCGTTCCACGTCGTGTTCGTCTCGGCGACCAGTTGGCCAAGCCGCAAGGACTACAGTGCAAGCGGTTTCGCCCGCATCGCGGCTGTCCTCGCCCAGCGGTTCCCCGCGCCGTGGACGTTCACCTTGATCACCAGTAGCGATGCCGACCCTGTGACGTTCGACGGCATCGAGGTTCTGGGCGGGCTGGAGGCGGTGGACTGCCTGGACGTGTTCGCGTCAGCCGAGGTCGTGATCGGCAACGACACGGGCCTGACCCATCTGGCCGCGCTCACCGAACGCCCGGACGGAACCGGACCACATGTGATCGGGCTCTACGGTCGCCACGCCCACACCAAGTGGACCACCGGAACCGCACGTCACCACGCCGTCGCCACCGCGTTCTCCCAGATGCTGGCCCTCGCCGACCGCTGCCCGGTGCGCGACCACCTGGACGACGCGCTGTGGTCGCAATCGGCGAGCCTTGCCGACCTTCCGGCGGAGATCATCGCCGAGTTCGCGAGCGACCTCGCCGGTTGGTGGTGACTGCTCATGCTGAGGATCACCAACCACCGACGCTTCACGGCCAACCACACCTGGCACGTCGACTGGGCCGGACTCGCGCTGTTCGTCAAGGCCAACCCGAACCACGACGAAGCCGGCGCCGAATGCGCAGGACACGCGCGCATCCGCGAGTTCTACCCGATACCGGGGCTGCGTGGCGCGCGACGAGTCGCCCGCTGGACCGTGCTCGCCTACGACCGGTGGCCGCACCTCGGCCACGATCACGGCCTGCTGCTCGACGAGATCGCCCGCGCCGACCTCACGGGCGACATGGTGCGCCTCGACACCTGCCTGGCCGCCGTGTTCCGCCACTACCAGCACGTCATCGGCAACACCCTTCGCCCCACGACCAACGGGGAGACAATCAGCAAGCTCTACGGCGACCGCGCCGCTCCCGATGGCCGCCTCGACCAGTACTACAGACCTAACGCACCGTGGCCGATCACCAATGGAACGCGGAGAGTCCGCCCACAGGATCTGGCAGACGTGCGACTGGTCGTCAACGGCCGCGAGCACGCCGTTGACTTCGCCGAACTGATGACCAGGCTGCGGGTTCACTTCGCCCGCCACAGCCCGGTCTGTGCCGCCATCACCCAGGGCGATCCCACTGACATCAACATTGGGTGGTCGCCCGCAGGTGGACCGGTGTGGTTCGACTACGACACCGGGGGACTCAACGCGCTACCCGGCGAGTTCGCGTGTTTCCTGCTCTACCAACGCCTCCACGGCGCATGGCTCACCCCGCACTACAACCCGGCCGCGTTCGACGATCACCCCTCAGCGCTCGCCCCGTCGAGCCTCGCCGAGCCCGTCGTCCAGGTTGAACACACCCAATCATCACTGGTGATCGACTATCGACACGCGCCCAGCCGAGCCCGCCGACATGTCCTTCGCCGCTACCTCGACGAGATCATCCGGCCCATCGCCCGCCATCTCGACATCGACGACCTGATGGCGTGGATGCGCCCGTACCTGGTGATGCGGCTGCTCGCCGTCTACCACCTCGCTGACCTCGAACCCCGTGACACTGCGCTGTCGCTGGCCCTACTCGCCCAAGCACTGGACCCCGACACCACGCTGCCGGGCTTCCTCGCTCTCACACCATCAGATGCGGAGGTCAACTGATCGTGGCCCGTCCCGTTGCCATCGTCACCGGAGCCGGTTCCGGCATCGGCGCGGCCATCGCCGCGCGCCTCGCCGACCGCTACGACCTCCTCCTCACCCACCTCCACGACGACCCGGATCTGCACAACGTGCTCGCCACCGTCGAACAACGCGGCGCTGCCACAGTCGGGATCACGGGCGATCTCACCGACCCGATGACGATCGACACGCTCGCACACGAAATCGAGCACGCCGCCGACCGGCTGGAAGTCCTCGTGTCCAACGCCGGCACCTATCCGCGCATCCCCTGGACCAGCCTCGACCTGGACACCTTCCGCGAGCAGATCGAGGTCAATCTGGTCACGCACGCGGCGTGTGCCCAGCTCGTCACCCCGTCCCTCACGACGCGCGGCCACGGCCGCATCATCACCGTGTCCTCGGTGCTCACCCAACTCGGCCGCGTCGACCTCGCCGCCTACATCGCGGCCAAGAGTGGCCTGGAAGGACTCGTGCGCGCCCTGGCCCGAGAACTTGGACCACACGGCGTCACCGTCAACTGCGTCCGCGCGGGCTCCATCGAAGTACCCGCCGAACACGCCGTCGTCCCCGACCACGATGCGATGATCACCCGGCAGCTCGACCGCCAGTGCGTCAAACGCCGTGGACACCCCGACGACATCGCCGCCGCCGTGGACTTCCTCGCCTCCCCCGACGCGGGGTTCATCACCGGCCAGTGCCTCACCATCGACGGGGGTTGGTGCATGACATGACCCCCGCCGCGCTTTGGATGCGCCACGGCACCTGCGACGACGGGCTCTGCCGCCCCGGCGCCCACGCCCGTCCCGGCAGCCCACTGACCATCGCGGGCACCGTCGAAGCCGAACTGACCGCCCGCGAGCTGCGCGACCACCGCTGGCACCCGGCACTCATCGCATCCAGCCCACTGCGCCGCGCTCGCCAGACCGCCGCCATCGTCGCACGCACGTCGGACAGCCGACTTGCCGAACCGATCAGCGCGTTCGCCGAATGGCGTGCCCCGCACTGCGTGCTGGGCCTCGCCGCGAACCAGTACCCACCCGACTACATCACCTGGCGGCAACAGCGCGCCGACAACCCGGACAGCGCCCTGCCCGGAGGCGAAAGCCTCCGTGCGTTCGCCGAACGCGCACTCGAAGCCGCGACCATCGCCGGCGACCTCGCCACCGAGCACGGCCCCGTGCTGATCGTGTCGCACCGGCTGCTCATCGGCGCCATCGCCGCCCTGCACCACGGCTACCGCCACCCCGCCGACATCTTCGGCTACGCCAGCGACTTCCGCCTTGCCCCCGCCCAGCTGTGGGCACCACCGAGGGAGACCACGTGATCAACAATCAAGCCGACGACCGGCTTCTGCCGCACGAATCGGACCACGAGCGAACCGTCCGCCACCGGCTCGCCGACCTGCTGGCCGACGCCCCCATCCCACCCGTGGAACTGGTCGACAACCTGGCCCTCTACCTGCGCAGGCAGCCGCTGACCGACCTGCTCTCCCTGGACGCGCTCTACCGGATGATCCTCAACGTGCCGGGCGTGATCATGGAGTTCGGCGTGCACCGCGGACGTCACCTCGCCGCCCTCACCGCGTTGCGCGGCGTGTACGAGCCGTACAACCCGCACCGCCGGATCATCGGCTTCGACACCTTCACCGGCTTCCCCGACGTGACCGACATCGACACGACCAGCCCCAGCGCCATCGCCGGCCGGTTCGCGCTCACCGACGGCTACCCACACCACCTGCGCGACGTGCTCGACGCCCATGAGCAGGGCGAACACCTCGGCCACATCAGGCGCACCCTGATCGTCCAAGGCGACGTGCGCGAAACCCTCCCGCGCTACCTGACGGGCAACCCGCACACAGTCATCGCCCTGGCCTACTTCGACCTCGACCTCTACGAACCCACCCGCGACGCCATCGACGCCGTCCGGCCATACCTCACCAAGGGCAGCGTGCTCGCCTTCGACGAACTCGCCCACGCCAAGTGGCCGGGTGAAACCGCAGCCCTGCGCGACACCCTCGGCACCGACCACGGCACGCTGCGTACGCTGCCCGGTCGCGCCACCCCGACGTACCTGCGGTGGGGCATGTAGTCGCAGCTCAGGCGGCTGCGCCCGCCTCGACCAGCAGAGCCTCCCGGTTGGCCAGGATGAACTCCTTCAACGCGGCTGGCTTCAAGTCGATCGACGCGAGATCGTCTCCCCGAAGGTCAACCCGATCCAGGTCATACCCGCCGCGCGACGGATCGCTGAACTCAGGGCCACTCCGGGCCGACTCGTCCAGGCCGGCCAGCCGCGCCACAAAGAAGTGCTGAACAGCGACCCCACCGTCCGACGGCGAGCTGAACAGGAACACCTGTGACGCATCCGTGGCCTTGGCGCCCAGTTCCTCCGCCAGCTCCCGGTACAGAGCCGCCTCCACCGAGGCGTCGGTGTCCTCGACACCGCCGCCGGGCGCAGTCCAGTACGGCGCCTGCCCCGGCTTGGTCCGCTTAATCAACACCAACCGGCCGAGATCGTCGATCAGAATCGCCCGCGCTGCACGCCGTCCCACTGCCACCGTCAACTGATCCGTCACGTCACAAGTTTACGGCCCGCCGCTTCGACCCAATCACGGCACTCGCTTGATCGACGACCGTCCGTCACAGCCGAAAAAGCGGCGCTTTACGCTGGCCCGGTGACCTCACGTGTCGAACTCGATCTACCTCCGGCAGGTGACTCCCTGCCGTTGAGCGACCTGGAACGCTTCGTTGAGCACGCAGTCGCCGCCGACCAAGATCCTGACATCACCATCGCGCTGCGGGTCGAGTTCGACAGCACGATCACCGGCCGCGCGGACTTGGACGACCTGCTCCGCCTGCTCACCGAGATCGAACGCAACGACGGCGACACCCCCGCCCAACACCGCGCCATCCGCGAGCTGCGCCAGCGCCTAACCGGCTACACCGAGTAGTCGCAGCGACCTGACCTGCGCCTGTCGAAAAGAGATCAGCGTGAGGTCCGCAGCCCCGATGGCCGTCGGTTGAAGGTGATCGTCGTGCCCGACGCCCTAGCTACCTGCTGCGGTAAGGCTTGTAGGGCAGTGCGCGCGGTTCCCGCGGTGGAGCGACGAGGTTGTCGCCCGGCCAGAACGGGCCTTCCGCGGCGAACCGCCGCACGTGACTGGTCAGCTCGTCCAGGTGCTGTTGCCGCTCGACCGGCCCGGCCTGGGAGCGGGAGCCGTCCGGGTGATACAGCTCGTGCACCGTCGTCGGGCCACCACCGACCAGGATGGCCGTGAGCTGCGGCAGACCCATCGGCATCGCGTCGCAGCCCTGGTGGCGGGCGATGTGCACCACCGCGTCGACGACCCGTTCCCAGTCGGCGACCAGCGGCCACAACTGTCCGCCGTCCAGCTCGAAGGTCAGCGTGGACAGCGGCACCACCCCGCCCGGCGTGCGACCGGGAAACTCGGTCAGACACCGGTACATCCGGCCGCCATCCGGCTGCGGCACCGCCGGGTGCAGCAAGGTCAGGGCGTGCACGATCGTCGCGTTGATCGGCACCGGATGCTGCGGGGACTGATAGGGCTCGTGCAGGGCAAGCAGGTACACGTCCTGGACCGTCACGGGTTCTCTTTCCGTCAAGGGGCCGTCATCCCGACTGAGGTAGGGCGGTCAGGCATACGGTTCTACGGAGATCCTGTACACATGCCCTCGCCAGGACCGATCCACAGGCGTGGCGTGAACGGCGTACCCCGAGGTGGGTAGGCCCAGCTCGTTGGCGCGGGCGATCAACGCGCGGACATCGCCCAACGTCAGCACGTGTGCCGAGAGTCGACGACCCCAACGGCGCCACTCCACCTCGGGGCCGGTGGGTTTCTGCGTGACGCTCGTGCGTTTCTCCGAGTCGCTGCGGCTGGCTCCGCTTGAGTTCGCGGGCGGTGATGCCGACGAATCGTCGCTGCCGGTTTCACGGGTGTCTTCGACCACGGTCTCCAGGCGTTTCACGTTGCCGTCCCAGCCGGCAAAGCACCGAACCGGTGTGGTGTCGGGGAAGTTCAACGCGGTGGCGCTGTTCACGAAGTCCCGCAGCTCGTTGAAGTGGAAGATGGTCCGGTCGCCGCGCCTGGCCTGCGTCACGTTGTGTGTCACGGCCACCACGATAGGCACTCGCGCCGACACAGCATGTGGCCCCTGTGTGGATCACCCGACTGGCCGAGCCGGAGTGTCGTCGGCCGCGCTTCCGTGGTGGGATGATCGGCCACCGCGAAACTGACCACACAGGGCGTTGTCCACGTCTTGACCGGATGCGGTCGACCTACCCGAACTCGACATCGCCTGCTGACGCAGAGGAACTGGGAGACTCAGTGCAGGAACCACGCAGCGCGGCCAGCGCGGACTTTCCGTACACCCTGCCGACAGTCTGCTATATCGAAGTCGCGTCCGATGGCACTGTGACCTTCGGACGAGACGCAGGCACGTACGAGCGTGCCCGATCCGGAGCGTCACGCCTGTACGCCGTCTGGCCCGGCCAGTACCGCAGCGACCTGTTCGTCATCGACGACCTGGACGAATACGCCAGAGCCTTCGGCATCGTCCACGACGAGCGGCGAACCGGGCTGGCCGACCACGAGCACCAGGTCCGCTGGAACATCAGTCCCTACGAGACCAATCCCAACGGCTCCTACGTCAGTGTCGAAGTTCGCTTCGACTGCGGATGCGAGATCAAGGACCTTGCGGCCTTCGCCAAGCACATGCGCGAACAGAAGGGCTGGGCCGTCGCCACCAGCACTGGCTTCAGCGGCGGCTGGTCACAGGACGACGGGCACCGATTCACCGTCCGCGTTCGCCGCACCAGCCTGCGCGCGTAGCCGCTGGTCAACCACTCCCTGCCCAGCCTGCCGCCACCGCCGCAGCAGTCGGCGGCCGTAGTTGTTCGTGCCCGCGATCCGGTCCAGCTCCGCTCCGGTCGGCGTGCGGCCCTTGGCCCGCTCGGTGACGTAGTAGGCCCACATCCGCTGCTCGGCGGTCGGCTCCGCCGAGCGAGACTCGTCCGGGACGGCCGCGAGACGCACCACCGGAGCCGTCTCGTCGCCGGTCTCGCCCGTCTCGTCGGCGGTCTCGCCAGTGGTCTCGGCGCGGTGCCGCTTCAGCGCACGGTTGAGCAACTCGACCGCCAGCAGCAGCGCCAGCGGCGGGCACGCCGCCACCGCCACGGCAGACACGCTCAACTCCGGAGCCGCCGCCACGTTCGCGCACAGCGACAGCACGATGCCGAACACGAACGCCAACCACGCCGCCCACCGGCCACCCGCACGGCGGCCGTGGCCGGACTTCCACAGCTCGACCGTTGCCGTGGTCAACAGCCCGTCCACGATCAACGGCCAGATCGCCGCCGTCGCCGCATCCGCGCCGAACCGCAATGCGAACTCGCGCCCGTGCCGGTACGAGGCGTACGCCGCGCCGAGGGCGACGAGCGCGGTGCAGGCGCACTGCACCCACAGCGCCCGGTCCCGCCGAGCCGGGGTTGTCGCGGCGCTCATCACAGCTCACCTCCAGCCGTACGCCGCGCGTCGTCCGGGCAGCAGCCGACGCAGGCGAACACCTGAGAGCCGGTCACCGACCGCCCGACCGGCACATGCGGAACACGGACGCGCAGGAAGTCAGCTCCGCACACCACGCAGGCCAACCCATCGGCCTGCAACGGCGACAACCCCGTGATGACCTTCTCGGCGTTCACCGCGCATCACCGCCCGAACGACGGCGGCGACGCCGAACAACGTCAACCGTGGCAGAAACCAGCAGTTCACGACGGGTACGGTTTCGTGTAGATGCTGTACGAGCCGCGCCGGGGCACCATCAGCTGAGCTTGCTGACCGAAGAGCCGGAGCACTGGCCAGCGGACCAGGACAGGTCGATCGAGGAACTCGCCCGCCGCCACGGCATGCGGCCGATCTCAAGGTCTACACTCGCCGCACTCCATCGGCGGACTACGGAGGGTGACAGTGCCGAGCCAGCCGCGCGAAAAGCTGGGTCCCTTCATGCAGCGCGCGCTCAGCTGGTTCGAAGCCGTGCTCTACGGGATCGTCGCGCTACTGCTCGTGGCGGCCGCCGCCCTCGTGCTGATCGGAACGGTCGAGGCGATCATCCAAGCCCTGACCACGGATCTGCCAGCGCTCGAGGGTGGCATCCTGGTGCTCGACCGGATTCTGCTCATACTGATCGTCGCCGAATTTGCCTACACCCTGCGCGTGGTGATCGAGAAGCACGAGATCTCCGCCGAGCCCTTCCTGTTCATCGGGTTGATCGCCGTGGTCCGGCGGATCCTCATCGTGACCGCCGAGTTCGAGCAGCCCCAGACAGATGCCCAGCTGAACTCTCTCCTGCTTGAACTCGGCATGCTCGGCGTCCTCGTACTCGGCCTCGCTACGGCCATCTTCCTGATTCGCCGCAGCTCCGCCAGGGGCTCCCCGCAACCTCCCACCGCGCCGCCCCTCGCCTCGGAACACTGACACGAGGACTCAGCGCACCCAAACGCGGTCCCGTACAACTTGCTTGACGGTCCCCTCGGTCGGTGGCGGGTGCTCGATGGGCTGAGGCCCTGGCAGGACACCAGAGACGTCGCAGCTCATGGTGGATCCCGGCCTCGGGAGGCGGCGGCAGGTTCGAATCCTGCCAGGGCACTAATCAGGGGCAACGTCATGTTCGCT
The DNA here is from genome assembly GCA_052390495.1 of Pseudonocardiales bacterium. GTDB lineage: Bacteria > Actinomycetota > Actinomycetes > Mycobacteriales > Pseudonocardiaceae. The sequence goes on from JBQTGW010000020.1 coordinate 98,708, forward strand.
TAACGTTCACCTGTAGCGACGTCGAGTAGTCACTACCATTCCCACGACCCCCTCGCCCCGATACCCTGGCCCACCCCAGCAGATAATCATCACCCGCCCTGACGCGGCGACCACGTGAACCACAATTCGGCTCCACATAGCGCTCTACAGGGGTGCTCAAAATCGCGATTCGGCTCCACATGGCGGTCGGGACCCGGGTCTGGGCTGCGATTCGGTTCCGAACGGCGCTCT
>JBQTGW010000021.1:0-4349 GCA_052390495.1 Pseudonocardiales bacterium
AGCGATACCGATCATAATCTGCTCACGCTCTATGGGGAGCAATTCCTGACCACGCACCAACAACCTCCGCATCAGTCATACCAACAAGATTATATCCTGTTGGTGCACTGACCGGTTGACTCCAAGCTCATCTGGCACGAGGATCACACTCTCGCTATTGGACCCCGAGATGGAGTGTCTAATGCTAGCTATCGCATCCAGTCTCAATACCACAGGCGACGAGTTGTCCTCGGCGATTAGGCGGGTTATTAACAAGACGGTTGCCTTCGTTTCGGCCCTGCCTGAACCCCAGCGTGCCAACTTTACCTTGCGTTGTCATGCCACTCTGCCACCAGCCAGCGCTATCCTCATTGACCCTGATGATGAGCACGGTGTTGTTCAGCTCGAAACCAAGGCGTACCGTACTAGAGCTATAGACGCGTTCGGGTTCGAGGTTGCCTACGGAAGCGAGTTCTATTTCTCGTTGCGCGACTCGTACCTGTTGCTTGTGCAGCATGGAAGGCAAATTGTATGATGAGAACTGGAGAAGCGATCTAGGAAGGCTACAGTGAAAAAGAGCAGCGGTATCATCGTGTATAAGCAGGCCCGAGACGGCGTACTCCATGTCTTGATCGCTCATATGGGTGGCCCGTTCTGGGCGAAGAAAGACAACGGCGGATGGTCAATACCGAAGGGTGAACTGGATGGAGACAGCGACGACTTACTGGCAGTCGCCGTCCGAGAATTCGAGGAGGAGCTTGGTAGTCCTCCGCTCAAAGGAGAATACATAGAGCTTGGAGAGTTGAGGCAGCCAAGCGGCAAGAGGATCATCGCCTTCGCATTGGAAGGCGATTTTGACCCGGAGAACATTACGAGCAATACGTTTGAGATGGAATGGCCTAGGGGGTCAGGAAAGATTGGAACCTATCCCGAGATCGATCGAGCAGCATGGCAGCCGGCAGTAATTGCACGCTCCAAGCTCGTCAAAGGCCAGGTTGGGTTCATAGACCGTCTGATTGAGAAGTTGGCTGAGCGAGGCATCGAAGTCTCCGAGGGAGCAGAGGCTCAGATGGACGAAACGCTATTTTAAGCCGTGAGTGACTTCTGTCGGGTAGCCGGGGGGAATCTCACCCCCTGGCTTCCACAGAGTGAAGTAGGCCGCCAGCGAGGTGCCCTTGTGGGGTCCTTTTCTGTCGGCCCCTTCCCGAACGGCACGGGCGCCTTTCGGCGTATACCGCTCTCCAGTGGTCATGTCCGGGTGGTGGCTGTGGTCTGTCTGGCGTGGATGTCCTGGTGGCATGTTTCGCTGACCACGAGGATTTTGTGTTTACGCTTTGCCATCAGATGTACCCACGGTGGTCGTTCTGGCCGACCTGGCTTGGAGATCAGCGAGTTTGCGGATGTGATGGACTTGCAGCCCTGTGTTGTGACTAGCCGCGCAGATATGATCAACAGGCTGTCACCCAGTGCGGCGGCCCCCACTAAAACTTATGTTGTCGAGGTTCACACTGATGAACCTGGTGACTGCCTTCGTGAGGTTGTGGGTAGTATTATAAGAACGTCGAAGAAACCGCTGATGCGTTTCTGTACCGCGTGTATGCAGGGCCAAATCTATCGTTCTGGGTCGATCAGCTTGATGAGCGGTTTTGGAGCTTTCACACCCAGGATTCTGCGCGGGATGCTCTGCCATACTTGAAAGCCGTCGTCGATGAACGGCGGGATCTTGATTGGATGTGGCTTCCGTCTGATCATCTTCGCCATGTCTGGCCAGGGGCGACTGCACGCAGAGTCCGGACGAAGTTCCATGCCCGTGACGTCTTGGGTGAGAGTTCGTATTCCTCGGACTTGAGTGTTCAACTCTCGGGCCGAGATGCCGAGCAGCTTCTCGACTACATCGCGGAGGATGACAGATACAAATCTTCGGTTTCTTTCGATAGCGTCCAAGCTCGCCTTTCCGGCCCAGAGCTGGGATGTATAGACGAAGCACTTAATCGCAAGGGTAGATTCGCCGTATCGGGTGAGTCCATCGAATTTCATCTACAGTTTGTGCAATCCATTGTGAATCGATATCGGTTCTTCGTGGAGGCGTGTGAACGTCGAGCCATTGAATGGATGTCCTTCGGTGATGATGGCGACCCTGGGGGGTTGGTGACGGGAGGTCCGATTGTTATCGATTTCAGCAAGGAAGCGGACCTGCCTCGACTGCTGGATGTGATTTTCTCTTCTAAATATCCCTATCGGCTATGGGGTGTCCCGGAAATTGTGGACGAAGTCGCTCACGTCGAAGCGGTCGACCTGCATGTCGGTCGAAGGGTTCGCATGGACGTGGGAAGCGATTGGCTTCGCCTATACCTTGAACAAGGCGGGTGCGGAAATACCGTGGCTAGGCTGATCAGTAATTTGCAGACTCGATTTGATAGCGCGCTTAGCTTGCGAGATGCTGAATTGCAAGCAGCTTTAAGTGCCCACGGAGGATCACCGACGACGTGAAGGGGCACTGTCGGTATCTCAGACCCCACCGTTTAGTTGAGGTTTGCCTGGGTGAGGACTTCGTGGGCCCGGTCGTTGAAATCACGGGCTGAGGCGATGGTGCGGTAGGGGCTGATCCGGGACTGTAGATCGCGGACGGCGGCGATGCAGCGCGAGGACTGTACGGTGGCCGAGAGGTCCACCGCTCGGTGTGCGGCGTGGAGGGCGGCGTCCAGGTCGCGGCGGATCAGGGCAGCGCGAGCCAGCCGGGCTTGGCTCCGCGCGGCACACGGGACTCTGTTCTGGCTGGTTGCGGCGGAGATCGAACGACGGGCGAATCTCGCTGCCTCCACCGGGCGGCCGAGATCGACGAAGGTGTCCGCCCACACGCCATTGAGGGATGCGGAATCGATGAAACGCGCCCACTCCGGCTCGGACTCGGCATCGATGCGCTCGAAAGCCCGTTCGGATTCGACCACGGCCCGCTCGGCGGCCTTGCCGTCGCCGAGCGCGGCCTGTGCCCGAGCCTCCAGTGCCAGCAGTCTTGCGGCAGGGGCCGGGCTGTATGCCCTGGCGAGGCCGTGGCGTCCGGTTATCGCCAACTGCAAAGCTTCCCGCGGATAACCGAGCATGCATGCCTGTTGGGACATATCGGCCAGAACTTGCCCGCCGAACGCGATATCGCCGGACTCCTGAGCCAACCGCAGGGATTGGATGAGATAACGCTGGGCGAGCGCCGGCCGGTTGTCGTCCATCGCCATCCAACCCAGCAGATCGGTTTGTTCGCTGGCCGCTGCGAACAGGGCGGCGTCGGCTTCGCGGTCCGGATCGGCGTCGTTCAGCAGGGGCAGGACCCGGCTGGTCAGGTACTCCGCGAGGGCTTGGCGCGCGTGGCCACCACCGTGCACGGCCTGGATCTCATCGAACACCGCGAACGTCTCCCGGATGAGGCCGACCTGTGCCAGGCCGATGCGGTTGTGCGGGCGTGGCTCGGTGGCGTCGAGCACCGCGAGCAGCCAGTCCCGGCTGGGGATCACGGCCGCGACCACCAGGAACATGCCATGTCGCAAAAAGCCGCTTCGGCGCACGTCGTACCTCCCGAGTTCGGCCACCGTTACCACAGTAGCTGTGATCGACTCGGAGTACCGCAGGCCGACCTCGTGCTCGTCGGTCCCTTGCAGACCGAAGTCAGTGGGCGTGATCGGGTAGCCCAGTTCCTCGGAGAACAGTTCGCTGAGCAGTTCCGGCACGGGCGGCTGCGGGTGCTGGCCCTCCAGCCAGCGGCGGATCCGGCTCGCGTCGGCGCTGCGCCCCACGCCCCGCAGCCGGGCGCGCTGGTTCACCCGACGCGCCAGCTCCTTATGCGACCACCCGGTCCGCGCGCACATTTCCTCCAGCTGGAAGTTGGCCCCTTGACTGGCCGCCACTGTGTCCTCCCACCTCGGCATGCTTGAACGTGTGAGCAGAACGTAGTGGCCTGAGCGTGGATTGTGATCCCCTCGCCACCTTTCGCCACCCCCTGCGCCACTCGTGGCCAGCGCTGACGATCTTCCCGGCCGGTGGCCGGTTCGATTGGCTACTCGCTGTCCATGATCGGTGCAGCAGGGAGGAACGGGTTCAGTGAGTACCCAGGATGAGACGTTTCGCGCGACGTTGCAGGCCCGTACCCCCGAAGGGGACGTCACGACGTTGATCGTGCTGCGGCGGGGTCTCGGCCACGACGCACGAGTGTGGTTGACCCTCGATGGGGCGATCAAGACCACCGCTGTGCTGACCGACCCGGAGACGGTACACCTGGTCGGATTACTCAGCGACGCCCAAGGCGCTCGGATGACCAGCCAAGAATGAACGACGTCCCTGGCGGACGTCGCACCCAGACCCCGGCCGGTCGTCGGTTGAGC
>JBQTGW010000022.1:0-16963 GCA_052390495.1 Pseudonocardiales bacterium
ATCCGCATCCACTTCTTGTCGTTGCCGACGATCACCGCAGCCGGCTGCAGCGCTGTCGCGCAGATCAGCGCGTCGGGTGTGCGCAGCCCGTGTTCGGCGCGGATATCCGCCGCACGCTCGGCAACTGCGAGATCCACCGGCGCCACCGTGCACAGCAGACTCACGAAGAGCCGCACGGAAGCCTCCGCTTCCCGGTCCCTGGCACGGAGTGGTCCGGTCAGTAGTTCGGTTACCGTGACCGTAGAAACCACGAGATCGACGGTCCGCTTTTGGGCCGCACGGACCACCGGGAGCAGCACCGCACACCGCGGATCGGCAGCCGGACACTCAAGGTAGTAGATGCAGGCAGTCGTGTCGAAGACCACGCGGCCCGCGGCCGTCAGGTCCACGTTCCACGCTCTGCCTCCACATACTCGTGGGCGTCGCCGTACACGCCTCGGACGGACCCGGCGAGCTCGTCGGCTGCCGAGTCAGGGCGACGCACGAGCATCACGCCATCCCGCACCGGTACGACAAGCAACGTCGATCCAGGCTCCAAGTGCAGCTCCCGCAGCACCGCCGCAGGGATGGTGACCTGCCCCTTACTGCTCACCGTGGTCGTCCGCATGCAACCAGACTAGCATCTGACACCAAGCATATGACCTCAGTTTCCTTGGTATCCGCGCCGGTCGGGCGACGTACCGCCATGCTCCTCACCCCTCGCGATCAGCGGTCGCTGGGGTGAGCCCGGCCCGGTCGAATCGCTGGAGCAGGCTGGCGCTTTCTCAGATGTTGCTGGCGCAGTTGGGTGAAGCGCCGGTCGAACACGTCGCGCTGGTTTCTTCGCTCGGCTACGGCGCGCAAGTCCACGAGCAGCTGGACGGCTTTGTCGTATTCGGTTGGTTTCTTCGTGTCGAGTGCTGCGCTCACCCGCTGCCAGGCGTGTTCCTCGTCAGCGGCCAGATCGTCCAGGTGCTTGTCGCGGGCGATCGCTGCCGCGCGCTCGCGGCGGGCACGTTCCTGCGCACGCTGTGCCGCCGCGAGCGCTTCCCGATCGGCGCGGCGGAGCTGAGCAGCTTCCAGGAGTTCGCCCACGTGGGTCCCCGCGGAAGTCTCCCCAGTGGTAGGTGTTGACCAGGCTGGTCGGAGTGATCAGGGCGCGGGTCGACAGTGTGCGCAGCTCACCGAGCTGGCGCTCGTCCAGAGGGCGGTCTACGGCCAGGAACTCGTAGTACTGGTACTCACTCAAGGGCGCTCACCCCAGCCAGTGGCGATAGGCGTCGATCCAGTCCGCCCCTTCAGGCGGGGGCGTGGGCAGGGGCAGATCGAGGATCGGGATGAACTGCTGGTGCTTGCCGCGCCGGCAGATGGCCACGATCTGGTCGTTCTCGGTCTGGTCGACGCTCTCCACGAGGACGCTCACGCCCAGCACCTGCGTCTCGAACGGAACCGCGAGGTTCTCGTCAATCATGGTGAAGAAGCCGGTGGCTTCCTCGCTGTCGTTGTAGCAGTCGATCGTGGCCTGCTCGACCATGGCGTCGAGCTGCGCCTTGCGTGTTGAACTCACTTGGCGAGGGTATGCGACGGTGCATCGACGGCTCGTTGTGCGCTGACCTGCACCGCATCGACCCCACACTGGACCTGGTGCACTGCTGACCACGTGATCATTGGGCCGGGTGCGCGCGGGTGACCAGGGGGACGTACTGACCTTCCGGTAGTGCCCACCTCGCTCGGCGCACATGCCGCGATGACCGGGGCGGACCCGCCCTGACCGTTGCGCGCACCACCTGGCATGCCTTCCTGAGTACCGTCATCCGCTGACCGCCGGGTCAGAGCCTCTCCTCTGGTGGGAACGGGTCGAAGTCTGGGTCTTCCTCGATCGCGGTGCTGATCGCCGCGCGGTGCTCGGTAGCCATCCGGCCGAGATGGCCGCGGAGTAGGACGGCGTTGGGCGAGTCTCCGGAGAAGATCGCCTCCCAGGTGTCCTGGCCGCGGTCGACACGACGCGCCAGCTCCCGCATGTCGTCGCCGAGCTCCCCGCGTAGCGCCGCGTCCTGCAGTGCCCGGCGTTCCTCGTCGGTGGGCTGGTTCTCGCGCCGGAACCGGGCCAGGTCCCGCTGGGCCTGCTCGATGGTCTGGCCAAGCTCGGCCTTGGCCGCCTGTATCTGGTCCTCCAGACCGGGGAAGCTGCTGGTCATACGGGCACCGCGGCAGTCGACGGCGCAGGCGGCAACGCGTCCGCGGTGAAGGTGGAGATGCAGAGTTGGATGAAGGACTTCACCAGGTTCAGGAAGTTCCAGAAGACCATGATCACCTTACGGGCACTATTGACCATGGTGATGGCCTCCTTGACGGTCTTGATCAGCTTCCACTGTCCGTAGAACGGGATCGCGGCGTTACTGAGAGCCGCGGAGACGATGCTGATCACCACCTTGATGATGTCGACGACGCACTGGGCCATCTTCACCGCCTGGTCGACGGCATCGCCGAGGTGGACGGCCAGCTGCCACATCTTCGAACTCTGGTCGGTGAGGCAGGTGCCCCACTTGGCCATCTGGGCGCCCGCGGCGGTGGACGCGGACCCGGTCCAGGTGCGCGTGATCGCTGTCAGGCCCGACTTGAGGTTGCCGTCGACGGCATCGACACAGTCGGCGACGTGCTGCCAGGCGGAAGCCTGCAGGGCGGCCTTGTCGATGTCGCCGACGATCCAACGGGTGACGTACTCGCGCGGGTCGGGGCCACCGACCCAGACGATCAGGTCGCACACCTGGTCGAGGAGCCAGCCGAAGGACACCTCCGGAAGCACGACCCCGCCGCCGTTAGGCGGAGTCAGCATCGCCGCGGCAAACAAGGAGTCGTTGAATCCGTTAGCGACGCCGTCATCGGCGGTGTGCAGGATTGCGCCCCCGGCCAGCTGGGTGAAGTGGTCACGCGAGCGCTCGTCGACGTCTTTGTACGCGTCTGCGCTCGCGTTGAGTGCGGCGCGCTCGTGGTCGAGGCCGGTGCTGTCGGCCTGCAGGATGTTGTGGATTCTGGGGAGCATTGCGGCGTAGTCACCGGTGATCACCTCGAGGATACGGCCGAAGTCGGCGTCGGCGATGTTCCCGGTGGCATACCCGCGGGCCGAACCCAGGTCGTTGGACGCGCGACCCACCTGGCTCGCCCATCCCCTCAGGTCACTGATTTCGACGGCTATATCCGGCGCCATGATCCCTTCCGGTGATCTTCGTCAGGAGCAGTGTGGGCATGATGTGGCACGCGGCATGATAGCCATATCGCACGCGGCGCCATCGCCCGACGCCCACGGGACCGGCGTTGGCTCAGTGGCTCTGCCAGAACGCAATCATCAGCACGCACTGAAGCAGGAGCACGCCGAGAATCGCGGCCCACTGCTTTCCGAATGCCCAGTGCCGCGCCACCGCGACCAGCACCAGCACGGTGCCGAAGACGCCCGCGGCGATGCACGCTACCGCCCACACCGGATCGCCGGACGTGGCCCCGATCACGAGGGCAATGATGGAGAACAGCACCGCGCCGATGATCAGGGTCTCGCGCAGGAATCCTTCGGCGAGCGCGACCAGGGCGGAGGGAAGGAAGCCGGCCCACGCCTTCCGGCGCTCGGCAGGCGCCTCCGCGCGGTCGACGGCGTCTGCGCGACGGTACGCGGCACGGAAGAGCGGTCCGTCTTCGTCGGTGGGCTCCGACTGTGGTCCAGGCATGGCGCCACCCTAATGGCGGTGACCGAATCGGTGACGCCTGCCGTTAGAGGGAGACACCGAGCAGGGCGTCGACAGCGGTGCGGATCAGGGTGGGGGCGTCGGCGTCCCGGCCACGGCGGGTCAGCGTTTCGGCGGCCCATGCGTCGATGGCGGCCAGCGCGCTGGGGGTATCCAGATCGTCGGCCAGGTGGGTACGCAGCCGGGCGATCGCGTCCTCGGCGGGGGCGCCGGTGGGGGCTGTGCTGGCGTCCCGCCAGTGCCACAACCGCGCCGCCCCGTCGTCGAGCATGGTGGTTGTCCAGGACCGGTCGGTGCGGTAGTGGCCGGACAGCAGCGCCAGGCGCAGCGCCATCGGGTCCACCTTGTCGGCGCGCAGCCGGGAGACGAAGACCAGATTGCCCTTCGACTTCGACATCTTCTCGCCGTTCAGGCCGATCATTCCGGTGTGGACGTAATGCCGGGCCATCGGATGTTCGCCGGTGAGCACCTCGGCGTGCGCGGCGGAGAACTCGTGGTGCGGGAAAATCAGGTCGGAGCCGCCGCCCTGGACGTCGAAGCTGGACCCTAGCCGGTTCAGCGCGATAGCGGCGCACTCCACATGCCAGCCGGGGCGCCCCGGACCCAGCTCGGAGTCCCAGGCCGGCTCACTGTCGCGGGCGGTACGCCACAGCAGGGGGTCCAGCGGGTGGCGCTTGCCTGGGCGATCGGGGTCCCCGCCGCGCTCGCTGAACAGCCGCAGCATGGTGTCTTCGTCGTAGCGGGACTCGTAACCGAACTGGGGGGTGGCGTGGTGGTCGAAGTAGATGTCGGGGTGCTCGGGGTCTTCGGCCCGGTACGCCGCACCGGCGGCGAGCAGTTTGCCGACCATCTCGACGATCTCACCGATCGCCTCCACGGCGCCGACGAAGTACCGGGGGGCCAGCACGCGCAGGGATTCCATGTCCTCCCGGAACAGTGCGGTTTCGCGCATCCCGAGTACCACCCAGTCGTCCTGATCGCGGATAGCCCGCTCCAGTAACGGGTCATCGACGTCGGTGACGTTCTGCACGTAATGCACGGCGTGGCCGGCGTCGCGCCACTGCCGGTGGATCAGGTCGAAGGCCAGGTAGGTGGCTGCGTGTCCGAGGTGGGTGGCGTCGTAGGGGGTGATGCCGCACACGTACATCCGCGCGGTACGCCCAGGGGCGGTCGGGCGGATCTGTCCGGCGGCAGTGTCATACAACCGCAGCGGTGGACCCTGGCCGGGTAACTGTGGGAATGGCGTTGTCGTCCAGGGCTGCATGGTTTCGACCCTACCCGAGGCATGTCCCACCGGTAGCCCGCTGACCAGCGCCGACGCCCGCAAAGTGAGCACCGGTGTGGAACGCCAACTCGGAGCGGGACCGAGAGCACGGGGCGCTCTTCGGGCACGCACCTGCGCCACGGTCAGCGGCACGACCCGGTCCTGCTCGGCGCTCGGAGATGATCCTCTGCAAGTGCATCTGCAAGTGCTGTAAGTGCAGCCTAATGGGGTAAGAAGCCCTCGTAGGTAGACAGAGTGTTAGCTAACTGGGCCGACAGCTGTTGCCGTTTGGGTGTCACCCGGGGAATGGTTGGCCCCGTATGCAGAGAACGGTAGCGCAGCGTCAGAATGGTATTTTCTCAGTGTACCCCCTCAATGCTACCTCGAATGGGGTCGTCGGTGCACGCGGGAGTGATTCCTTGTTACTCATGCGTCACCCTATCTCTATAGCTCAGGAGTGGCATAGGCATCGGATGTGAGCGCGGACCCCTGCTGGTACAGGGGTCCGCGCCGGTGTCGAACCGCTCTTCCGCAGTGTGGATAGAAGGGGTGCGACAATGGGCAACAATAGTGGCCTCGGCGCTGAATGGATACAGTTAATTAGGGAGATCATCGGATCGTGGCCGCTGGTCCTGCGCACGGTGCTGCTGCTGCTGGCGTGCACTCCGGTAGCGGTCGTGGTGACCCTGGTGCTTCTCACCGTCCGGTGAGGTGCTTACGCGCCGAGGGTCCGTCGGGCCAGAACCTAGCGGTCATCCCTCGGGTGTGACCGTCAGGTCGGCCACGTCGATGAGCAGTGTTCGACCGGAGTCGAACTGGACGAAGACCGCGCGGGGTCGGGGGAAGAATCGCTGGTCGGGGCCGACTACGACCCCCTTCTGACCGTGCCGTGGGCCGTGGGCCGTGACCATGACCCTGCTGTCCCTGCTGGGGATGCTCACTGCAGGCTGGCTGGTCATCGTGGGGTCCCCTCGCCGTGGTGTGGCAGACGTCGCCATGTGAGCGTAGCGAACCGATCGCTCCGATAGCATCAATAGATATAATCGAGTTCTTCGATCCGTTCGATCCGAACGGGCCGATGCCGCGAATGGCTCCCTTAGCGTCGTCGAGGTGCCCGACGACGACCCGCTCATCACCACCGGTGAAGTCGCGAAACGCCTTGGTGTCACCCCGGGCGCGGTCGGCAAGTGGGCCCGGACCGGGATGCTCACCCCGGCCATCACCACCCCCGGCGGCCGGTACCGGTGGCGGTGGTCCGAAGTCGAACAGCAGATGCGCGAGCGGCAACTACGCGAGAAGCGACAGCGAGGCGAGTAACGCCTCACACCCGTCAACGGGTCCCGACCTGGACAGCAGACGGCCCAGCCAGGCCGTGCGTGGTTTCTGTGTGGCGCTCAGCGACCGCTGCTGCAGTTCAGAACAGCTGCGATCACCGTCACCGCAGGTAGCTAGATCGGGTGATCGGAAGGTGCGGAGAGTTTCGACCCTACGTCACTGCGCCCGACGGGCCGGGCGTCCGCCGCTGTGCATGAGGCGCGGACACGCGGGGGTGGGGTTAGTGGCGGCGGTGGCGTAGGTAGTCGCCTACTACGGCGGCGCTCAGGCCGTTTACGCCGGGGTCGAGGACTCGGCCGCCGCAGCGCCGGGCCAGGGCGTGCACGAACGCTGCGAGCTGGGGATTTCGGCCTAGCATCACGATGGTTACGGCGGTGCCTTTGCGGGCTAGGCGGTCCATTTCGCGTACGGTCATGCCCAGGGTTTCCGGTAGCGGCGGGTAGTGGAAGATCGCTTCTCCGTCGGCCTCCAGGTGTGCGGTGGGCTCGCCGTCGGTGACGATCAGCAGGACCTGGGCGGCGTCGGGATGGCGGCGCAGGTGCCGACCGGCCAGCAGCAGGGCGTGGTGCAGGTTGGTGCCCTGTTCCCACACTCCCTCCAGGCCCGTGAGCTCGGCGATGTCCACCCGGCGGGCGTGGCGTCCGAAGGTGATCAGCTCCAGCGCGTCGGTGCGGAACCGGGTCTGGATCAGGTGGTGCAGCGCCAGTGCGGTGCGCTTCATCGGCACCCAGTGCCCGTCCTGGACCATCGACCACGAGGTGTCCACGCACAACGCCACGGCGGCCCGCGCGCGCTGCTCGGTGTCGGTGACCTCCACGTCCTCGACGGCCAGCAGCGGGCCACTCCCCTGCGCTGCCTTGCGTAGCACGGCGTTGCGCACGGTGCGGGGGACGTCCCATGGCTCGGAATCGCCGAACTCCCAGGCGCGGGTGCCTCCGGTGGGTTCCCCAGCCGCACCTGCCCGGCGTAGCTCGCGCTCCCCTCGCCGGGGGCGCAACATGTCGATCACATCGGCCAGCGCCTGCGAGCCGAGCCTGCGCATCGCGGTGGGCGACAGCCGCAGTGACCCGTCCGGGGCGCGCTCGAAATAGCCGTGGCGCTCCAGCTCGCGCTCCAGTTCGGCGAGCTTGCGGGCGTCGATGCGGGCCTGGTCACCGAGTTGGCGGGCCAGCGCGTCGAGGTCGACGTCTTCGGCGCGGGCCCCTGGATAGGACTGGGCGAGTTGGTCGGCCAGGGCGTCCAGTTCGGCGAGGTCGGCCATTGCCTGGGCGCCCTCGCCCAGGCCGAGCGGGTCCTGGCCGCGGAACCGCTCGGAGCCCTGCCAGTCCTCGCCGGGCCGCAGCGCCTGCAGCTGGGCGTCCAGCTCGGCGAGCTGCGCCGCCAACCGGGGATCGCCGAAGGCGTGCTGGGCGAGCTGGGCCAGCTCCGCACGCTGCTCGGCGCTCATCGAGTTGATCATCCGCTGGGCGGCGGCCGATCGGGCAGCCAGTGCGTCGATCAACTCATCGACGTTGCGGGGGCGCTCCGGGAAGAACTGCCCATGCTTGCGCATGAACTCGTCGAAGCGCTTCGGGGTATCGGGGTCGCCGCGGGTATGCGCGGCGATTAGATCGTTCAAATCGGACAGCATCTGCCGCACCTGCTCGATGTCCTCGGGCGAGGCGGACTGCAGGGCCTGCTTCATTCCCTCGAAGCGCGCTTCGAGCAGCTGCTGGCCGAGCAGATCGCGGATGTCCTGGTATGCCTGGGCGGCTTCGGCGCTGCGCCAGTCGTAGTTAGCGAGTTCGGCGACGGCGCGGGCGGTGTCCGGGGGTAGCGCGTCGAGCTGAGCTTCGCGGAAGCGGGCGTCGTCGTCGGGGTCGGGGAACAACGCCCGCCGCTCGGCTGCCAAGGCGCGTTCCAGCAGCTCGCGGACCTGCGCCAGGGTGCCGTCGAGTCGATGACGTCGGGTGATCTCGGCTCGGCGCTGCCAGATCCGGCGGGTCAGCTCGTCCATCCCGGTGGTGCCGGGCAGGCCACGACGCAGCAGCTCGCGCATCGCCGCCCGGGGTGAGGCGCCGTCCATCACCTGGCGGCCGATCTCATCCAGCGCCGCGGTCAGGTCGGCCGGGGGCGCCAGCGGATCTGGGCCGCCGTGCCACGGCCCGTAGCGGTAGCGGCTCCCGGGTGTCATCCGCCGCGCGCCCCGTACACGGTCCGGCCGTCTTCGGCGTCCTTGCCGAGCTTGCGGGTGAGGTACAGCGACTCCAAGGCCAGCTCCACGGCGGCGGCGATCGGGCCAGGCGGGCCGCCGGTGCGCGCGCCCAGGCGGGTAGCCACCTCGTGCAGCACCGGCAGTTCGGGTAGCGCGGCGAGCACCTCGCAGGCCGGTACCCGCTCACCGGTGACCACCTGGTGCCCACCCGAGACTTGCTCGGCCAGCGGTTCGAGGTCCACACCCCGCAGCCGGGCTCGGGCGGTGTCGGCCACGGCGCGGCGCAGCAGGTGGGTCAGCACCTCGCCCGGCCCGTCCCGTTCTGCGGAGTGTTCGGACGGCTCGTCGTAGCCGGACTCGAACTCCAGCTTGCCGCGCAGCACCGCGGGAACCGACTCGAGATCGATCGGGCGGGCCACTGCGTGGTCCTCGCCGGTCAGCGCGGCGCGGCGAACCGCGGCGGCTGCGACGGTCTGGGCGGCGGCTACGGCGAACCGGGCCGAGACACCGGAACGCTGATCGATCGCTGCGCTGGCGCGCAGGTGCCGGGAGAACCGGGCCAGTACCTCGATGAGCGCGTCGCCTACCTCGGCGCCGATGGTGTCCAGGCCTGCCTCCTGGGCGACCAGGGCGATCTCCGCCGCCAGCTCCCGCGGGTAGTGGGTGCGGATCTCGGCGCCGAAGCGGTCCTTGAGCGGGGTGATGATCCGGCCCCGGTTGGTGTAGTCCTCGGGGTTGGCGCTGGCCCCCAGGAGCACGTCCAGTGGTAGGCGCAGGGTGTATCCGCGGATCTGGATATCCCGCTCCTCCATCACATTGAGCAGCGCCACCTGGATCCGCTCGGCCAGGTCGGGCAGCTCGTTGATGGCCACGATGCCGCGGTGCGCGCGGGGCACCAGCCCGAAGTGGATGGTCTCCGGGTCACCCAGGCTGCGGCCCTCGGCGACCTTCACCGGGTCCACGTCACCGATCAGGTCACCGACTGACGTGTCCGGGGTGGCGAGTTTTTCGGTGTAGCGCAGCGAGCGGTGCCGCCAGGCCACCGGCAGGTCGTCGCCCAGCTCCGCGGCCCGGCGGATCGAGGCCGGGGTGATCGGCTCATAGGGGTGTTCGCCCAGCTCGGCGCCTTCGATGACCGGGGTCCACTCGTCGAGCAACCCGGCCAGCGTGCGCAGCAGCCGGGTCTTGCCCTGGCCGCGCTCACCGAGCAGCACCACGTCATGCCCGGCCAGCAACGCCCGCTCCAGCTGCGGCAGCACCGTGTCGGCGAACCCGAGGATGCCGGGCCATGGGTCACGGCCATTGCGCAATGCGTCGAGCAGGTTCGCCCGCACCTCACCCTTGACGTCACGCTGGACGTGCCCCGACGCCCGCAGCGCGCCCAACGTGCGCGGCAGGTCGGCAGGAGGCTGTGTCGATCCGAGCTGGGCGGATCCGAGCTGGGTGCATCCAGGCTGAGGGAGGACGGCCACAGCTCCACGCTACGCACGCCCCGACTCGGTCAGCATCTCGGTTGACGACACGTATCGCGCCCTGGCGGTACCAAAGGCGGCGTTGAGGGACAGAGAGTAACGGCCCGATCGAGCCGTTGGTCATGATCTCCACGGACCGGAGGCACACCGCCTTGGCATCGCTCGAGGCTGTGGTCATAGTGAGTGTCCTCTGTTATCAGACTGCGCTATCGCTATGGGAGCACCCTGTGCAGGTGCGGGATCGTGGTCGCCATCGTCGGCGGTAGGAGCGGCAGTGGTGGCATCGGCCGTGGTGGTCGACGTGGTGGCGGTCGAGTAGCGCCAGGATCAGGGTGGCCAGCTGGATGAAGTCGTGGTCGGTGTAGCGCTTCTCGGCTCGTTCCCGGAGTTCTTCCAGGCGTTCGCGCAGGACCCGTTGGCGCACGTCGTGCACGGTGCTCACGGGTCCTGAACCGGGTCGCTGTCGATGACTACGGCGGGGTGGGCGCGGTGGCTGAGCCGGGTTCCGAGGTCGATGAGTCGGTCGGCGAAGGTCTGCTGCTCCTCGCTGGTGGCGCTGTTGTCGATGATGCGCATGGCCAGGGGCACGACGTCGGAGTTCAGCTGGGCGAGGTCGGCCAGGAGTTCTCGATCGGCGCTGATCACGGGCGGTTCCGGTTTCCGCGGCACCGCTCGTGGCGAGGTTGAGCGATTGGGTGGGTGCGCGGGCGGCGGCGAGCACCGGGGGGAGGAGTGCTCACCGCCACCCGCGCGCGGCCGGTCTGCGGTGTTCGGGGATCACGGCGCAGACCGGCCGGGTCAGGGATGCGCTGGTAGGAGTCATGGCCGACCCAACGATCAGTGCGAACCGTGAAGGCGTCGCACGTGCAGTGGCAAATGCCGGCAGGCAATCCGCCGGAGCGGCAAAGCACGACGGTCTGGGGTTGGCAGGAATACCAGCGTTGCGAGATCGAGGCGATGTCCCACGGGACTCCTCCGCGATGACGGACACCGGGCCGAACATGCCCCCGGCCCCACCCTGATAACCCCATGAGGCCCCACTTTCCGCTGCTGAAATCACTGCGGCGGCAAGCCAATCGTGCTACCCACGACTGCGGTACCAGCCGCGCGATAGCCACCGATCAGCCACTGGTGACTGATCTATGACGCCACGCAACCTGTGTCATACGCTGCCCGCGACTCAGACAAGGGGCGGAGGCGATGTGCGATGGTCACAATACGGCGGTACCCGCCGAACCAGCAGCTGACCTGGGAACGGCTCGAACGCGGCTGGAGCCATGACGAACTGTGCGAGCAGATCAAGAGCAACATGCGTGACGCCGGCGAGGCCGACACCGGGCTGACAGGCAACACAGTCCGCCGATGGGAGACCGGCGAGCGGTGGCCCGATCCTCGCTTTCGCAAGCATCTTGTGGTGCTGTTGGGTAAGCGGGCCAGCCAGTTGGGCCTGCTTACCCCGGACGAGCTCGCCGCACGGCCCACCTCTTCCGAACCCCTTGACCAGCTGGAGAGACTGCTGGACATGCTCAGTGATCAGATTCCTGACGGTCGATTCACTCGTCAGCGGTTCCTGTACGCGTTAATCACGGCGGGTGTGCTGCCCAACCTCGCCCTCCTAGAGGCCGCCGCTGACGTGATCGAGCCGCTTGCACTCGCTTCAGGCCGGAGTAATCGGGTCGACGCTCGGATCGTCGAGTTGTACACGACGATCACCGCCCGACAGCGTGAGCTGTACTGGGCGGCACCGGCGGACGGGCTGCTTCTTTCCGCGCTGGCACACACCCACCTCGGTAAACAGCTTCTCCGGAAGGCCGTGGACGACGTGCGGCCCAGCCTTGCCGCTTCCCTGGCCCAATCGGCGTTGCTCGGCGCCCGGCTGGCCTTCTTCGATCTGCGGCAGGTCGCCCTCGCCGAGAGGTGCTTCGAGATCGCCACGACGGCCGTGCGCGAATCCGGTGATCACGCGCTGGCCGCAGCCGTGTACGCGCACCGGAGTTTCGTGCCGGGTTTCGCCGGGGACGGGGCGGCAGCTCAGCCGTTGCTCGACGCCGCGGCCGGACATGCTCGCTACGCCGGGGGTCCGCTGTTGCGCTCATGGCTGCATTGCGTGCACTCCGAGGTGAGCGCTCGCACGGGTGCGCCTGCGGAGAGCGTGCGGCACGCCCGGCAGGCCGAGGACTCGCTGTCCACCGGTGGCGAGGATCCCGAGTGGCTCGACTTCTTCGATCCGGCCCGGCTGGCCGGCTTCCTCGGCTTCAGCCAGCTCGTCGCCGGTCGAACCGCTGACGCGCTGGTGAGCCTGGATCGCGCGTTCGACCAACTCGACGACCGGGCGGGCAAACAGTGCTCCGTCGTCCTACTCGACCTCGCGACCGGGCATGCCGCCACCGACGCCGAGTACGGCATGAACCTCGCCACGCAGGCATTCGACCAGCTGGAACGCGAGCCCTATGGCACTGCTCACGGCCGGATCCCGGCACTGCGGAGAGCGCTGGAAGGTACTCCGCAGGTACGGGTTCTGGATGAGCGCATCCGGTCATTGCCCGCTGTTGGTTAGCTCTGGTCCGCGTTGTACTCGCGGATTAGGCCGGGGAGCTCGGCGAGCCCGGTCAGCAGGAACAGGCACCGGCCGCTGACGGTCTCGTCGTTGAGGATGTAGCCCCACGGGCCGCGCCGGATCAGTGCCGTGGCCATGCCGGCGTCCTGGGCTGGCCGGATGTCGTTATCCAAGCGGTCCCCGACGTACAGCACCGCCCCGGCCGCACAGTCAGCCTCCTCCACCACCCGGGCGAAGAACCCAGGCGAGGGCTTCTCCACTCCCCAACCGTCCGAGGTGCCGATGACGTCCACCGACAGGTCGAGTGACTTCAAGATCCGCTCAGCGCGAGCAGTCTGGTTCCCGGCCAGCCCGACCCGCAGCCCCATCTGCCGCAGCTCACTCAGACACAGGCGCGCGTCGGGATAGAGATTCTCCTCGGCGAAGGTCTCAGCTCGGCCGACCTCCGCCCGGCGCTCTCGCTCAGTCGCCAGATCGAAGCCCGGACGGAAGTACTGGAACACCTCCCGGTAGTCCCCACCCTGAGCGATCACCACGCCGAACACCGCCGAGAACGTGTGCCGCGGAACACCCAGCCAGTCCGCCCACGTCCCGTACTCCCGAGTCTCATCGACGATCGTCTCCCCCACGTCGAAGAACACCGCCTCGATCCCCAGCACACCGCCTCCTGTCTCTCGTAGTTCGCATCACAGCATAAGATCGGTACTCAACCCACATTGTTCTGGTAATCATTGCCGGGTTTTGTACGCATGCCGTATTGCTTCGCTCACTAGCTCCACGGCCTCTCCCACGTCTTGATGTTCCCAGATACGGACGACGGTCCAACCGGCTTGCTCCAGCGCGATCGTGTTGCGGTGATCGCGGTCGACGTTGCGCTGCAGCTTTGGCGCCCAGTAGCCGCTGTTAACGCTGGGTTGACGACCATGCTCTGGGCAGCAGTGCCAGAAGCACCCATCGAGAAATACCGCGACGCGTGCTCTGCTGAACACCACGTCAGGACGTACTCGCCCCTCTGCGAGATCGAGGCGGTAGTCCTTACGGAAGCGAAGGCCGACGCGATGCAGCGCCGAACGGAGGGCAACCTCGGGCTTCGTGTTGGCACGGCGGATGGCTTGCATGTTCCGACTGCGGCCGACAGTGCTTGCCGCTGGCGTTGGGTCAGGGGCCCGGTGCGACACGCCAGACATGATCTTGCTAGCCTCCTGGTCCTTGCAGCTGTCCTGTGGACAGGATCGCCTCCGAACACACGTTCGACTACCACAGCCCACCCGTACACCATTGGCGCTGCTCAGTGCCCCACCACGCTGGAGCCACCGTGAAAGAGCTGACCTGCTTTGAGATCTGCGCTGGTGCTGGTGGCCAGTCGCTCGGCCTTGAACGGGCGGGTTTCGAGCATGTAGCCGCGGTGGAGATTGAGCGTGAGGCCTGTGAGACGCTACGTCTCAACCGGCCCAGCTGGCACGTGATGGAATGGGACATTCACAGTGTTGATGCGAAAAAATTTGTTGGGGTTGACTTGTTCGCGGGCGGTGTTCCATGCCCGCCGTTTTCTATAGCTGGCAAACGGCTTGGCGAAGACGATGAGCGTGATCTCTTCCCGCGAGCACTCGACATGATTGCGGAAGCTCAGCCACGCGCCGTGATGCTAGAAAATGTTAAAGGTCTGGCGACTGCCCGATTCGCTGCCTACCGTGCACAGATTCTTGAACGCATGAGCATGATGGATTACGTTTGCGACTGGCAAGTGTTGAATGCTTCGGATTTTGGAGTGCCACAGCTGCGCCCACGCTTCATCCTAGTGGGTTTGAAAGCAGAGGTCTTCGAATATTTTGAGTGGCCAACATCGGTTACCGCGCCACCCACGGTTGGCAAAGTTCTGAAGCGGTTGATGGCTGCTGACGGCTGGCTGGGCGCGCCTATGTGGGCTAAGAAAGCCAACGTGATCGGGCCGACTTTGGTAGGCGGGTCACGTAAGCATGGAGGTCCGGACCTCGGTCCGACGCGAGCGCGGGCGGAGTGGCTGCGGCTGGGTGTCGATGGCAAGGGCTTAGCAGATGCGCCGCCGACGATCCGTCACCCACTGGACCATATACCACGGCTGACCTTGCCCATGGCGGCCGCTGTTCAAGGCTTCCCGCCAGGCTGGCGCTTTGCGGGCCGTAAGACCGCTGCCTACCGGCAAATTGGCAACGCCTTCCCGCCGCCAGTCG
Organism: Pseudonocardiales bacterium; assembly: GCA_052390495.1. Lineage (GTDB taxonomy): Bacteria > Actinomycetota > Actinomycetes > Mycobacteriales > Pseudonocardiaceae. Next base: position 14,749 of record JBQTGW010000022.1, read on the forward strand.
CCGAGGCTGTCGGCAGCAGTATCAAGGCCGCTTTGGATGCGGCTACTTCATCTGTCTCAGGCAAGAAAGCTGAGCGGCCACTACTCCGCGCTGTCTGAGAGACTGCGCCGCGCCTGGCGCCGACGTCGCTCTTCCATCTTAATGGCGGCGTGAATGTTTTCAGGCCACGGCTGGGCCTGGATGAGGCGGTAGTAGGTCCAGACGCGGGCACCCTCGTGATAGCGCTTCTGGTGTGTGTAATTCCAGTTGAGGTAACGCAGGTCTCGCAGTCGCCGTTGCCAGTCCTCCTGATACTCTTTGGCGCTCGCGACTATGCTGAGAAGGTCGGTGCGCACCCACTTGCCGTCAAACGCCTTCAGGAGCTCACCGATTCGGCGCTGTGGTTCGTCGCAGCTCGCAGCTTGCCGGATCTTGTCTGCGTGTACTGCTTGGACCTCAAGGTACTGTTGTTTGCCGCGCTTGCATCGCAGACACAGGGGCTGGAGGTTGTCCGGATCAGCGGTGCCGCCCCAGCTGACCGGAAGCCGGTAGTCAACATCCAGCTCGACTCCGTGTTCCAGTGGCGTACGGCCGCATTGGGCGCAGCGCTGCGGTGCCGTCACCTCGGCGAAGAGGCGATCACTGATGGGTGGGTCGTCAACTGGTTCTGGGTGGTTCACCCAGCCGACGAGCCGATAACGGAGCTCCTGACCATCACGCACCTCGTCAACGACGAAGTAGTCGCGCACGTCCGCGAGCGCACGGTTGAGATCGACATCGCCGCTGAAGGCGGTCTGGACGTACAAGCAGGTCTCAGCGAGGGAAGCTGGGCGACAGTGCCGCCGATAGAGCAAGCCATAGAGCATGCGTGCGGCAGGATGGCTGATGGTTGCCGTTAGCTGCTCACTCTCTGGGTGCGGCAGCGATACGCCACTCATGCCTACCTAACGTAGCCGGCAATCATGCTCTTCGCCTGCCGCGAAGCGACTGGCGCCGCCGCAACGTGAGGAGCGAACGATGACGTCAGCAGCTGCGTCAGGCCCTGCGGCGGATGCTGAGCTAGACAAGGTCGAGCGGTGCCTGTACGAGCTGGATCCCGACGGCGACCGAGTGGCAACAGTACTGCGTGACACACTTGATCAGCTCTATGACGGGCAGCGTAGTGGGCGGTGGAACTACGACCAGCTGCACAAGACCGAAAAGACACACATGGGCACTCTGGTGGAGATTAATCTGCACCGTGAATTCGGGTTTGCCGATGGTGATGTCACGGACTATCGGTCAGGCTCGTATCAACGAGTTGTTCCGGTCAGTGCAAGGTCGAATCATCCGCCGAGCCGTCGTCGCTACGGTTGGGCAGCAGGACGACTTTATGAAACGTGTCCGAGGCAATGGTGGCTCGCGTACGCATCTGCGTGCTGAGGGAATCCTCGTGCTCGGCCACCAGGATAACGACCCCAAGGTAGCGGAGGCGCCGGGGTTACCGAAAACGAAGAAGGGTGAGTTCGTCTCTGCGCGCGTGGTCCGTGTTGAACAAAAAGGTGACCGCAGGGTCGCTGAGATCGCAGGTGTACTCTGGGCGCTCGCCGTCGAGGGTGAACCTGTGGTTCCTGCTCCGGACGTACCACGTAAACGGACGAGGAAGCACGGAGGCGATGTTGACTAAACAGTCGAGATCGCTACTGACAAGTGCGGCCCGGCCTGGCAGCACCGACGTGTCACCAAGGTGGCTGCTGAACCCGGCTCCGTTTTCGAGCGTGTCTGCGATGAAAGCGTAGGTCGCGGGTTCCCCACCCGCCAGTCCCGCGTAGATCCCGGCAGTCAGTTCCAGCGGTTGCACGTCGAGGTAGGACGATGCTGCGGTCCTCAGGAGAAATGCCAGCGAGTACCAAGCACCCCTCCTGCCATCGGTCGCCTCTCGGGCGCCGGAGGGTTGGCGCCCGCCTACGAGGTTGAGGCGGATTCCGGCACTCGGGTCGCGGGCGTGCTTAGGGCCGAGAAAGAAGAAATCTGTCGGCTGCACCGCGCCGATCGCGACGCTGAAGGCGTCGCCCGAGGCCGCGCTGGTAGGCAACAGATCACGCTCGATAGCTGATACGGAGACGTAGCCACCTTGGAATCAACCGGTCAGTGCACCATCCTGCTTGAGCAGGAATTCATCGAGTTTCTCGGCGGGTGTCATCCAGTTTAGCGTCTGGCGTGGACGGCCGTTCAACCGGGCGGCGATGGCGTCCAG
>JBQTGW010000023.1:0-2707 GCA_052390495.1 Pseudonocardiales bacterium
ATAGCTGAGCTCGTTAACCGTGCTCTGTCGCAATAGGCGGTGTAGTAGTGCGCTGTCAGGTGGAGGTGCATGGTCGTTGTGCTCGATTCGATAACGGGGTGTGGCGACAACCTTCGCGTGCACGTACGCCAGGCGGGAACTGCCATGAGCCTGCGGGCGAACTAGGAGAATTTCTAGGAGGATTACCGCGTCTTTCCCCCTACCTGGTGAGGCAGCCTGGGGGAGGGGGTTCATTCTTTGGCTATCCGGCAGAGCGAGCGCGTCGGGCTGTAATAGGGTCCGGGACAACGACGGTGAAAGGGGACGGTCATGAGTGCTCGCCCGAATCGGGCGTTCCAACTGGCACGGCGAGCTCGGGCTCTTACTCAGGACCAAGTCGCCACGATGGTTGCTGAGGTGGTTGAGCGGGCGACTGGTCGACGGTGTGGGATCGACGCCGATTATGTGTCCAAGGTCGAGCGAGGTGAGATCAGTTGGCCGGGTGCGGCCTACCGGTCTGCGTTCCGGGTGGTGCTTGGCGCCGCGTCAGACGCGGACCTGGGGTTTTACTGTTCGCGGTCGAGTGAGGCGACGCTGATCGTCGCGTCGTCTATCGTCACAGGTGAGCCGACCTGGGCGGAGGACGCCATGCTCGACCGGGACCAGGAGCTGATCCGCTATGCCGGTGCCGCCACAGTCGGCGCGCTGTCGGCGCAACTGCCGGGCCTGCTGCGTGGTGCGCTGCGCCGCACCGCGGTCCCGGCCCGGATCGACGACCACCATGTCGACCAGCTCAACCAGATCGTGGAGTTTTTCCACAGTTCCGACTTCCTGTTCGGTGGTGGCGTGTCCCGCAATGCCGCGGCCGGGCAGCTGGAATGGTGCTGTGACGTGCTGGCCAAGTCGTCGATGTCCGATCAGGTCCGCCATGCCTGGCAGTCGGGCACCGCCCGGCTGGCTGACGTGGCGGGATTTATGTCCTTCGATTGCGGTGACCATCTGGCTGCCCGCCGGTATTTCCTCGTCGCGCTCCAGCTCGCCGCCGAGGCCGGTGACGTGCAACAGCGGGTGCATACCCTCACCAACGCCGCCCGCCAAGCCCTCTGGCTGGACCGCAACGAGCTCAGCCGGGACCTCATCCGGCTCGCCCATGGCGACGACCGCCTGCTGTCCCCCGTAGCGCGGGCCACCCTGACCATCATCGAGGCTCGGGCACTCGGCCGTGCGGCCGACGTTGCCGCAGTCGAACGCGCCGTGGGACAAGCCGATGATCTGTTCGCCCTGCGGGCCACCGACCCCGACCACCCGACCTGGGCCAGGTACTACAACCCCGCGCAGATAACCGGCGAGGGCGGAGAAGCCCTGTTCGACGCGGCCATGCGCTCCGGCGATGCCCGCATCGTCACAATGGCCGAACACCGCATGCAGTCAGGCTATGACCTGCATCCAGCTGAGGAAGCCAGGTCCCGCAGTTTCAATCTGATCCGGGTTGCCTGTCTCGTACTGCGGTTCGACGACCCCCACCGTGGCCTCGGCCTTGCCGAACAGGCTCTCGGCGAAGCGGCGTTCCTGCGGTCTAAGCGGATCGCCGACCATGTCCGGATGCTCGCCAAGACCGCCGCTCCACTTGAAGGTGACGTGGTCTTCCGGTCGAGGGTGCGTGAGCTGCGGCGCGTGGCCAAGCGGGTCGCGCAGGGTGTCGGCTGAGTCAGAATCCGTCCCAGCCTGTTGGTGCGGTGCCGTCGCGCAGGGTAGCCAGCCTAAACCGCACCTGTTCGGCCCGGGCCGGGTCGTCGGCGGTAGCCGCAGCCAGCCAGGTGGTCATGCGTAACATCCGGATCGCCTTGAGAACCGGCCAGGCCGGCGAGGCCCTGACGTCGTAGCCGTAGGTGTCGGCGAACGCCGCGTAGTCGGTCGCCGAATGCCAGCCGCACTCGTGGTAGACCGCGCTCAAGGTCAGGTCCCACTCGGGCTGTCCCACGCCGACCCGTTCCAGGTCCACGAACACGATCCGTCCATCACCGCAGCGCACGAGATTCTCGTTGTGGGCATCACCGTGCACCACAGCCGGTGCCATCTCGAACTGCACCTGTCCCCACTGGGCAGGGCCACGTCAAGTTCACTGGTTGTGTTGTACTCATGACGCCAAGTGATGCACCGTGGAACGGGGAGCCCCCGTGAACGCCCCCGCTGCACCCACCCCCTCACCACCCCCCCTTCGGGGCCAACCGGCCAGGTGCCTCGCGCCGCCCTGAGTGCTGACCTGGCCGGATCGCGCAGACGTCCTCGCTGGGTAGCTGCCGCGGGCGCATGATCTCAGCCAGAGCACTCAGGCCGCCACTTCCGGCGATCATGCCTCGCTCCCAGCACCACGAGACCCCAGGCCACCGAGGTGCCCCCGATCCCCGTCCCCGCCGTCGCCTTACTCCGGAACCACCGCGATCCAAGTCCAGCACCGAACCGCCATCCGGAACCGGATCGCTGTGGTGGGCACCCCGCAGAGCGCCATCCGGAACCGGATGCTGGTCTGGGTGGGGGGTGAGGACAGGGCAGGACTACGGCATGGTGGCGGCCTGCCGTTGCACGTTACGTCAGGTGACCGGCAGGGCGCGCGGGGTCATGCTGAGGCAGCATCGACCGGCGATGACACCGGGGGAGGCACAGGCCTCTCACTCCCAGGAGCCGGTGACCGCCGTGCCCGGCGCGACGAGCCACCAGCCCGGCCCCT
>JBQTGW010000024.1:0-4298 GCA_052390495.1 Pseudonocardiales bacterium
GCCGTCGTCGCGCGGGTGTCCGGGGAGCAGGTTGGGGACATCGCTGAGGTTTGGCTGTTCCGGGCTTACCGGCCCGGAACAGCCCCGTGAGTGGCGATGGTGGCTATAGCAACGATGGCCACTCACAGGGCGGCTTCGCCGCTTGTGAGTGGCAATCGTTGCTATAGCCACCATCGCCACTCACGGGGCTGTTCCGGGCCGTTCAGCCCGGAACAGCCAAACCTCAGCGATGTCACCAACCTGCTCCCCGGAAACCCGCTCGACGACGTCGAGGAAGTCCTCCACCGTCCCGTTGCCGCCAGCCCGATCTTGCGCCCAAGTGCGCAGCGCAGCGAAAAAATCTTCATCGCCCACAGCGCTCCGCAGCGCCGCCAGCGCCATCGCGCCGCGGATGTAGACGGGACCGTCGAGCACCCCGGCAGCAGTGGGATCACCCGGGGGGACCCGCCAGAAGTCGGCGTCGGCGGGGATCGCCTCGTACTCCGCCGCGGCGAGCTGCTGCGCGCTCGGGCCGCCGGTGCGCTCCAAGTAGAGCCATTCGGCGTAGGTGGCGAACCCCTCGTTGAGCCAGATATCGCGCCAGCGCTGCACCGCGACGCTGTTCCCGAACCACTGATGGGCCAGCTCGTGCACCACCACCGAGAAGTCGTCGGTGCCCTCGAAGAAGATCGGCCCGTATACCGGGCGGGTCTGGTTCTCCAGCGCGAAGTACATGTCAGGGGCATCCGGCACCACGGCACCAAGCTGGGCGAACGGGTAGTCGCCGAAGATCGTGACGAGCAACTCGACGATCTCGGGTGTCCGCTCCACCGCGGCCCGGGCTGAGCGGGCGAGCTCCGGGTCGAGGCTTTCCCCGTACGCGGCCAGATACGGACCGAAGGGGGTGTCGCGGCGAACGATTTCGTACTGACCGAACGCGACGAACGCCAGGTAGGGCGCCATCGGCTCGCTCGCCTGCCAGCGCCAGCGTTCCCAGCCCGGCTCGGCCGGTTCCGGACCACCGAGCAGAGCGCCGCCCGAGATCGCCTCCACCCCGGCAGGCACCGTCGCGGTGACCGCCACGGTCGCCTTGTCCGAAGGATGATCATTGGAGGGGTACCACCACGCCGCGATGTCCGGTTGGCCGACCGCGACCGCGCCGTCGACGGTGCGCACCCACGGTTGCGCGGGACCGGAACCGCCCGGGATATCCGAGGGCACCCCGGCGTAGTCCACCCGCACCGCCATCGGCTGATCGGCCGCCACCACCTCGGCGGGGATCACCACCAGCTCGCCGTCGGCCTGGCTGATCGTCGCCGGGCGCCCGTTCACCTCGACGGTGGTGGCGGGCAGTCGCAGGTCGAGGTTGAACTGGGAGAGGTTCTGCGTGGCCAGCGCGGTGATCGTGGTGCGACCCTCGAGCCGATCTGTGGCCGGGTCGTAGCGCAGCTGGATGTCGTAGCCGGTAACGTCGTAACCGCCGTTGCCTGCGCGCGGGAAGTAGGGGTCCCCGATACCGTCGGCGCCGCGCGTCGCCGCTGTGACATCTCCTGGCACATCCGCTGGGACATCTCCTGGCACATCCGCTGGCCGGGGCAGATCACCGACATCGAGACTCCGCCATGGGAGCACCACGACAGCGATCACCGCGAGCAGCGCCAAGCCCAATCCAATCAGCACCCGCGTTCGCATGAGCTGCCTCCGGGGCAGACCTTAACCGACCGGGCGTACCGCGGCGGTGATCGCCGCCTGGATCCGCTCATGCAGCCCACGTAACCCGGTCCGCTCGGTGCGCACCTCAAGCACGCGGATCCCCGCGGCCGGGGCCAGCGCATCGGCCAGCTCGGCGGGTGCCACCCGAACGTGCGGCACGTGGTACGCCGCACACAGGGTGGCCAGGTCGGTGCGGTGCGGGGTGCCGAAGACCCGCTCGAAGGCATCGGCGTGCTGCGGGGCGCCCTGTTCGAGCAGTCCGAAGATGCCGCCGCCTTGATCGTTGGCGACCACCAAAGTCAGATCAGGGCGGGGCTCGTCGGGGCCGACCAGCAGCCCGTTCGCGTCGTGCAGGAAGGTCAGATCGCCCAGCAGCGCGTAGCCGGGCGCTTGGTGCGCAAGCGCAGCCCCGATGGCGGTGCTGACGGTGCCGTCGATACCGGCGACGCCCCGGTTGGCCAGCACGGTTAGCCCGTCTCGTGGCCGAGCGGCCAGCGACACGTCGCGGATCGGGTTCGACGAGCCGAGCAGCAGCAGCGCGCCTGCGGGCAGCGCGGGCACCAGCAACCGGGCCACCGCCAGACCGGTCGGACCCGGGTGGCGCTGCATCGTGGCACGCACCGCGGCGGCCGCGAGGGCATCGGCCCGCTGCCAGCATTGCAGCCAGCCTGGGTCCGGCGCACCGGTGGCGCGCAGTGTGGTGCCCACCGCGACCGCGTTGCCCGCCACGTCGGTCCACTCCGGACGTTCGGTCAGCACGGTGAGCGCCACCCTCGGGTCGGCCAGCAAGCGCTGTACCGGACGGTGCAGGGTCGGGCGTCCCAGTAGCAGAACCTGTTCGGGGCGCAACCGCTCCAGCAGCGGTGAGCCGAGCAGCCACGGCCCGGCAACCAGCCCGTCCGGCCAGCCCGGGGCGGTGGGCTCGGCCACCAGCGGCAGCCCGGCAGGCGCCGGCCCGGCCCCGTGGCCCGCGATCACCAGGGTGCGCCGGGACAAGTCCAGCTCCACCTCGACGCGCGCCGCCGCAACCGAGACCCCAGCCGACGCTCCAGCAGGCAACTCCGTCCATGCCGCGCCGTCTGGCCGCCCAGCCAGAGATTCCAGCCGAACCGGGCCATGATCAGGCTCGGGCACCAGCGGCTCGGGAAACGCCACATTGAGGTGCACCGGACCGGGACCCCCGGTCAGCACCCCACGCGCCGCCGCCACCGCACGATCCACTGTGGAGCGCCAGCGAGCCTGCTGACCCAGGCAAGCATCCACCGACGATGGCCCCGTCAGCGACGGCGCCGCCCGTACCGCCGAGCCGAAGAGCCCAGCCTGGCGCACCGTCTGGTTCGCCCCAGTACCCACCAGCTCCGCGGGCCGGTCAGCGGTCACCGCCAGCAACGGAACCCCGGCGTGATCGGCCTCCAGCACGGCCGGATGCAGATTCGCCACCGCCGTGCCCGACGTGCACACCACCGGCACCGGCACCCCGGAGCGCAGCGCCAACCCCAGTGCCAGAAACGCCCCCGAACGCTCGTCGATCCGGACGTGCAACCTCAGCCGCCCGGCCCGATCCGCCGCATGCAACGCGAACGACAGCGGAGCATTACGCGACCCCGGACACAACACGGCATGCCGCACCCCGCACCGCACCAGCTCATCAACCAACACCGTGGCCAGCGCGGTAGACGGATTCACGACCGCCCAGCATGCCCTACCCGGCAAACCCAATTCAGCGGCGAAGAGGCTGGCACCGTCAGGCCACGCTCCGGCTATGACAGTGCGTGACCGGGATGATGGCGCGCGCCCCCACCTCGCAGAACTCAGCTCATTGTGGCCCACTCGGGGCGACGGGTGACCGTCCCGAAGGATACTCGGGACGGCTGGGTGCCCTCCGACGATGCGGTACCCGCAAACATCATGCTTGGCCAGCGACACCACCCGTGACGGCTCGGACAGATCCAGTGCACACCCTCTCATCCCAGCGGTGGCAATAGACGTTCGCACTCGCCTATTAGTCGCTGACATCCCCGACCCCGCCAGATGATCAGCCGCAAGAGGGCGAACTGAACGACCGACTCGCACCCTGGAACACCGTGCCCGCCGTGGCCGACTTCCGCACCGCCATGAAGGACACGATCCTGCCCCAAGCCTGACCGTCGCCCCGTTGGCTCGATGTGCAGCACCACATCGGCGGTGAAACGCTCGCCGAGCTGGGCACGCAGCCAGATCAGGTGCCGGGCCGAATCCGGCTGCGGCGCGGCGGTCACCTTCACCTCGATGGCGACGAGCCGGTGGGCGTCCAGCTCGGCGATCAGATCGACCTCATGGTCACCGTTGCGGTCCCACAAGTGATACAGCCTCGGCTGGGGGAAACCCAAACTGCAACTCACCACAGAGCCAGGGCCACGTCCAGTTCACTGATTGTGTTGCACTCATGACGCCAAGTGATGCACCGCGGAACGGGGAGCCCCCGTGAACGCCCCCGCTCCACCCACCCCCTCACCACCCCCCCTCCGGGGCCAGCTGGCCAGGTGCCTCGCGCCGCCCTGAGTGCTGACCTGGCCGGATCGCGCAGACGTCCTCGCTGGGTAGCTGCTGCGGGCGCAGGATCTCAG
>JBQTGW010000025.1:0-2853 GCA_052390495.1 Pseudonocardiales bacterium
ACAGCGCAAGCGTGGCGGCGCGCTCTGGGTTGGCGCCCTCCAGCCCAGCGAGCGCCCACGCCAGCATTGCGGTGCGTAGTGAGTGCTCAGCGACGGTCTCCGGATACTTGATGCCGGCGCGCAGCCAACCCGTTCGCGGAAGCCGCTTGAGTTGACCCCACTCGTACGCGAGCTTGACGACGTCGTTCAACTCCTCAGCGGTGGCGAAGCTCGCGCTGGCAGGTCTTGGCTGATCGGTCATCACGATCCGTTCCTCGGGCCGTTAGCACGGAGCAAGAAGCCGAGCTCACCCAGTTCCCTCCGCGACCGCGCAGACACTACCTGGGTTTCCATGAGCGACTCGGCGCGCTCTGCGAGATCCTTGGCCACTGCGCCGGCGGCAAGATAGTGCCGGTGGGCGAGCAGCGCCCATAGGGTGTGTGCCACCAGGTCAACGTAGCCGCAGGTCGGGTCGAGTCGTCCGGCCAGCCAAGCGAGCAGCCGCCGGGCCGTGCGGGCCGGGGAACTTCGCAACGCCTTGGTCGACAAGATCATCGCTGATCATGCGGCTAAGGGCGTGGCGATGCGCGCCGATGTGGAGCGGGCGATGCGCAAGGTTGCCCGCGACCTGTTCACCCCGGGCATCCCGCTGGAGGAGGCGTACGAGGACACCGCGGTCATCACGATCCGGCGCGGTGAGGAGGCCATCAGCTCGGTGTCGGCACCGTACCTGATCGCGGAGATGCTTGTCGGGCCCCGCATCGCGCGAGCGATCAGCGCGCCGGCCCGGATCGGTTGACCGGGCCCTTCGAACGCTTCTGGTCGGCAGCGGATCACGGTGCGGACCGGTCGAGGCTTCGCGGTCGTCGGCCGCGTTTTGTCGAGCCGCACGCGGGGCCTCGACGGCCGCAGTATCAGCCGATGTTGGCCGGGTGGTGGGTGTCCACTCACTCGAAGGGACCTTGGGCTCAAGCGGTCATAGCGACACCCGGCTTGACCTGGGGCGGGCGCCCGTACGCTGGTTGGCGGATCGGGCAGGTGTCCACCTGCCCCTGAGCAGGCCCGATGGGGCGCCCGCGAGGGACCCAGGTCAAGCCGGGGTTTTGGGGGTCGCTATGACCGCTTGAAACCGCCCAACCGGACTTCATCGCTACCGGGCGTCGACGGTAGCGATGAGGTCCTCGCGGCTCATCTTGGAACGGTTGGGGATCTGCTGGTCGGTCGCGAGCTGACGCAGCTCGTCAGTCGACAACTTCTCGGCCACCGCAGACGTCGGCGCACCCCGCTGAGCCTTCATGGCCTCCATCTGTTCACCCCAGGCGTTGCGGGTGTCGGCGTCGCTGCGGGACCGCACGTGGGGAAACATCTCTTGCTCTTCTTCGCTCGCATGGTGCTCGACACTCTCGATGAGCACGACCATCTTCGCGACCCACTCGTCGTCACCCGGAGTCAGTGTCTGCGCCTCTTCGATCAGCACGTCAGCCACGTGATGTTCCTGTAGGCCCTCGTCGACCTCCTCGGCGATCTCCTCGTCGAGCGCGCGTACGCCCGGGTAGAAGATCTCCTCCTCGATCTCGGTGTGCACCTTCAGCTCGGAGAAGATCATCTCGGCAAGCTCGCCCATCGTGGCGGTGTCGTCGTTGTCCTTGGCGTCCTGGAACCGGACGAACAGACCGCGAACCCTGTTGTGATCGGCGGTCAGAAGATCCAACGCATCCATTCCTGTCTCCTTGTGGTAGTTAATGCAGGAGTGAGAAAGTCGAAATCGGGCCTTGGCGGTACAACCCAGCGGCTCTGGAAGCTCATTAAAGGCAACTGTGCCACCGAAATCCGGTATACCACTGCAATTTCGGTATCACTGCATTTTCGGTTAGCCAGGCAAAGTGTCTTTTACAGTATCTTGTGCGCTGCGTCTTTCAGCTTGTCGCCAGCCTGTTTGACCTTGCCCTCGGCTTCGTCGACTTCGCCCTCAGCCTGGAGTTCCTCGTCCTCGATCAGCTCACCTGCGCCCTGCTTGATCTTGCCCTTGAGTTCGGTGGCCTTGTGTGCAGCCTTGTCCTCGGTAGCCATCTGCGTTCTCCTCATCGACGGGTCGCTAGCTAGGGCGTGGATACCCGGGCCCGTCACGAGCGAAACCTGGCTGATACGGAGTCAATCCAGACACGCACGCTGAAGGTAGATGCGGACATCGGGCTCGATGCCGATGCCCAAGCGGCCCAGCAATGTTGCTGCGGAGACCTTGCTCAGGTCTCACTGCGCCAGTACGGCTACCAGACCGAGCAGGCAACGCACGAGTCGATACAAGATCGACAGCAACAGCATCCGACGATCACCCATGACTGGCCAGCACACGAGGAGCGCAGGTCAGGACAACGGGTCCCGGGTATGGTTTGCCTGTGGCGACCATCAGTTTCAACGTTGTCGATAAGCAGCACGCGAGGTTACTCCAGCACATTGCTGACGCTTGGGACTGGCGGCAGACGATCCAGGCCTCCTACGCCGTCTGGTCGGATACCCTCGTAGGTGCTGGACAGGATGTGATCGATGACTCCGAAACGGCCGCCCATCGCTCCCTTGACGAGGAGATACGGGATCGGCTCGTCGTCAGACGGGGCATCACGTGGTGGCAGTCCCCGGCGGGATGTCTCAGCGAGGTCGAGATGGCCGAGATTGACTGGAGCCGGATGCACCTGCTGGACCGAGCCACTCTGCGCAGCCAGGCCGAGCAGGCATTGGCCGCAGACCCTCCGAGGGTGATCCAGTTCGTAGTACGCGCTGAGGCGCTTGTGCTGCCGCCGTTCGAGGATGAGGTGTAGGGAGCGTGTACCGCTCCAGAACTTGATGCGGGGCGGGTGGAGAACTGTCAGACTCGTC
>JBQTGW010000026.1:0-2012 GCA_052390495.1 Pseudonocardiales bacterium
GTAGCTCTCCGGCGGCGAAGTCGACGTAGGCCTGTGCCCACCGGCGCGGCCAGTAGTCCTCGGGCCGGTCGAACCCCGCCGCGCCGCGCCAGTCCTGCCAGGCCAGCTCGCGGGAGTCGCGGACCCGTAGTCGGCGCTGCTCCGGGGTGTCGACCAGGAACAGCCCGCCGAAGGACCAGAATGCCTGACCGCCCAGCGACGCCTCGGGCTCCTGGTCCAGCAGGATCACCCGACGGCCCGCGTCGGCCAGCTCAGCAGTGGCGACCAGCCCGGCCAGACCCGCCCCGACAACGATCACGTCCGCATCGTCTGCCATGGCTGCCATCCTGCCTTGGCCGGTGGGAACTGCTAGCGATCCCGAGCCGAGCCGAGGAGACGTTCCAGAAGGCGGGGGTCACCCGGCCAGGCGTCGAGAAGGGTATCGCGGGGTACCTGGCGGGCGGCGTAGCGCAGCGCGAGAGCGACGACGACGATGTCGTCCAGTGGGCCGATGACTGGCAGGAACTCGGGGATGAGGTCGATGGGGCTGGCCACCCAGAGCCCCGCGATCAGTACCGCCAGTTTGGCGCGGCGGGGAACGGTGGGATCCTTGCGGAGTCGCCTGACCGTAGTGACGCAGTCCGGGATGAAGGCAGCGAGATCGCGCAGGATGCCGGGTGGGAGCCGGTGAGCGAGAACGACGAGCAGAGCCCAGCTGGCCACGAGACATCCAGCGCCGATGACCAGCCCGAGCAACCAGTTGCTCATCTCACCTCGCAGCAGGTGCAGTTAGGGGGGCACGCACAGGCATGGTCCGCTGCCGCGGCGGCGCAGCACGGTAGTGCGCACGGCGGTCGGCATACAGGTGGGCGATCGGAACGTGGCGGGTGTTCTCGAGGAAGTCCAGCGTGTTCCTACGGGTAGCGAAGTTGCAGCCACTACCCTCTTCGGAGGAGTTACTGAAGTACGGGTGGACCGGCTCGAGTCCGGCCAGCCCCCACTGGCGTCCCTGGGCCAGCGGCGTGCCGTTGAGGCAATCACCGGTGGGGCCAACCCATCGCATGCCGCCCGCGAAGCGGTCCGGGAACCAGGTGGCGAGCTGGAGCGTTCCTTGCCCTTTCATGGAGTAGCCGGATACGAACACAGCGTCCTGGTCGATTCGGTAGGTACCCTTGATGCCGGCCAGGACATCCAGGACATCCAGGACATCACGGGCGCCCCAGTCGACGTATTGGTTGGTGGGACCCCGGCCGAGCGTGGAGATCAGGATGCGGTTCGGCTCATCACCGAAGGCGAGAATGTCGTCACCCTCCGCCCGGAGCCGCAGAACCAGCAGTTCGGCGGAATTCAATGCCTGGCCGTGGTCGCGGTGGTCGACATCGCCCGTCGCGGCGGCGAAGCCAGAACCGTGGGGCGAAATCAGCCCCAGTTCAGCGCCGTAGTCGTCGTAGACGTAGTCACGGTGCACGAACCAGCCATCGCACCACTCACTCGTCCCACCGATCCACGACTCCTCGCTGCAGGCCGCAGCCTGCACCTCCGTCGTGAAATCTCGACTTATCATCCGCTCGTTGGCCGGGGTTATGGGACGGCGAGGCTCGGCGCGGCGTCGAGTACCTGCCTGCCTAGTACGGCGTCGCCGCTGAAAGTGACCTTGATCGTCGCGGGTTGGCGACGGTCTCCCAGCAGTAGACAGAAATCAACCACGTCGAGTACCAGCTCGACGGCTGGTTCCGCGTCAGGTCGTGGATCGAGCGGTACGAGCCAACTGCCGCCGCCGGGGCCGGACAGGACCAGGCGCAGTGACCGGCCTCGGTGCTCGACCTTGCGGCAGGCGGCTGCGACGGGCAGCAGGCGGGCGCCGAGATCGGCCATCCGGTGCAGGTGTTCCGGTGGCGGCCTCGGCATCGAACGGTTCAGCGTGGCGGCGATGTCACCGGTATGGATCCAGGTCTCGAAGCCGCGCACGGTCATCATGTCCGGCACCGGCATCGACATCGGGCCGATGGTTACCGAACGCTGCTCGGCGTCCG
>JBQTGW010000027.1:0-4010 GCA_052390495.1 Pseudonocardiales bacterium
GGCGCTCCACCAGTGGCCACCCGCACCGCCTCATCCGCCTGCACCTTCGCCGCATTCGCCGTCTCGGCCACCTGCTGCACCTCCTCGGCGGCCGCCTCCTGCGCTGTCGACACAATGGTGGGCCGCAAGAAGGCGAACCACAGCGCCACCAGCCCGATCAACACGGCGAGCAGCGCGGCGATCGCGGCGGGCAGCCACTTTGGCAGCCGCGCTTGCTGCACCATCGCGCCTTCGGCGACGGTCGGCGTCAGGCCTGGCCCGATAGCCCGGATCTGGAACGGAAGGGTCCGCTCGGGACCGCGCAGGAAGGTCCGCACGGGGCGTATCAGCACGCCGACGAACGCCGTCGTCCCGGATTGGAGGGTGAGGTCGGTGTGCTCTGGACGGAACTGGAGGTTCTCGTCGGCATCGACTGCATCGACGGCCAGCGTGGCCGGGTGATTGCCGAGGTTATCGACGGCGACCTCGATTTTCGCCTGTCGCCGACCCCACGCCCGGCGGGGCACCAACTCGATACGGACGTCGGTGAACGCCTCGATCTGTAGCGTGCCCTCTTCGATCACCGTTGCGGCCCGGTCTTCCCGGGAGGACACCCGGATCCCGAACGGCACATTGCCCGCAGCCAGGTCGGATGACCGAGGAGGACGGAACAGGACAACAACGGTGCTCTCCGCGTCCGGCAGCAGATTGACCACGGCAGGGTCGACCTGCGCCCAGCCCTTGGCATCACCGAGGATCTCGACGGTGAACTGGTCCACGACCGTTCCGGTATTACGCACCAGCACCGCGCAGCGAGCTTCCCCACCGGGAGCTACCGAAATGCTCCGGCGTTCCAGGGACGTGATGGCACCCATGGCGATCGATTGTGCTCAAGTATGGTGAACTTCGATCACCTGCACAGGGGTGATCCCCGGGGCAATGAGTCTGGCCCAATCGGGCAACCGATTCGGTCCCCACGTCCACCCCTTGTGAAGGGGTGATGCCTACTTGGCGCTGCCTACTGTCCAGTTTGGTGATGTTCGCTCTCGAGGAGGCGCCATGGACGGGAGCGCGCTGAGCAGCCGATTCGGTCGCGCCCTGATCCTTCTCGTCGTCCCGGCCTTCGTTGCGGCCGGGTTGGTAGTGGCCGGAGCCGGTCAGCCACTCCGCGCCAACGCCGCCGTCTCCCCCGGCACGACCCAACTCGTCTCCGTCGGTCAACAACCTGCTTCCGAGGGCAGCGGGCAGGCCGCAGTCTCTGCCGATGGCCGCTATGTCGCCTTCGCCACTTTCGTCAGTTTCGACCCCCGCGACGCCGGCCGAGAGGGTGGCTCCGACCTCGATGTTTACGTGCGGGACCTGCGGGAACAGCGGACCGTGCTGCTTTCGCACGGTACCCCGCTGCCCGCCGATAGCGTTCTGCGTTCCCAGCAGCGGCCCGAAGTGCTGGCGGTGCCCGCCAATGGCCACAGCGGCAACCCATCCATCTCGGCGGACGGGCGCTATGTCGCATTCCAGACGACGGCGAACAACCTCGGCCCACCGGACCACGATGACAAGGCCGATGTGGTCGTGGTGGATCGCGATCCCGACGGCGACGGCATTCTCGACGAGTTACAGTGCCAGCCACAGCGGCTGTACTGCCACGAGTTCACCCGGGTGAGCCCGGACCGGTTCGACGACCAGGGACGCCGCGTTGGTGCCGCCGGAACTCCCAGCATCTCCGCAGCCGGAGACGTCGTCGCCTGGGTCGGTGTTGTGCTGCCCGGCGAGACGAGTTTCAACAGCAACCCGGATCTCTCCGAAGGGGCGCCGGTCGTCTATCGCAGCTCCTTGGACAAAGGCCCGACCGGTGCCCTCACCGAAGTGCGCTCGCAGCAGGTCAACGCGAAGACCGACGGGATACTGGTCCGTAGTGAGACCGCGCCCGCGCTGTCCGCCGATGGGAGCAGGATCGCGCTGGTGGCCCAAGGCGAACTGCAGGGTGAGCTCGAGGCGCGGATCGGTGAAGGGCCACCCGTGCGCTCCGCCGTACTCGGCGTGGACGTCACCATCCCAGCGCTGCCCGACACCGGGGGCGAGGACTTCGCGGCCACCCGGCTCGACGTCGACGAGGAAGGCGCGCCGCTGACGTTTCCGCGGGGCTACAAATCCGCACCCACACTGTCCGGCAATGGCCGCCTGGGCGCCTTCACCTCCCCTGGCGCCGGAACTCAGGTGGTCCGCACCGTGACGTGGGAGGACGGCCAGGCCCCACGGTCGGCGGTGGTGTCACTCGACACCAGCGGGAATCAGGTTTTCGGCGCCGATCCGGCGCTGTCGGCCAACGGCCGCTACCTCGCCTTCACCACCTCCGCCCGCAGCACACACAACGGGGTGGACGGACCGCAAACAGAATGCAATCCAGAGTCGGAAACGCGCGGTCCGCTCAGTGGTATCGATCCCAGTATCGACGCTGAAATCGATCCCGATAACTACGAAGATTCGGACGTCGACGTAGAGCTCGGCCCCGGGCAGAACGAGCCCGGTCTCGGCGAACCACCACAGCTATTGCCCGCGGATCCGGCCGCCATTTCACATTGCGATATCGTGGTCCGTGATCTGGTCCTCGATGCGGCGCAGGCGGTGGCGGGCCTGCCGAGGCTGCCTGCCGAACTCGCCTCACCGAGCCTGAGCCGGGACTGCCTCCTGGAACTCGCTGCGACCGATACCTGCGAGGGCGACGACGCCAGCGGCTTTCCGGTGCTGTCCGCGGACGGCGGCGTGGTGGCCTATGAATCGGAAGCCGCCACACTGGTCCCCGCCGACCCCAACGGACACGTACAGGACGTCTTCGCGCGCACCTTCGAGCCGAGTCTGACCGCGGGCCCACTCAACTTCTTCACCATCGAGCCCGGCAGTTCCACCCTCGGATCGGCCAACCTGCGCCATGTCGGTTTCGGTCCACTTGTCGTGGAATCGCTCGCCATCAGCGGAGTGAATGCCGCCGACTTCACCGTGACCGCCGAGATGTGCCTCGGACGGACCCTGCATGCGGGCGATTCCTGCCTGGTGTCGGTGCGGTTCTCCCCCAGTGACCTAGGATCGCGCCAGGGCACGCTGGACGTCCGCTACCGCGGTACGGGATCGCCACTGCCGGTGCCGCTGCTCGGCGTTGGCGAGCGACCGCCACCCCGGGCGTTCACCAGCATGCCCGAACCGCTGTCCTTCGGCCCCAACCTGCCACTGTCGGTCAGCCCACCCAGTGCTGTCACCGTGCGCAACACCGGCGCCGCGCCCTTGACGATCAGCGCCGTGGGGATTCCCACCGACGCGGGCCCAGCGCAGTTCCCGCAGGACTACACGATCACCCTTGACGAATGCACCGGCCGCACCCTAGCGCCCGATGCAACGTGCGCGGTGACGCTGCAATACAGCCCGCAGGGCGTAGGCGAGCGCCCCGCCGTGCTCCGATTCGACGACAACGCGCCCAACGCGCCGCATCTGGTCTCTCTGCAGGGCAGCGGAATTACGCCCTTGTTGCAGTTCAACCCGGCTGTGGTGCAGGACGGCCGGGTAACCACGCTGTTCGGCTCTGGGTTCGCCCCGCTGCGTTCGGTGATCGTGCGGGTGCCCGAGATCCCCGGTCCGATCATTGTCACCGCAGATTTGGCCGGGAACTTCAGCACGCCGGTGGTAATCTTCCCGAACTCAACGCCGGGCACCCGCATCGCCGAAGCCACGGTCGACGGTCACCAGCCGCCGATAACGTCAACCGCAACCCTGCTCATCGTCCCAGGAACCGTCGCACCCCCCGAATTCAGCAACCGCCGCTAGCTCACCACCCCACCCGCGTCCGCCATTAGGAGCCAACTCCGTAGGCGCTACGCGCCGCCCTGGCGGGTGAAATTGAGGCTGCCACCGGGACAGCAGAGCGTCGTGGTCGCCCGTATTTCGAAGCAAATCGTGGTCTCAGGGGTCTCGTGGGGCGTTATGCTAGCGTGCTGGGTAGTTGTAACAGCTGGCGCTGGCCGAGCGATTCCATAGCAATC
>JBQTGW010000028.1:0-3804 GCA_052390495.1 Pseudonocardiales bacterium
GGGGGGGGTGTGGGGCTCGCGGCGCGGGGGGGGGGGGGGGGTCGGGGGGGCGCGGGGGGGGTTGGTGGTGGCCGGTGGGGGGTGGTGGGGCGGGGCCGCGGCCGCGCCCCCCCCCCAGTTCCGGCGATCACGGGAGGGGTGGCCTGAGTGCTCTGGCTGAGATCATGCGCCCGCAGCAGCTGCCCAGCGATGACGTCTGCGCGATCCGGGCATGTCAGCACTCAGGGCGGCGCGAGGCACCTGGCCAGCTGACCCCGAACGGGGGGGTGAGGGGGTGGGTGGAGCGGGGGCGTTCACGGGGGCTCCTCGTTCCGCGGTGCATCACTTGGCGTCATGAGTGCAACACAACCAGTGAACTTGACGTGGCCCTGGGATCGAGGAGACGACCGAGCACGTGCGGGCACTGTATCGTGCACACGGCGGGCAGGCGGACATCGCCAGCGCTTCAGCGGAGCATTTCACCCGGTGGATGGGCGTGGACGGCGCCAAGGCCGTCAAGTGCGCCCTAGGCTCGGCCTTGGCCGAACGGCACATTCTGGCTGGCCTGTGCTGCTTCGATGCCGGTTACCACCGCCACGCGCGCAACCACTACCGCCAGGCCATCGAGCTGGCGATCAAGGTCAGTGACCATCATCGCGCGGCCAAGGCTCTCAAGTTCGCAGCCCAGTTGGAAGCGGTGACCGGCCATCCGGACCATGCGCTCAAGTGCTACCAGCTGGGGCAAAGTGTGCTGTTACGCGCTGCTGGTGACGACCCCCGGACTGCGGTTCTAAAAGCCCAGCTGCAAGTGAGTTCAGCGTCGGCGTACGCCCGGATGAATGACCACCAGCAGGCCCTGATCTGCCTGCGCCAGTCACGCGACGGCTGGGAACCGCCAGACGTCTTTCAACGCGCCGATTTCGCCTGGGCCACGGCCGACGCGGTCCGGCGCCTGGGACGGCTCGACGACGCTGAACCCTTCGCGGCGTCGGCGGCCCGGACCTTCGGTGAGCACGAACGCCGCGACGGGGTCAAGGCGCGCCTGACCCTGGCCACCATCCACGTCCAGGCCGACGAGGCGGGCGGTCTGGCGCTCACCCACCAGGCCCTCGACGAGGTGACTGCGCTGCCCTCGGTGCCTTACCCTCGCCGTCCGCACCTCGTGTCACTGGCCGAGATCCTGGCAACCCGTCCGGGCTCCGACGCGAAGAACCTGGCCCGCATCGCCCGCCAAGTCGCCACAACCCGGGCTTAAAGCTACAGCCGCGCTTTCACGGTGAGTGCCCCCCTGAAGGTATGCCGGGCGAAACGCGGCACAGCCCCGACATCTTCTTGGCAACCACCGCCGCCAACCCCAACCAGAGAGATCAACCGTCTCACCATCTGGAAGCACCAACCCACCCGACACCCCTCGACCGCAATTAGGCTCCGAATGGCACTCGGCGGGGTGCTCAAAACCGCGATTCGGATCCTCACAGCGGTTTTAGGCACCCCATGGACAGCCATTTGGAGGCTAATCGCGGTTTGAGGCCCCCCAGTGACCGCACTTCTCACCCGGCGGGAAGGATGATCTTTTTGGTTGGAGACAGCGACTGAAACTCACGATGAATAAGGCACATCACCCACCCGCCGTATCACTGTAAGTATTCTGAATTCACTCAGTGTCAAAGTGTGGATGTAGTAGTACTAAACCAGAGCTCTTGCGCATGGTGCTGCCCGACTGGCCGAGGCTGACCGGCGCACCGGCCGCAACACCGCCGACCACGCCGAGACCGGGTACAGATGTACCCTTCGGGTACGTCTGGCTGTGGGAGGAACCTGTGATGAATGCCGATGACTTGACCCCCGGTGCTCGGCTTCGCTTGTTCCGCGAGGCGGCCGGGAAGTCCCGCCCTCAGCTTTCCGGGCTCATGGGCTGCTCCGCGGAGACGGTGAAGGCGATCGAGGTCGGTCGCCGCGAGCTCACCTTGGACATGGCGCTCCGCGCTGCCCGGGTGCTCGGCATCAAGGACCTCGCGGCCTTATACGGGCCTGATTTCTCCTACACCGTGTTCCACAAGCCCACGCACGAGGCGGTGCCGGAGGTGCGCCGCGCGCTGCTGGTGCAACGCATCGACGACGGGGAGCCGGAGACCACGAGCTTCATCCGGGCAGCGCTGGAGTCGGCATGGCAGGTCTGGCATACCTCCAGCAAGCAGCGCACCGAAGTTGGCAAAGTTCTGCCGCGACTGATCCGCGATGCCCGTCGGGCCGTCGCGCTGTATGACGGTGAGGAACGGCGCGAGGCGCATCGGCTGCTCGCCGAGACCTATCACCTGGCACAGGCGTGGTTGGCCTGGCACGGGGACCGCGAGCTGGTCTGGATGTCGGCCGACCGTGCCTATTCCGCCGCCCAGGCCAGCGACGATCCGCTGGTCATAGCCCGTGCCTCCTGGTATTACGCGGCCTTGGTGCGGGCGATCGGCCATCACGAGGATGCCGTGCTGGAGGTGGACTCGGCGATCGCACTGGTCCGGGATCGAGTCGAAGACGATCGGGAGTCGGCGGCGATGTACGTCGACTTGGAGATGTGCGCCGCCCTGACGCTCGCCCGCGCCGGTGATGAATCGGCGTGGGCGCGGTGGGAGAAGGGCCGGGCTGCCGCTGAGCGATTGCTGCCCGAGGGGTACGCACATTCGCGGACCAGGATCGGGCGGGTCCTCGTCGAGGTGTACGCCGTCATGGTCGCGGTCGCGCTCGGCCGGGGGAACGAGGCGCTCCGCCTCGCCGCGAACATCGATCCGGCCTCGATCCCCTCGACCGAACGACGGGCCAGGCACCTACTCGAACTGGCCCGCGGCTACCGGCTCGACGATCAGGAACTCGGCGCCACGCACCTCCTCGGACAAGCGCTGGAAGCCTCCACGGAAACAGTGATCTACTCGCCACCGGCCCGCGCACTAGCCTATGAGCTGCTGCGGATGGTGCCCGCGTCCAGTCGCGAGGACGTCGAGCGAATCGCATCCCGGATCGGCATCCAGGAGTAGGGGACCGCCCGTCACCGGGTACGCAGCGTACCCCTCTGAACCGCTCTCCCACCTATACCGTTTTCCCGCCTGGCATTGCGATGGATGACGCCAGAGCTGCCTGGGCGTGGTGTCAGCCCCCTGCGTCTGGGTGTGGCCGACCGGGCCTGCGTTGCTCGCGTGGGCCCGGCCGGTATCCACCTGAGGGAAGGAAAACCCAGATGAGCACCTGCGCAGCGCAGAGCGGAGGTGAAGGCGGACCAGGCGGGCTGGGAAACGACCACAGTGCCGCCAGTGCGATGCTTGGAGTCACGCACCGCGACGGCCTGACCAGCGACGGCAACCTCGACGCAGTTGGGTCGGGTGGCCTGGGGTCGGGTGGCCGGGGGGACTTGCACCCCCCCGGCTCCCACAGATCCGGACGTGAACCTCTCGGTTCATCCGGCTCTTGTCATCCTGGTCGTCAGACGCGCTGGACCGAAGCGACCCATCTCCAGTGCGTGAACATCCGGGGATACCTTTCGGTGATCCCTTGCCGGCACGCGGGCTTTCTTCTTGCCTCGCAGCCGTTTGTACTTCTTGCGGATCCAGCCCACCAAGTAGGCGTTGATGCGTGACAGGAGCGGATACAACGCGGAGCGGTAGAACGCCCCATAGTAGTGCATCCACCCGGCCACGATCGGATTGATGCGCCGTGCGAGGTCCTTGAAGGTGCAGCCAGTACGGCGGTGCAGTCGCCAGGACCGCACCTCCGCGCTGATTCTGTTCAGGGCATCCTTGCTGATTGCGGGCAGGAAGTTGCTGAAGTTCCTTCCTTGCT
>JBQTGW010000029.1:0-16572 GCA_052390495.1 Pseudonocardiales bacterium
GGCTCCTTCTTTTCTGTTCTGGTCAGACACCCAAGAACGTAGACAGAAGGAACCCACCCCGCTTGCCATCACACCCTGTCAACCACCCGTGACTAACAATTCAGTCCCCTCAGAAGCGCTGCACCCGAAAGCAACAGCACAGGTGGAGCTGGTAGAGGTCAAGATCTTCGTCCTGTGTCTCGCCCTGAGGGCGCATGGGAGCCCATGATCGGCCCAGGCTAGTCGGCCGCCCCAACATCGAGTGACGCGGGACAGCAGTGGCATCACTGCGTGCCCGGTTCGACCACGACCCGAAGGACGATCAGCCCATCCATCCCGGTCGCTGGCCGCTCCGAGCATCGCTGACCAGCGTCTCCGTAGTCGTTGCGCTGTCTGGCTGGACTTTCTCAGCCACTCCGGGAAGATGACGGCAGCAAGTGGCCGATCCGCACGAGGGACCGGGGCATGAACACCACGGATCACGACGCCGACGAGGTGGTGCGTCGAGTCACACTGAGCAAGGGGAGCCAGGTCACCGGCGCGGCGCTCGCCGAGCTCCGGTCGAAGCGGGTTCTGTTCGCCGGTGGGCAGGAGGTGGCGCCAGCGGCGGCGGCGTGCTCAGCCGGGGCGGTGACGTACCTGCCGGGGGCCGACTTCGAGCACTCGTACGCCGCTGCCGAGGCACAGATCCCCGTCGTCCAAACCGACGAGGCGACATTCATCGATTGTCGAGACGGAACGGAAGTCCCCCTCGATCCCGCATTGGAGAACCCAGTAGCCAGCGGCAGCAGCGTGAGATAGGAATTAGCGCGCAAACCATCGCGAGTCAGAGCCACGATTCGAGCGGTTCGGCCAGGAAGTCAGCCAGTGGGATGCCATCCGCACCGACGATCAGCGTGCGATTCGGACCGAACACCTTCGCGAACTCGGGCAAGCCAGAGGGTGATGTTCGGCCATCGCCACTCTTCACTTCGAAAGCCACCAGCGAGCGCCCCGAACGGACCACGTAGTCGACTTCCTTGCCGCGCTCACGCCAGTAGAAGACCTCAGTGACGGCGCTGGTTGCACTGTTGCAGAGGTGCGCCCCCACCGCCGACTCGACCAAGCGGCCCCAGATCTGCGGTGTACGTCGAGCCTCGGACTGGGACAGTCCGAGGAAGGCCGACATCAGGGCTGTGTTGCGCACCAGCAGTTTCGGGCTCGAGCCGCGCTGCCGCACGCGCGCCCCGGCGAACTTCGGCAGACCCACGATGAGCCCCGCGCTGGCGAGCAACTCCAGGTAGTGCGCGAGGGTTACCGTGTTCCCGGCGTCCTGCAGCTCACCGAGCATCTTCTGGTAGGACAGGATTTGGCCTGAGTAGTCGCAACCGAGCCGGAAGAGCTGCCGCAACAGAGCAGGCTTGTCTACTCGGGACAGCAGGAGCACGTCCCGGGAGATCGTCGTTTCAACCAACGAGTCGAGGATGTAGTTGACCCACCGCTCGTGATCACCTACCAGCGCAGCGGCACCGGGGTAACCGCCGTGGTAAATATACCGGTCCAGATCCCAGCCGAACGCCGCTCGCATCTCGGCGAAGGACCAGTGCGGCACCCGGACCAGCTCGAACCGGCCGGCCAGGCTCTCGGTGAGTCCACGCTGGACCAGCAAAGGCGCTGAGCCGAGCAGCACCACTCGCAGACCCAACCCGGCAACGGTGTCCTCGTCCCACAGTCGCTTGACGACCTCAGACCACGCCGTGATCTTCTGCGCCTCATCGAGGACGAGCAGGCCACCGTGGGCTTCACCCTCCCGAGCCCGTACCCGCCCGACGGCCCACTGCGTCTCGATCCAGGCCCGGTCACGCAGTGTCGGACGCGTAGTGCGACGGTAGCTCCGTCGCGGCGAGGACCTGCCGCACCAGCGTGGTCTTGCCGACCTGCCGCGGGCCCGCGAGGACTTGGATGAACACCCGAGGCTGCCGGACGCGCTCCAGCAGCAGATCGAACAGCGGACGGCGGTACTCCGGCAAGCCCATGCCCACAGTTTACTCATGATCGTGAGTAAAATTATTCATGATCGTGAGTAAACCGCGTCGGGGCGGATCAGCGGGCTAGCTCGATCACGACCGGGGTCTCGTCCGGAACCCCGGCACGCAGGCGTTCATCGGCCGCGGCAACGAAACTCCGGTGGATCTCAAGTCCGCCTGCCCTTCGCCCGTGGCGGCGGGCAACCACCGAGGTCGTTCCCGAACCCGCGAAAGGATCGATCACCACGCCGCCGGGCGGCGAACAGGCCCGCACGAAGAACTCCGCCAGGGCCTCGGGCATTGCGGCCGTGTGCCCACCTGCACCCTTGTGCTGGTTGTAGGTCAGCGGGACGGTGACCACATTGCCGGGGTCGGCACCGCCGCGAAGGTAGGTCCGGGTCCGGTCCCGCCCAAAGCCGGCCTCGGTGTTGCGGCGGCCGAGGGTGTCCATTCTGCGGCGCTCGATCTCCTCGGGAGTCGCCCGATACGGGACGCGAATGGCGTCGAGATCGAAGTAGGGCTTGGCTCCCTTCGCGAACGTGTAAACGTACTCGAAGCTGTCTTTGGCCCGCGGCCCGAAACGACCGGGCACCGCGTTGGGCTTGCACCAGATGTAGGTCTCCAGCCACCGCCATCCCTGGTGCTGGAGCGCGAGCACCAGTTGATACACGTAAGGGTGCCGTTGGCCCTGCAGTGGCCCGCTCTTCGCGACCCGTTCCTTGATGTTCACCACAAGCCAGCCGGTGTCCTTGGTCGCCACCAACATGGCCTTGCTGAACGGCAGGAACCATTCCACGTAGCGATCAGGGTGGATCCGGCTGTAGGCGCGAGCATCGGCGTACGGCGGGCTCGTGAACCACAGATCAACCGAGTTCTCCGGTAGCACCGGGATCCACTCGCTGCTGTCGCCCCAGGTGA
Organism: Pseudonocardiales bacterium; assembly: GCA_052390495.1. Taxonomy (GTDB): domain Bacteria; phylum Actinomycetota; class Actinomycetes; order Mycobacteriales; family Pseudonocardiaceae. The sequence goes on from JBQTGW010000029.1 coordinate 2,904, forward strand.
CGCCTTGCTCCAGCAGCGCTTCGAGGGCGGCGTTGCCCTGTACACGGGGAGCAGGCGGCGTCGTCGACAGTGCGTGAACGGTCATGGCTGCCGGATGCTAGCTGAGATCAGCTGTCCAGGGACGGCGCACGCCGGACACCAGGGGGCAGGTCCGCCGACACCTGTCGCCTGCCCGGGGAGCCCGGAAGCGGCGTGCGCCCGGGCTCTGATTCCGGCCCTTCGACCTCCTTTCGGCCGGATCCTGCGATGTCCTCGATCACCTCGACGATGGACGCCTCCCTGGTTCGCGCATAGGCCTGCCACACCTGCTCGGCATCGCGGCATGCCGCGTACCAGGCCGCCTTGACATGACCGGGCCAGGCGGCGAGCTCTGGCCCCTTCGTGAACAGCAACCCCAGCGAGGTCAGAACCTGAACCGGAATCGCCCCGTTGACCAGCTGTACCGCCAGTTCGACGATCAGCGGGCCGTCCCGGACGCGCACGATCGGGCTGCCGATCTGGATCGCACGGCCGTCCACGACCCGTTGCAGCTGCTCGCTCGACAGCGCCGTGGGTGTCTCTTCCTGCACCGCAGCGGTGAGCTCCGCGCGGAGCAGGAAGTCACAGATCTCGTCCAGCGAGCCGGTGAGGTCGGCGAGCCAGGCGAGGTCACACCGTCCGGTCCGCGGCGTGCACCGCAGCTCGAGACGCATCATTGCGGCTGGGCCTTGCTCGGTTCGCAGACCGGGATGCAGTCCGAGGCCGGTGGCCGCAGCACCGCGGCGGCCTGGCACAGCTCGTCGGGGCAGGCACCGATGCCGCCGGTGAAGTCGGCCAGAAAATCGAAGACCACGCGCCAGGCGTCGGCGATGTCCGCCGCCTCGAACAGATCCACGCCATCGGCTCGAAGCTGGTCACCGACCAACACTTCGAGCGAACCCCACGGATCTTGAACGGGGTCACCAACGGTAAGACCAGGTCGGCACGGCAACTGCAGGCGGGACGCAAGATCGATCAAGATATCCGTCGCCGCGGTGAGTTGCCGCTGCAGGTCTCGCACCTGCATGGTGACCAAGCCCCTCATCGACCGCGACAGCCGGGCCTGCACGGCGAAAGCGGCGTAATCCAGTCGCTGCTGGGTGAACGGCGTCGACTCGGTGCGGAAGGGACCCGGGTCGCAGACCGCGTTGATCGCGTCGAGCAGGCGAACCAGCATCGCCTGGATAGCGGTGTCGCGCTCACCTTCGGCCACATCGGGATTCGGAATCCCGAACACCTCTGCCACCAGCCTGCGGACAGTGGCGGCGCTCACCCGGTATTCGAGCTCCGGCCAGCAATAGAGCCGGTTGAGTAGCGCCTGGTCGCCGGTGTCTTCGAGGCATAGCAGGTCGGTGTCCAGCAGTTCACGGGCCCGGTCCACCGCATCGAAGAACCGCAGCTGGTCGCCGTAGCGGTAGGCAAGCAGAAGCGATCCCGCGCCGAGCACGCGATCCGTGCTGATCAACCCGCGCGGAGCAGGCACCGGGGTCAGCGTGAACCCTACGCTGGCGACCTCGCACAGCTCGGGGGGCAGAGAATCGGTGACGGGAGACGTTGTCGAGCTGACCGCCGGACCGGTGCTGGAACTGGCGGTGGAGCTGGTAACCGGGCCAGCGGTAGGAGTAGCTCCAGCGGTAGGAGTAGTAGCTGTCGGGCTGGTTCCAGACTTTCTTGTGACCATCGTGGGTCTCCAGGACGGGAGGGCAGGCGAAAACCTGCGGCAACGGAATGGAAGGGCCCAGCTGGAGTTGCGCCAGGGAGTGCTGAACCGGTCGTGGCCATCGCTCGAGCCCTCCAAGCTCCGCGTCGCGATGGCGACCTGTCCAGCTGTCTGCACTTACACCAGCCGACGAACCTGTACCAGACGCGCACCGATATCACGGCCTCCCGCGTCGTGAGAACCTTCCTACGCCGCTGACGAGCATGTCCGCAAGTCCGCCATTAGAGTGATATATCGATCACCCGATCGAGATTAACGTGACCACAAGACCCAGGATTATCTTGACTGAAAGAGGGGAAGGATGGCGCGTTTGGGGTGAGGGGATCGGGCCGTGAGCAGCTCGGGAATCACCTGCACCATCCATCAGGTCGGGCAGCGCGACGCGGCGCTGTCTGCCGCGGTCGGCGCCGACCTGATCGCTCGCGGGGTAGTTGTGCACAACGGAGTTGTCAGCGACAGCAAGCAGACGAGCAACGCTGCGGACCGCACTGAGCCGACCCGGCTGTGCGTGTGCGACAAGCCGGATCACGCGCTGCTGGACGTCGTCGCGGCCCACTGCGATGGGACCCGACGTGGGGGCCGAGTGCTGGTCGTGGCTGGTACCGGCGGTTGCGCCGACGACCTGGCGTGGGGGCTGCTGGCCCGCGGCGCGTCCGATGTGCTGTGCTGGTCATCCGTGGGCGACCCGGGAGCCGCGGTGTTGGCCCGGTTGCGCCGGTGGCATGAAGTGGACGCCATCGTCGGCTCACCGCTGGTGCGGGGGCAACTGCTCGGGCAGAGCGCGACCTGGATCGCAGCGCTGCGGCGGGTGGTCGAAGTGGCTCGGTTCACCAGGGCGGCACTGCTGGTCACCGGGGAGAGCGGAACCGGCAAGGAGTTGGTCGCGCGGTTGTTCCATCACCTCGATCAGCGACCGGGCAAGCGTGACCTGATCGTGGCGGACTGCACCACGATCGTGTCAACGCTGTCGGGCAGCGAGTTCTTCGGTCACGAGCGGGGAGCCTTCACCGGCGCGATGACCGCACGGGACGGCGCGTTCGCCGCGGCTAACAAGGGGACGCTGTTTCTTGACGAGGTGGGCGAGCTGCCGATCAGCCTGCAACCCGAGCTGTTGCGGGTGGTGCAGGAGGGCAGCTACAAGCGGGTGGGCGGGGACACCTGGCGGTCGACCGACTTCCGGCTGGTGTGCGCCACGAACCGGGATCTGCCCGCCGAGGTGGCGGCCGGTCGCTTCCGGCTCGACCTGTACCACCGGCTGGCCGCCAACATCGTCGCGCTGCCGCCGCTGCGGGAGCGCCGCGGCGACATCCTGCCGCTGTTCCGGCACTTCCTCGCCGAGGTAATGGACGCGGCCGAGCTGCCGCTCGACCCCTCGGTGGTGGCCCTGGTCCAGCAGCGCGACTACCCGGGCAACGTGCGTGACCTGCGGCAGCTGGCACTGCGGATCGCGGCCCGGCACGTCAACCCGGGGCCGGTCACGCCAGGCGACGTCCCGGACGAGGAGCGCCCCACCGACAGCACGTGGGCCGCCGAGCACCGCATCGACGGCCTGTTGGACGATGCGGTGGAGGCCGCCCTGCACGCTGGTCGCAATTACCGGGAAATCCGGGACGCGGCCGCCGACACCGCAGTGCGACTGGCTGTCCGGCGGGCAGACAACGACCTGCAGGAGGCCGCGCACCGACTCGGAGTGACCGACCGCATGGTGCAGAAATGGTACGCGAACGGCCGCACGCCAGCAGCGACCTGACCCACAGCATCTCAGTAGCGCACTCCCTCCCATGCGTGCTCAACCTCGGCTTCGTTGAAAATCCCCTCGAATTCCTGCTCAGAGGATGCGCACCGGTAGTACGACGCCGGCGTGCCACCTACCTTCTTGGTATCGAGCTCGGCGCGGCGTGACAGTGGCATGCAGAAACGCACGTGCAGGTGCCGCACATGGCCATCCCACTGACTGACGGTCCTGCCCTTCAGCAGTGGATCCTTGATCCCGATCACCTTGACCGGTAACACGGGGTTCGACTCGATGATGTTGACGAGGTCCTGAACGTAAGGTTGGAAGGCAGGGTAGTCCCGGCCTGTCACGTCCATCTTCTTACCATCCTTCAGCAGCTGGACGTCGGCGTCCAGCCCGATGCGATGGCTCTTGTGGGGAGCTTGTTTCCCCCCGCCAAGACGGCTGATGTCGCGCACCATAAAAGTCACGTCGGGATGGCGACGCCCCCACTCAGCACCAATCCACATCAGCGCGTCGATGGTCTCCGGTATCCCGTACTTGACACGTGTCCCGCTCGTGGTGAAGCCCGGGCCGCTCGGGGGAATGGGAGTGGAAACCAGCGGAAGTGGCCCCTTCGAGCCGCTCGGAATGGAGGACGACGCGGGTGGCGACGACGTCCCCGCGGTGCTCCGCAACATCGGCTTCACGATAGTGTTGCGGATGTCGAGCCACTCCTTGCTCAGCGTCGAGAAGTCGGGGTCCGTCCTGTCGATGGGGCGTCCCCTCCGCTCGGGATGCCGTGCGAAGAAGACGAGGTTGGTCAGCGAGTTCTCGTCGCGGTTTCCCATGGTGATCGCCAAGCGCACCGCCAGCTCGATCGGTCCCTCGTGCTCGGTCTCAGCTGCGCCCGCAAACGGGTCGTCGAGTGTGATCGAGCTGCCGTGACGATGCCAATAACCGGTCCCCGTTATCAGGCCATCGTACTGATTCATGACTACCTCCGGTCAATCGTAGCGGTCGGCTTTGAGGAGCTGTTCAGGATCACTGCCTGGTAGCTACAAGCACGACGTGTGGTTGATTCTTCCCCTTACCTGGAATGATCTTTGTCGTGATGTCACGGAAGAGCTGGGAAGGCACTAGAGACATTACTGCGTGTACTGTTCCAGCCGCACCGTACTGAGGGACAGATTTGAGATAAATGACCAACTTCCCGCCGGGAAGCAAGAGCTGGTGCGCTGCGCTGACTGCATCTCTATCAAGGCCGCCTTGCATGAGCCCAGTTCTTTCGAAGATGATTTCATGGAACCGCTCCCCACGTGGCCCCATCGGGTGGTTCAGGGCATTCTGTATACGCATCCGGAAGTGTGCATTTCTCCGCGGATCCGGATCCATCGTCGCGGTGGTAGCTGGATTACGAAATTTATTTGGGCGGGGTGGGGGCGTTGCACCAGCACCCACCACCAATCTACGTGGTACTTCGGATTCCAGTATCCCGTCGTAGCCCGCCAGCGAGAGCAACGTGGCCGGCTGCTGTTCCAGCTCACCGGCGAATGGATCGTCGAGAATGATGGTGGTGCCGTAGCGGTACCAGTCGCCTGTCATGACCCTCACCGCCGCTCCCACGGGTCGGCCGCCATCGGCAGCTCGCCCAGCCCGGCCGCGGCCGGGAGCGGGCGGTTGGTCCGCACCCTGGCCACCAGGCGCAGCAGGTTACCGCCGAGCACCAGCCGCTGGGCCGCAGCGGGCAGGCCCAGCGCTCGGACCTTGGCCAGCTCGACACCGGGGTGCAGCCAGGGGCCGTCCGAGCCGAACAGGACCTTGGCAGGACCGGCCCGGTGCACCGCTTCCACGAGCAGGTCGAAGCGACGCACCCCGGAGGTGTCGGTGTGCACGTTGGGGTGCCGGGCGAGCACGTCGAGGAACGCGCGCTGGGCGCGCCAGTCGTCGGCGAAGCTGCTCAGGTGCGGGATGATGAACGCCACCTGTGGGTACTGCTCGGCGAACAACTCGATCGGCGCGACGTCGCCCATCACGTCGTAGAGCACGGGCAGCCGCCACCGGCTGGCCACCTCACAGACCTCTCTGGTGAGTCGGCCGTCGTGGCGGTGCGCCTTGATGCCGCGGAACCCGTACTCCAGCACCGCCTGCCCGACCAGCTCGGCCACCCGGCCCCGGTCCCGTTCCGGGTGGACAAACGCGAAGCCGAGGAACTGCGCTGGCCGGGTGCGCACGATCCGGGCCACCTCCCGGTTGGCCGCGGCGTAGTCGGAGCTGAACGGGGCGAACAGCACCGTGGCATCGATACCCGCGGCCGCGGCGCGGCGCAGGTAGTCGCCCAGCGGGGCATCGGTGTCCCACGGGCCGGTCAGACCGTCACCCTTGCCCGCGTGGCAGTGGCAGTCGATGACCGGGGCGATGGCCGGTGAGTCAGCGGGCATGGCGCACCGGCCCGGCTAACTCGTGCCACGCGGCGCCCAGCACGTCCGCCACCCGCTCGATCTCCGCCGGCTGGTGCGCCGCGGTGAGCAGCAGGGCGATCGCGCTGCCGCCGCAGGCCTTGAGCAGCACCGCGCGCACCCCGGCCGCCGCGAGCCGACCGAGTAGCCGACGCCCGCTGGCTACGCTGATCGCAGGGGTGCTCTGCACTGGGAACAGCCCACCGACCAGCGGTAGACCATGCTCGGCAACGCGGCGACGCAGCGTCCGAACCCGGTCGACGAGCAGCGCGCGCAGCGCATCGCCGGTCGCGGCGTTGCGGTCCAACGCATTGGCCGCCGCGGCCACGTCCACCACTGAGGGTGGGCTGGAGTGCATCGCACTGCCCGCGACCCGGACCCGGGCCAGCACGTCGGCCGGTCCCGCCGTGCACGCCACGGGTGCGCCGAACGCCTTGGCCAGCGAGGACACCGTGACGATCGCGCCGTGCCCGACACCGGCATGGCGAACCGACCCGCCCCCGCCCCGGCCGTACGGCGCGCGCGCATGATCCGCGCGGACGCCGAGGATGCCGAGCCCCTGGGTGTCGTCGAGCAGCAGTATCCCGCCCAGCGACGCCACCTCGGCCACCGACGACGCCACCGGGTACGCCCGGCCGCACCCGGTGCACACCCCGTCAGCCACCACCACCGGCCGCAGCCCCCGGTCGGCCAGCTGGCGCACCGCGGCTGCCAGGACGGCGGGCTCGTGGTGCCCGACCGTCACGACGGGGATACGGCGGGCAGCCGCTCGCTGCACGGCCCACTGCGCTACCGGGTAGACGCCCGCGTCCACCACCAGCCCGGTATCCGGCCCGGCGAGCACGTCCAGGCAGTCGGCCAGCCCGTGCAGCGTCGAGCGGGTCAGCACCGCCTCCTCGGCGCCGGTGAGCGCGGCCAGCCGGGCGGCCGTCGCCACCGCCCCTGGCGGGGGTTCCAGCACCGCCGGCCGGCCGGTGGTCAGCGCCGGCCAGCCGGGCAGTTCGGTGCTGGCGTGCCGCATGCCGAGGTAGAGCGACGAGGTGAAGTCCGCCGTCGGGGGTCGCGGTACGCCGCTCAACGGGTCGCCTGCCGCTGCGCGACCAAACGCCGTTGCAGCAGGTAGGCAGGCACGGTGGCGTCGGCCTTCACGGTCAGGTCGACGCCGGTGGCCGCCCGGTAGGCGTGGGTGTAACGCTGGATCTCCGCGCGCCAGTAACGCGCCCAGTTGGCGGCCTGCTGCGGGTCGTTGATCACACTCCAGTTGCCGTACCGGATGCCCAGCAACAACTGCTCGCCGAACACGCCCATGTCCCGGGTGTGCGTGATGCTGGTGTCCGACCAGCCCTGGATCTGCTTCATCGTGTCGACGCGGTCCATCCACTCCTCCTCGTAGGGCACCATGACCCGCCCACCGAGAAACTCGCGCATCTCCGGCCGCGCCAGCAGCCACTGCATGATCAGCATCTCGGCACGCGATGCGGACGGTAGGTCGCCGAACTGGTTGTGCGCCCCTTCGGCCAGCACCAGATGGGTCTCGCGCAGCGCATTGAGCAGTGGGAAACCGTCCGCGATCACCGTTGTGTCGTCGTCCTCCTTGAAGAACAGGTGGGACAGGTGTAGCAGGGTGTGGAACGACTCGATGAACTTCGACCGGCTGTCGCTGGTCCGATGGTCGGTGATCGCCCGGCCGATGAGCTTCAGCCCGTACTCGTGGTCGTACTCGAAGGCCCGCCTGCGCACGGTCAGCCGGTGCACCTCGTCCTCGACGAAACCCCAGAACAGGTTCGCCAGCGGGCGCAGCGGGTCGAGATCGAAACGCACCAGCGGATCGCGGCCCTCGCCGGGCCGGCGGTTCTGGAACCGCATGAGAATCGCATTGAGCGTCTGGACGAGCATGCCCTCCTCGTGCCAGTACGACCAGATCAGTTCCATGGTCAGCGGCCCGGTCAGCCGGGAGCGCAGGATTCCGTAGCAGTTGCTGGTGATCTCCCCCGGGTCCTTGATCGGAATATCGGCCAGCCGATCACGGATGATCTTCAGGTAGGGCAGGGTGACCACGCCGTCCAGCTTGATCAGCTCGTAGAACTGCTGGCGCAGCAACTTGAGCTCCTCGAGGGTCACCGGGGCGGTCCGGGCGTAGCGGCGCGCTTCGGGCTCGAGGAATGCGCGGGCCTCCAGCGAATCGGTGGCCAGTTCCCGTTCCATCAGGTCGGGGTCGAGGAAGCCGACCGGTTCGACACAGTTCTCGTCCGCGTCGAGCACGCCGCACTCCTGCATGAGGAACGCATCGGTGGCCTGCTTGAGCACCTGGTATGCCTGGGTGCCGGTGAAGTTGAGCGCCTGGCCCGTGCCGTTGCGGTTGCGGACGTCGATGCCTCGGGTGAGCACCGCGTCGATGAACTCCTTGTAGCGGCGGAACCCGATCGCCAGGGTGCGGTTGCGAATGAGCGTCCAGAGCACCTGGTCGGGCGTACCGACCACCTGGGTGCGCTGCAGGCTCACCGGCACGTTGCCCTGCGAGTTGACGACGTTGGACTGGACCGTGATCTCCCACGGCTCGGTCTCGGTATTGTCGACGCCGCCCTCCGACCGGCGGGCCTTGCCCAGGACCTCCACGCCGCCGGGCGGATTGCCCACCGAGCTACCGCTGGCTTGCTTGCCCCCCTCGCCAGAGGAGCCCTCGAAGCCGGGTAGTGCCGGGGTATCGCCCGGGGTCGGGTAGTCCCGCGTCGGTGCTGGTGGCAGTGCCTTTGGCTGGCGGGTGGCGGTAACGGAGTACGCACCGGGCAGTGGGGGCGCGAAGTCCAGGTTCGGTCCCTGGTTGGGAAACTGCACCAGGTCGTCGGAGCGTGGTCCGATGACGTCCCAGTTGATCTGGTAACCGGTCAGCCCGGCCTGCCCACCGTCCAAGCACGCCTTGAGCCGCACGGTCGTGCCAGCCTGCACCGGTTCTTTGGGGTATCCCTTGATCGTGAACCTCTTGTCGGCCACAGCTTCTTCTCCTCATCAACTCGCCGGGCGGCTTACCGCACCGGCAGCGGGTGGTACGGGACGGACGCCTGCGCACACAGCACTGAGGTGTCCAGGCTGCTGCGCACCGCCCAGTGAGTGAGCAGCTCGCCGAGCAGTCGGCTCTCCTGCTCGGGGCTGATCAGGCCGTCCCCGCGGGCCTGGCCGACCACGGCGAAAGCCAGTGCGGGCGGCGTTGCGGGCAGGCGGTTCGGGACGCTGCGCCACGTTGCGTAACGCGCCAGCAGCTCGGGGCGCTGCCGGTCTGGCTGGCGCAGCACGGCGCCGAGCCTGCGGCCGTAAAGGGCAGGTGGACGGTGCGCCAGCAGTTCCCGCACAAAGGCGGGGATGTGCGCCAGGAGCTGGGTAAGCATGCTCCGGGCGCCTGCGGGCGCACCGTCCACCGGGTAGAGCGCCGTCCACAGCTGCGCCAGCCGGCGCCACTGCGGATCGGGATAAAGCGCCCCGCCGATCGCGGCGCTGAGCAGCACCCGGATCCATGGCACCGGGTGGGGGTCGTCACCGCTGGGCCGGAACACGAACCAGCGGGGCAGGCTGACCACCCCGATCAGCCCGAGCGTGGCGCCGATGCCGAGGGTGGCCACCGACCACAGGTCGGCCACGATCTCCGAGATCCACCGGCGCCAGCACCGCCAGGCCGGCTGATCGGCTGGGTCAGCGCGGCGCTCGATGGCCTGCAGCGCCGAGCGGAGCGAGTCGACCAGTGACAGCAGGGCAGCGCCCTGATGCCCGACCTCGTGGACCAGCGAGGACGCGATGCCATGGCCCACCATCCGCTCCCGGGGAACCCTGATCAGCGCAACCGGGTTGGACCCGCCACCGGGCAGCCGGGTACGCGCCCGGCGGATGGCCGCACCCGGGCCGCGCGCCAAATAGCACATCACCGGCGGCGGGTCGAGGAACTGCCCCGGCAGCTGCAGCGCATCGGTCGCCAGCATGTCCAGACCGGACAGCCACACTCCGGTCCGGTGCTCGCTGCGTTGCGTCACCGCCTCGGTGAACAGGTCGAACTGGGACAGCACATCGTTGAATGCCATCCGGATATGGGTGAACCGCTGCTGCTGCTCGCTCGGCCGATGGCTGCTGCCCGGTCCGCGCAGCCAGTTCCGGTAGCCCTGGACCCGCAGCCGGAGCGCCTGCCTGCCGTCGATCAAGTGGCGCTCGACCGCGGACAGCGCAGCCGGGGTGGGAGCGGCGGCCGGCACCATGGTCTCGTTGACCGCGAACGGGCGCACCCGATCCAGCCGGGTGAGCAGCGCGCGGGCCTCCTGGTCCAGGAACCTGGCGGCGAGCGTGGGTGTCATCGGCCTGCCTCCCTTCACACCTCGATGAGCAGAATCTTGTTTCCGCGCCGCAGCCACTTCCCGGACTGCGGCCGACCCGTCGGCTGGTCCGGCGCGTCGTCGCCCTCGTCCCAGGCGGGCGGCTCGTCGGGCTCGCCATGCGGAGCCCCCGTCATGGGGACGCCGTACGCCCCCTGTCCGTATCCGGGATAGGGACCTTTGGGCCGAGGCCGCCCTGGCGGCTGACCGGGACCACCAGGTTGACCAGGGCCGCCGGGCTCACCGGGACCGCCAGGCTGACCAGGGCGACCGCGAGCGGGACCGCCTCGCTGCCCACGACCACCCCGCTGACCACGGCCGCCCGAACGGCCTCGACCGCGCATGCGACCGGCAGGCGAGCCTGGACGTGGCCGACCCACACCCGGGCGGAGCAGACCCCGAGCGTGCCTGCGAGCTGCTGAGGCGACGGCGGCCCGAGCGACCGCGCGGGCTGGGGCACCCCTGGGCGCACGGGCGGCGTGGCGTCCTGCCGCGGAGGTGAGGCGGACGACGCGCCGAGCGACCTCGAGTTCCGCTTCCTCTTCGTTCATGGTCTCGAACTCGAACTCGAACAGCCTGCTGGCCATCGAACCGAGCCTGCTACCGACCACCCCGCCTATCCCAGGCAACAGGTAGTTGCCCGCAGCACCCAGCACCGTGGGGAGGGCTGCCCTGGCGACACCCTTGAGCTGGCCTCCGATCGCTTTGGCGACCGGCGACTTGAGTGCCCTGCCTGCCGCCTTGGCGGCGCGGCGAGCCAGGTTCCCCAGGAAATACTCCAGCTCTGCCTCGCTGGACACTCCGAGCAGCTCGTAAGCCAGCTCGGTCTCCAGCTCACCCCACTCCGACTCGTACTCACCCTCGTACTCGCCCTCGCCCTCGTACTCGCCCTCACCCTCGTACTCGCCCTCGAATTCGCCCTCACCCTCGAATTCGCCCTCGAACTGTGCCAGTTCGTAGGCCCCTTCCGATTCCCACTCCAGTTCCCCGTACCAGGGACCCTCCCACTCGGAGGTCTCCCACTCCTGGGTTTCGAACGCGCTCATGCTTGTGCTCCTTGCTGGTCAGGACGCGGTGGCACCGCGCCGAGGTGTTGTCGTGCGCCGAGGTGTTGTCATGCGCCGAAGATGACGATGTTGTCGCCGCGCCGTTGCCAGCGGCCGCTGCGACGGCGAGCGGTGCGGCCCGGGTGCAGGCTCGGCTGCAGGCCGGGTAGGTGGTGCCGCGCGGCTGCCGTGGCGGCAGCCAACGCCGCGGCCTGCGGCGATGTGGCGGGCGGGGCCTTCGCGGCCTGACGGCTGGCGCTTCCTGCGAAGCGCACGAACGCCCTGGCCACTTCGAACTCGCGGTCCTCCTGGGACAGGCCCTCCAGCTCCAAGCCGAGCGCTACGCCAAGGCCCTTGCCGACCCGTTCGCCCGCGTCGGCGTACTGGGGGTCGAGATAGCCGCCGATCCCGCGACCGATGACCGGCAGCGCCTCTCCAGCGGCCTTCTTGACGATGCCGCCGAGGGCGCGGCCGGTAGGCGACTGCGCGAACCTGCTGGCCGCGCCGACGGCCCCGCGCACGACATTGCCGAACCAGCGGCCCAGTTCCTCCTCGGTCTGCACTTCGAGCAGTTCGGTGGCGAGCTCCATTTCAAGCGTGGTCCGGTCGACCTCCGCAAGCTGAGCGGACTCCCCCTGACTGGTTTCCCCATGCGTCTGCTCATTGAGGATTTCGAGGAACTCCTCCTGCTCGGCGTCCTCGGCTTGGTAGCCGACCTCGCCGGTCTCGAACATGGCACGGTCTAGGTCGTGCATTGGCGGCCTCCCTTGCGGCGTGGCGTATTCGGTGACTCACCACTGTTAAAGCAAGTTCCGTGCCAGCCCCCGAGCTGCTGTTTCCGGCAGCAGGAACGAACCGACGTTCGGCTGGAGCAGAACTGGACGAAGTCGGGTTCGCGCGGGACCGCTAGCGGCTGCGGTAGTCCGGGATACCGAGCGCTCTGCGGTACTTCGCCACGGTCCGGCGCGCCAGGTGATGGCCGCGGGCCGCCAGCGCCCGCACCAGCGCGGCGTCGGACAGTGGACCGCTCTCCTGACCGATCACCTCGCGCAGGCACTCCTGCACACCCAGGGAAGGGCCGAAGAGCGCTGCAAAAGGCACGATCTCCCCAGTCGGCAGCAGAACGTACTTACCCGCGACCACCCGGCTCACTGTCGATTCGTGCACCGTCAGCTCGGCGGCGATCTCGCGACGGGTCAGCGGCAGATGCGCGCCACGCCCCGCTACGACCCGCTGCGCCTGCCTGCGCACCGTCGACTCGGCGACCCGCAGCACAGTCCGTTCGCGTCGGGCCAGTGCGCCGATGAAGTCACGGGCCCTGGCCAGGTGGTCAGCGATGCCGGGCGTCACCGCGGCCGCGGCCAGGTAGGACTCGGCGACCTGCACCGCCGACCACGGGCCCGGTACCACGGCGACGACCAGTCCACCGGCCGCGCGGCGCACCACAATGTCGACCGGCGCCGGAGGTGCCGGGAGTGCCTCGTCGAAGACCTCTGCGCTGAGCTGCGCTCGCAGCCAGGCCAGCGCATGGGCAAGCTCATCCGAGGTCAAGCCGACCGCGCCGGGCGTCGAACCGCCCAGCTGATCGAGCCCGCTACTGATCAACTTTTCGACTTCGTCCGGCACCCGGCCGTGCTCCGCGCAGCTGCGGACCTCCAGCCGCAACCGGTCGGTCAGACTCGTCGCACACAGCCCGGCATACCCCGAGGCGGCACGCAGGATCGTGATGATCTCTTGCAGCGCACCGACCGGCACCCCGAGGCGAGCCGCGATCCGCGGCACCGGCTCGGTGAGCACGCCGAGGTCATCGGTGTCGGCGAGCAGGTGGGCAGCCACCGTCCGCTGGGTTGGTGTCAGTGTCGCGGCAGCCGCCGTCAGTAGCTGGTCCCGCGGCGAGAGCCGCGCGACGACCCGCTCCGCGGCGTCGAGACTCGCACTGCCGCGACTCGTGCCTGCGTCGCCCGCCGAGCACCGCACGCAACCACCACGCCCCAGCACCGAGCCACCCGTTAATCCCCACAGCACCGACCCGCAGCCGGGACAGCTCGCCGGAACGGGCAGCTCAAGCGCTGGGTTCGCGCCGAGCTCCACCGCGATCCGGTCCTCGAGTTCGGCGTTCGGCAGGCTGAGCAGCTCGGCGAGCAGCACCTGGGCCGGGGCCACCCGATGCTCCAAGCGCTGCTCAGGCGCCAGCGCCAGCACACGCTGCGCTTGGTTCCCCTGACCGAACGTGCCCACCGCGTCATGATGACCCGTGAGTGGCAATAGGTGGGATATCCACCAGTGCCCCCCCCCGGGCAGCGGGCGCGCGGGCCGGACAGGCGGAGGGGGGGCGCCCCGCGGTGCCCAGTACAACGCCC
>JBQTGW010000030.1:0-46933 GCA_052390495.1 Pseudonocardiales bacterium
GTGGCCCGCACATACACATCGACGCCACCGTCCTGCGTGACGAAACCGAAGCCCTTGTCCGAGTCGTACCACTTGACCTTGCCGGTCGGCACAGACCTCACCGTTCCCTCGTCGAAGACCGCTCGCCGGGAGTGCGCATACCGGCAACACGAACGCGCCCCGAGCGCAGCCGGGACGCGTGGGTCCAGCTTACGACCTGTCAGGCAGTCCCTGCATCTATTTAGACCCTCCAACAGTCCCAACTACCGCTTGCTGACGCCCAGGCACTGTATGTGTATGTGTGGGATATGTATGTGTGGGGTGCACGGCCACCTCGGTCGCCTTCACCACGAACCACACCGCGGAATCAGGGCGCAGCCCCAGCTCCACGACCGAGCCCGGGGTGACGTCCGCAGCCAGCCCGGTCGCACCCCGCACCCGGACCAGGGCGCCCTGTGGTTCCAGCGCCACCACCGAGTCCCGGATCACGTTGCTCGGGCTGCCTCCCGGCTGATCCGTGTGCACGGCCACCGCAGCGGGGGCGAACACCGCGACCGCGGGCTGGCCAACCGCGGTGGGTTCGGCGGCAGGCGCCGCGCCGATCAGCTCGGTGCCCTCGGCGGTACGCAACCCCCGGACCGTCGCGGTGCCGGGCACCAGGTTGAGCCCGGCCAGCCGCGCCGCGAACGCGCTGCGTGGCCGGGTGAGCACGTCCAACGTCGGACCTTGCTCCACCACGTGGCCGCCGTCGAGCACCAGCACTCGATCGGCCAGCACCAGCGCGTCGATCACCTGGTGGGTGACAACGACGGTGAGCCGGTCGGTGACCACCGAGCGCAGCAGCGACCGCAGCGCAGGTGCGAGTTCGACATCGACCGCGGATAGTGGCTCGTCCAGCAACAGCAGATCAGGGCCCGAGGCCAGGGCGCGGGCCAGCGCGATGCGCTGGGCCTGCCCACCGGACAACTGCCCAGGACGGCGCTGGGTGAACTCGGTCGCATCTACCTCGGCGAGGTGGCGCAGCGCGACCGCCCGCGCCTCCCGACGCCCCACTCCCACGGCACGCGGGCCGAAAGCGACGTTGTCCAGCACCGAGAGGTGGGGAAACAGCAGTGGCTGCTGGGCCAGCAATCCGATCCGCCTGCGGTGCGGCGGCAACTGCACCGAGGTGCCGGTGTCAGTGAGCACTCGGCCTTCGAGGGTGATCCGCCCGGTATCGGGGCGCACCAGGCCCGCGATCGCGGCCAGCAGGGTGGACTTGCCGGACCCGTTGCGCCCCAGCACCGCAAGCACCTCGCCGGGCTCGACGTGCACCGTCACGTCGAGGTCGAAGTCGTCGCGATGGACTTGGACGTCGGCGTGCAACCCTGAGCTCACCGCAATCCCTCCGCTCCGCGCGGCCGGGCCACGGCGATCACCGCGATGGCAACGACCACCAGCACCAGCGACAGGGCGATGGCACCGTCGGCATCGACCTCGCGCTGCAGGTACACCTCGAGCGGTAACGTCCTGGTCACGCCCTGCAAACTGCCCGCGAAGGCAATGGTGGCCCCGAACTCCCCGAGACAGCGGGCGAAAGCGAGCACCATCCCGGAGCCCAGTCCCGGCAGCACCAGCGGGACGGTCACCCGCCAGAACACCGTCCACGGCGACGCACCGAGGGTCGCGGCGACCGTTTCGTAACGCTCCCCCCCGGTCCGCAGCGCCCCCTCGAGGCTCACGACCAGGAACGGCAGCGCGACGAACGTCTGCGCCAACACCACCGCCGCAACCGTGTACGGCACGCGCACCCCGAACGCGACATCCAGCGCCTGCCCAGCGAAGCCGTTGCGCCCCAGCAGGTAAAGCAGGGCCAACCCGCCGACGACCGGCGGCAGCACCAGCGGCAACAGGACCACCGAACGGACAAACCGCATGCCGGGCACGGTTCCGCGCGCCAGCACCATCGCCAACGGCCCACCGAACACCACACACAGCAGGGTGGACACCGCCGCGGTGCGCAGCGACAACCCCAGCGCCGCGATGGCCGATTCACTCGTGATCAGCTCGACGAACCGGGGCCACGGGGTCCGCACGATCAGACCGGCCACCGGCAGCAGAATCAACCCGAAGGCCACCACCGCGGGCGCCCACAGCACGCTGGGCAGCCCAATGCGGATCGCGTGCAGATCCTTGGTCTGCGTCAATCCCCTGGTCTGCGTCAATCCCCTGGTCTGGGTCAACCCCCTGGTCTGGGTCAACCCGAGCCTCCTGGTGTCTCGACAATGACTTGCGTGGACTTGACCACCGCCACTGCCAGCACCCCCGGTTCGAGCCCCAACTCGCGCACCGCTTCGCTGCTCATCAGCGAGACCACCCGATGCGAGCCGCACTGGATCTCCACCTGCGCCATCACCCGGTCGGAGATCACCTCTGTGACCAGCCCGACGAAGCGGTTGCGCGCCGACCGGTCAACCAAAGAAGGGTCGTGTGGTGCGTGCGCCTGCGACTTGGCGAACGCGGCAAGCTCGACACCGTCGACGGCCTTGCGGCCGCCACCGTCCCGGACGGCGGTAAGCTGCCCGGAATCGGCCCAGCGCCGAACCGTGTCATCGCTCACGCCGAACAATTCAGCAATCTCAGACATCCGATAGTGCGGCACGGAGGATACAATACCTCCGCAGCTGCGGACATGCGGCAGGTGCCTGACCGGAGGCAGCCGCGACTGCACAGCGTGTTCGCACCAACTACAGTCCGGCCCACAAGGGCTCGATCGGGTGAGTCACTCAGGTAGTGTGGATGCAGCGACTTCCGACTGGGGGCTGAGCTGTCATGCCAGTGGTGACCGTACGTTACTTCGCAGCTGCACGCTCTGTCGCGGGCATGCACAGTGAGGATGTCGAGCTCGATGTGGGCGCCACGATTGCCGACGTCCTGGACGCGGTGGCTGGGCGGCACGGGGAGGCGCTGAGCAAGGTGCTAGCCCGCTGCAGCTTCCTGCTCGACTCGGTGGCCGTACGGGACCCGCAGGCGCCGATAGCCAATGGCGCCGAGCTCGACGTATTGCCGCCATTCGCAGGCGGGTGAGCTAGGCGCCGAAGTAGCCCTTTCGCGGGACACCCATCAGATATCACCAATGATGAATTTTCCTCCTCGACGCGGAGCTACCCACGAGCCCTCTAGCTGGGACGACACGAATGTTCGGCACAGCAATGCCGCCCTTGACGTGACATTGGTCACGGCTGTGGATCGTTGCGTGGTGGCCGGGTCGCCTACGTACCGTCGCTGAGAACCGGACCGAAACGGAGAGCGGCAATGCCCCGATATCCCGATAAACTTCGAAGTCCGTCACGTACAACCCGCCGATTAGTCAGCGCGATTGCGAACAGTGTCATCTGTGGAGCCATCGCCGGAGCGACCTTCGGTGCCCCAATCGTGATCGACCCAGCACCCACCGACGGAAAGGCCGGAGGGCCGGCCACAGCTATCCCGTTCCGGTTCGACAAGCCAGGCACCACGTGCACCGTCCTGCCTGGTGACACCCTGACCTCGATCGCCCACCGGTACCTGGTTGCGGGCGGCTGGCAGGAGATCTACCACCGGAACACCGAGATGATCTCCGATCCAGACGTCATCTACCCCGGCCAGCGGCTCAACCTGCGCTAAGACCGAACCGGCGGGGGTCGCACCGAGGTCAAGGGCAGTTGACCCACTCCTCCGAGCCATCAGCGAACTCCTGTCGCTTCCAGATCGGCAGTTGCAGCTTGACCTCATGGACCAGCGTCATACAGGCTGCGAAGGCCGCATCGCGATGCGCGGCGGACACCGCGCAGGTCAGTGCGGCGTCCCCGATGGCCATCGGCCCGACCCGGTGGCTGACGGCCAGCGCCAGCACCGCGGGGTGCGCCGCGGCGACCTGGGCCGCCACCCGCGCGATCACCTCGCCGGCGCCGGGGTGGCCGGAGTACTCCAACGCGCGCACTATCCGGCCTCCGTCATGATCGCGGACCACCCCGGCGAAGCTCACTACCGCACCGGCGGCCCGGCCGGACACCAGCCGGGTGTGTTCCTCGACGTCCAGCAGTTCCTCAGTGACCACAGCGCGACACACCTCGCCGGACCCGTGGCCAGGTTGCTGCCCCTCAGCTTGCTGGCCCCCCGGTTGATGGCCCGCCGCTTGCTGGCCCACAGCGCTCGGCTGGCCGGTCCCGCTGCCGACGTGGTCGGCTCCGTGCAGTTGCTCGACAGCGTGCGCCAGCACCCCGTCCAGGACGCCAAGGCCGTCCCGAACCCCGCCGGTGGAGCCGGGCAGGTTCACCACCAGCGTGCGACCGGCCACTCCGGCCAAGCCGCGGGACAGCACCGCGGTGGGCACATGCGGCAGCCCCGAAGAGCGGATCGCGCCTGCCAGCCCCGGCAGCGCGCGATCCAGCAGCGGCTCGGTGGCCTCTGGCGTGCGGTCGGTGGGGCTGATCCCGGTTCCGCCGGTGGTCAGCACGACATCGACCGCATCGGCGACCGCCCCGGCCACGGCGTCGCGCACCGGCGAACCATCAGGCACCACCACGGGATCCGGCGTCGCAAAACCCCGCTCGCGGAGCCAGCCGACGATGACCGGACCGGTGCGGTCCGCGTACACCCCGGCTGATGCCCGGTTGGATGCCACCACTACCACAGCGCGGCGGGTCGTCGGTGTCACTGATCCTCCTGACGCGTCCAAACCCCCGTCTTCCCGCCCTCTTTACGTTCTACCCGCACCGCATCGAGAATCGCGGCAGGGTCGACCGCTTTGACCATGTCGTGTAACGCCAGCCCGGCGACGGCGACCGCGGTGAGCGCCTCCATCTCCACCCCGGTGCGGTCGGTGGTACGGACCGTGGCGGTGATCCGGACCTCGGAGCCCGAGAGGTCCAGGTCCACGGTCACCCCGGACAGTGCGATGGGGTGGCACAACGGGATGAGCTCGGGAGTCCGCTTGGCCCCCATGATGCCCGCGATGCGAGCGGTGGCCAGCGCGTCACCCTTGGGCAGCGCTTGCGCCCGCAGCAGACGCACCACCTCCTCGGTGGTGCGCAACACACCGGTGGCCACGGCCATCCGGACGCTGGGCGCCTTACCGGACACGTCGACCATCCGGGCCGCGCCACGGGCGTCCACATGGGTCAGCCGCTGCCCCGAACTCGCAGAATCCACCGTTCGATCCTACGGCCGGACGGCGGCTGCCTGCTGCTGGGCGGCTTGGCGGACCGCGTCGGCCACCGCGGGGACCACGGTGGGGTCGAACACGCTGGGCACGATGAACGAGGGGTTGAGGTTGTCCGCCGCGACGACGTCCGCGATCGCCGTCGCGGCAGCGACCAGCATCTGGTCGGTGATCTCCCGCGCGCCCGCGTCGAGCAGGCCGCGGAACACCCCTGGGAAGGCGAGCACGTTGTTGATCTGGTTGGGGTAGTCCGAGCGGCCGGTGGCGACCACGGCGGCGTGCCGCTGCGCCTCCAGCGGGTCGATCTCCGGATCGGGGTTGGCCAGCGCGAACACGATCGCGCCGGACGCCATCGTGGCGACGTCGTCGGCGTCGAGCAGGTTCGGCGCTGATACCCCGATGAAGACGTCGGTGCCGCGCACCGCGTCGGCCAGCGACCCGCTGCAGCCCTCGGCGTTGGTGGTCGCGGCGACCCTGGTCAGGTTCTCGTCGAGATCCGGCCTGCCTGGATACACGATGCCGTGGGTGTCGACGGCGACGACATCGGCCGGGTGCAGCGGCAGGAGCAGTCGGATGATCGCCGACCCGGCCGCGCCGACGCCGCAGACCACCACGCGGCACGCGGTGATCTCCTTGCCCACCACTCGCAGCGCATTGCGCAAGGCCGCAAGTACCACCACAGCCGTACCGTGCTGATCGTCATGGAATACCGGCACATCGAGCAGCTCGCGTAGCCGCGCCTCGATCTCGAAGCACCGGGGCGCGGCGATGTCCTCCAGGTTGATCCCGCCGTACACCGGTGCGATCAGCTGGACCGTCCGAATGATCTCTTCGGTGTTCTGCGTATCCAGACACACCGGCCAGGCGTCCACCCCGGCGAACCGCTTGAACAGCGCCGCTTTGCCCTCCATCACCGGCAGCGCCGCCGCTGGACCCAGGTTGCCCAGCCCGAGCACGGCGGAACCGTCGGTGACCACGGCGATGGTGTTGCGCTTGATGGTCAACCGCCGGGCGTCCTGCGGGTTCGCCGCGATCGCCTGGCAGATTCGGGCGACGCCGGGAGTGTAGGCCCGGGAGAGATCCTCCCGGTTACGTATCGCGACCTTGGACGTCACCTCGAGCTTGCCGCCGAGGTGCATCAGGAAGGTCCGGTCGGAGACCTTGCGCACCCGCACGCCGGGCAGTCCGTCGAGCGCCTCGGTGACACTACGGGAGTGCTCCGGCGACAGCGCATTGCAGCTGATGTCGACAACCATCTGGTCAGCATGTGATTCGACGACGTCGAACGCGGTGATCACCGCGCCGACCCGTCCTACCGCGGTGGTGAGGTCGCCGGCCGCCCCGGCCGAGGGCGGTGCCTGTACCCGCACAATGAGGGAGTATCCAGGTCCGGGGACCGGCATCCGCACTCCTAGCAAGTCGGTCCGGGGCAGAAATCGGCCGAGGGGGCCGGCGCGCGGCGCGCCGACCCCCTCAGTCAGCTCTCAGTGAGTGACCGGCAACTGCGTCTGTACCGGCTTCGGCTTCGGCGCCTCGCTCGGCGTGACTGCTTTCTCCGCGCCACAGGTGGCGGAGGAGATGACGATCTCCAGCAGGGCGTCACCTTCGGCGATCGGAAGCTCCAGGCCCGAGTTGAGCTCCGCAAGCTGCGCGAGCAGGTCATCGAGGGTCGGCTCAGCCAGCTCCTCGGCCGGAGCCTGCTCCGCTGGAGGCTGTTCTGCTGGGGCCTGCTCCGCTGGAGGCTGCTCAGCCTGGGCCTCCGCTTGGAGCTGCTCCACGGTCGGGACGTTCAAGTTCGGCGCGAGGTCCTTGAGCTGCTCAAGGTTGGCCGGTGTGATGGCCAGGTCAGGCACCTGGCCGCCGGGCAGCACCGAGATCCGCACCCCTTCGACGGTGAGCGAGCCGTCGTCGTTGTCACTCTGGTGGTTGAACACGACGTTCGCGATCGGCGAGAGATCCAGACCCTCACCAACGCCCGGATCAGACGGCAACGCACTGCCGCCGATGTCGCCACCGAGGATCGAGACGTCGCCCACACCGTCGTTGCAGGTCGCCTTGATGACCTCGGCCTTGACCAGATCAGCGATGTTGAGGTCGACGGCGGTGGCCGAGGAAGTGCTTCCGGCGGCAATCACCTTGAGCAGTCCGACGCCCAGCGGCGATGGGAACTCCGCCAGTGCGTCGGCCCCGTCAGGTGGGGCCTGTACCTGCGGAGTCGGGTCGATAGGCACCAGACCTTGCACCACGATTCCATAGGCGGAGGAAGTGGGCACATCAGCGGCACTGCTGGATACGGTTCCCAGCAGCAGGGCGGCCACCGCGGTGGCCGCTCCGGCTCCTGCTGCGCTGGCACCGGCGAGCTTCCTACTGATCACGTGCGGTCCTTTCGCTTGTTGCTCGTTTCGTCTATTGGTCGTCGACGAGGACGATGGTCCCGAGGGGTACCTCGGTCAACTGGTCGAGGGCGTCCTTCGGAACCCGGATGCAGCCATCGCTGGAACGGGTACCGAAGACCTCATCGGTGGGCCAGGTGTGAATAGCGACGGTCCCCGGGCCGCCGCCGAAACTGTCCAGAGTGGGGCTGTGGGTGCCCAACGGCAGTATCACCGGGGAGTACCGCTGCTTGTAATCGCTGAACGACCCGAGCAGGAAGGTCCGCCCCGGCGGTGTGGGAGCAGACGACTTGCCGATCCCGATGGTCCACTCGCCCAGCAGCGTCCCCTCACGGAACAGCTCCATGCTGAACGAACGAAGGCGGATCCGGACCAGATGCGGTGTCACGGCACGATCAAGCTCATCGGTCGACAACCAACCTGCCGATCCGTTGGGCCGCGAAGGTAGCAGTACCTGCACCCAGCCCGGCTGTTCAGCGATCACCGGCAACCACGTGTCACCGACCTGCTCGGAACCGATCCGGGCAATCGCGGGACCACCAGGGGCCGCGAAGACCGGCACCTGCCGCCGTGGGTGGACCACGGAACCGTCGGTAGGCACGGCGGGACCAGGATCGAGTGGGGCATCGACGGTGGTGTGCGTGGTGCTCTCCGGGAGTACCGACACATCTGCCACCGGGGCTGGCGGGACTACCGCCGATGTCGCCGGGGTCGCTTCGACGTCGTCAGCGTTGTTGTCCGATGGCGAAAGCAAAGCCACCCCGACCAGGGTCAGCACCAGGACAACGACTCCGCCGAGCGTGGCGAACACCAGGAAGCGGCGACCGAACAGAGCAGAGTGAGCCATGGCCTCATAACGCGATGTCGGGTTGTGCGGATCTGGCGGCGCCCTCCCCGACGGGCGACGCGACCGGAACTTGGCCGCGCGATGACGCACCCTAGCGGGTCACCCGATCGCCGCTCCGTGACCCCCCACTACAGCCCGCCACCGACCGGCTCGAGCTCGTGCGTGACGCGCTCACTGGTCCGCTCGACCAGGGTCGCGATCTGCGACTTGCCGCCCTGTCCGATGATCAGATCCCCCACCGGGCCGACGCCACCAGCTTCCGCTCCTTCGGCCGGACCTTGCCGGCACCGACGACGTCTCGGGGTTCGTGGTACTGCCCCGGCGCTGGGTGGTCGAGCGGACCTTCGGGTGGCTGATGCGTCATCGCCGCCTGGTCCGCCGATTACGAGCAGCTACCCGAGCATCACGAGGCGATGGGGCGGAGAACGCAAGACCCCACCGAAACAAGATCTACAGGTAGATTCTTCCCGGGACCACTGCCGGAGGGGCACTTTCACGACGAACCAATTCTTCGGCGTTACGCGCCGAGTAACCGACTTCGAGGCAGACGTACGGCGCGCTCGCTGTAACGTAACTTTCCCATGAAAACTAGTATATATATAAAGCGGTCCAGATATATGCGGATATGCCGGGAGGGATCAGCGGTTGATCTCGGTGTGAGGGTGCTGGTAGGGGATCTGGTCCGCGGGTAACGGGAAGGTGACCTCGCCGAACGGGGACAGGGCGCCCTGGACCGGCGCGAGTAGCTCGCTGACCGGGTGGTCCTCGTCGGACCAGGTCGGCCAGGTCGGGTCGATCCGATCGGTGTGCTTCGGCTTGGCCACGGCTCCTCCTCGCTGAGTTGGCTTCCAGTGTGCCCGGTGGCGGGGCGGTGGACCTGTTCGGGGCCTGAACTACCGTGGAGGCAATGCCCGCCACACCCACCCCATTGGCGCAATGGCTGCGTTGCCTGGACGACGACGCGCTTGCCGCGCTGCTGAGCGACCGTCCGGACCTTGCCGTACCTGCCCCCGCCAACTCAACTGTGCTGGCCATCCGGGCCGGGATCCCGGCGTCGGTGGCCCGGACGTGCGAGGATCTCGATCGGTTCACCTTGGCGGTGCTCACCGCTCTGGTGGTGGCAGGGGCGGACAGCGCACCAGTGCACCGCCGGGCGCTCACCCGGCTGCTTGGAAGCAGGATCACGGCCCGTCACACCACCCGCGCGCTGGATACCCTGCGACGACGCGCGCTGGCCTGGGGGGGTGACGACGAGCTCGCCGTTGTCCCGGCCGCCCGGGAGATCACCGGATCGCACCCGGGTGGGCTGGGCCGCCCGGCGCCGCAGCTGGTCGGCCTCGACGTCAATGCCCTACTCGCCGAGCTCCCCGAGTCCGAGCTGGGGGTGTTGCGAGTGCTGGCCAACGGGTCACCGATCGGGGAGACCCGCGACGCTGTGCAGGTACTCTCCCTGGACCGGGCGCGCACGCCGGTAGCGCGGCTGCTGGCCCGCGGGCTGCTCCGCCGGATCGACTCCGGCACTGTCGAGTTGCCTGCGCAGATAGGTATCGCGATGCGTGGGGACCAGCCCCTCGGGCACCTCGAGCCGACCGAACCGGAGTTGCCCGCCCGCGTGCTCGATCCGTCCACGGTGGACTCGACCGCCGCGGGCGCAGTGCTGAGTCTGCTGCGACACGTCGAGAACCTGCTCGCCGCGTGGTCGCAGGAACCGCCCACAGTGCTGCGCTCCGGTGGCCTGGGGGTCCGGGAGGTACGACGCACCGCGCGAGTGCTGGACGTCGAGGACTCGACGGTCGTCCTGCTGGCCGAAGTCACCGTCGCAGCGGGGCTGGTCACCTGCACCGAAGACTTGGTGTGGTTACCCACCGTGGCCACCGACGCATGGCTGGCCGCGTCACCCGAGCGGCGCTGGGCGGTGCTGGCGGACGCCTGGTTGGAGCTGCCCCGGCTGCCGAGGCTGGCCTGGGTTCGCCCCGACAAAGACAAAGCCAAGGACCGGGCGCTGGCCCCGCTGTCGGAGGAGCTGCGCAGGCCGCGAGCAGCGGCCCAGCGGCGGTGGGTGCTCGAAGCGCTCGCCGAGCTGCCCGCGGGCAAGGCGATCAAGCGCGTGGACGAGCTCGCCGCGGTGCTGGCCTGGCGGGCCCCGCGCCGGGGCGGGCGACTACGCGATGAGGTGGTCGGCTGGACCGTCGAGGAGGCCACCGCACTCGGGATAGTGGCGCTGGGTGCGGTGAGTACGGCAGGGCGGGTGCTACTCACCGAGGGCGCCGCAGCCGCCACCGCCACCATGGCGGCGGCCCTGCCCAAGCCGGTGGACCACGTGCTGGTCCAAGCCGACCGCACAGTCGTGGCGCCGGGACCGCTGGAACCCGACCTGGCCAGGCAGATCGGGCTGGTGGCGGACGTGGAGTCAGCGGGCGGCGCCACCGTCTACCGGATTACCGAGGCCACCGTGCGCCGCGCACTGGACGCCGGGCGCAGCGCAGCCGAGCTGCACGAACTGTTCCGGACCCGATCCCGGACCCCAGTACCGCAGTCACTGAGCTACCTCATCGACGACGTGGCACGCCGACACGGACGCCTGCGCGGCGGCGCGTGCGCCTCCTTCCTACGCTGCGACGACGAGGCCCTGCTCGCCGAACTGCTGGCGCATCCGATCGCCGCTCGCACCGAGCTACGCAGGCTCGCCCACACCGTAGCGAGCAGCCCGGTGCCGCTGCCTGAACTACTGGGCGAACTGCGATCGGCCGGATTCAGCCCGGTCGCCGAAGGTGCTGACGGCCAGCTGATCGATCTGCGCGCCGAAGTCCGTCGAGCCCCGGTCCGGACCCGGGCGATCCGCCCTCCCGCGCTACCCCGGACTCTGTCAGCTGAGCAACTGGCGACTCTGGTGCGCGGAATGCGAGCTGGCGACGCGGCGGCCATGGCGAACTGAACCGGCGACCTACCAACGCGGCAGGGTGCTCTGCAACTGCGCACGCAACGCGGGACTCAGCACCTGACCAGCCCGTTCGGCCAGCACTGTCATCTCGTAACCGACCAGCCCGATATCGCAGTTCGGCGAGGCCAGCACAGCGAGGCTGGACCCGTCGGTGATCGCCATGATCAGCATCATGCCGCGATCCATCTCCACGACAGTCTGCACCAGGCCACCCGCCTCGAAGCAGCGCGCGGCGCCGATCGCCAGGCTCACCAGACCGGAGGTGACCGCAGCCAGTTGATCAGCCCTATCTCGGGGTAACCCGGAGGAAAGGGTGAGCGGAATCCCGTCGGATGAGACCACCACAGCGTGCGCCACACCAGGTACCCGGTCCACAAAGCTATCCACCAGCCAGCCGAACTGGTCGAGCTCAGACTGTGGCGCTACTCCCTTCACTGCAAACCCTCCTCGGGATGACGCGAACCCTCATCGGGATAACCCTGGCGGGCATGGGTGCGCGCAAGCCGGTCACCCAGGCTGATGCGGGAGTGCCTGCCGTGCCGCAACCCCTGCTGATAGCTACTCAACCGACCACGCACGTCCTCCGCTGTGCGGGCCAAGCGATTCGAACTCGGAGCCGGGCCGGGCCTGCTGGGGCCTGCCGACCCGGGGATGAGCTGCGCCCCGGGTTGTCGCTTGGGCAGCCCGGCCGTGGTGACCTCGAAGTCAACCCGGGTACCCAACGCCTTGGCGGCATACCAGCCCTCGTCCCCGGCCGACCGCCATTCCAGCGCGGTCGGCACAGGCAGACTGCCGAGTCCGGGGGACGACAGTGATGTCTCTGATGTCTCGTCAATCTGATCGTCTGGCGTCATCTGCTCTGGCGCCGCTTGGCCTGGGGACACCGATTGCTCCTGCCGGAACCAGGCTGAGACCGATTCGAAGATCTCCTCACGCGCCTGCTGCGGGACAGCAACCACTGTCCCCGATTCCGGGACAGCGGCCACCGTCCCCGAGCCGCTGGCTGGTACCCGGTCCGGCCCGTGTTCCGGCTCTTCATGACCGAAGAGCTCGAACCACTCCTCCTCCGCCGTGCGCGGACGGCGACGGCGCACCGTCATCAGACCACCGATCGAGGACGGGCTGAACCGGTCCGGATCGGCCGCACCTTCGACCACGTCCGCCCGCAGCGTCTCCGCATTCGTCCCACTCCACGCAGTGCCGAACGCACCATCGCGGGCCGAAGAACCTGATAACAGGGGCTCGGCTGGGGACTCTGCGGACACCAGAGTCGAGGGCACCAGCACCGCCGCGGTAATCCCGAAATCGCCCCGCCGCTGGCGCAGCCGCACGCTGATATTGTGCCGCGCGGCCAGCCTGCTCACCACGAAGAGGCCCATCTGGCGAGAGACGGACGCGTCGGGCGCTGGTGGTGCGGCGAGCCGCTCGTTGATCGCATGCAGCTCACCCGGCGGCAGGCCGGTCCCACAGTCGATGATCTCTACCAGCAAGTCGCCTTCCTCCGTGATCCCGCTACGCAAAGTTACCGAGTTGTCCGGAGGGCTTGCGCTGGTCGCGTTGTCCAGCAGCTCGGAGATCAAGTGCGCCAGATCGCCCGCGGCTGTCCCGGACACGATCGCGGCGGGCGGGCGCCGCAGCGTTACCCGGTCATATTCCGCGATCTCCGAAACCGCGGCACGCAGCATGTCGAGTACCGAGCTCCCGCTCTCGGCGTCACGGAGCAGCTCGCCACCTGCCAGCACCAAGAGGTTCTCGCTGTTGCGCCGCATCCTGATGGCGAGGTGGTCGAGCTGGCACAGGTTGCTCAGCAGCTCCGGGTCCTGCTCCCCGCACTCCAGCTTGCCGATCAACTTCAGTTGCCGTTCCACCAGGTGCTGGCTGCGACCGGCGAGGTTGAGGAAGATGTCGTTGATGTTGCTGCGCAGCATGGCCTGCTCCGCAGCCAGCCGGACCGCCTGCACATGCACCGTGTCGAAGGCCCTGGCGACCTGGCCGACCTCCTCCTGGGAGTACACCGGAACCGGATCGACCGTCGTCTCCCCGATCTTGTTGTCGGCGGACCGCAGGTGCTCAACGGCGTCGGGCAACCTCCGATCGGCGACGGTGAACGCGTGGGTACGCAACGCGCGCAGGGGTCGCAGTAGCGAGCGCACCACCACTACGAGCAGTGCCACGGCGAGCACCAGGAGAGCAACGACCACGGCCGCATCCCGGATGGCCGCGTGCGATGCCCGTTCACCGAGAGTCGTTGTATCGGTCAGCAGCTCGTCCAGCAGGGCCGTCTCGACCTGGCGGAACCGGTCGATGGTCTCAATGGCAACGACGTCCCAGCCAGCGAGCACGTTCTGCGGCCCGGCGCCAAGTGCGCGTTCCGACAGTTCGCCTTCTGACAGTGCGCCATCCAGCAGCCGCTGCCTGGCGGCCACCGCATCGCCGGTCACCGTGTCGGCGTAACGCTGGCGTTGCTCGGGTGGCACGGCATCGTCGAACGCGTCGATGGCGGCATCGAACCGGACATCCGAAGTGCGCAGGACGCCCAGCTGCTCGGGCGAGAGGCTGCCGGACAGCAGGGCAGCCAGCAACACCGCATGTTGAACGGAGAGCTGCTCCTTGGCGATGGCCAGTGCTGCGAGGCCCGCAGCTTGCCCCCGCAGCGGATCGCTCGCGCCACCCAGCATCGCACGATGCAACTCCAGCAGGACCGCGATCGCCTCGGTATAGCCGACCGCGACGCGGTCCGCGGCGGGTCCCGGAGCAAACCTCTCCTTCCGCAGACTGGACAGCCGAGTAAGCACATCCTGGTAAGCCACCGACTCCGGGGCAGCAGACCCAAGATCAGCGGCCCCGGAATCACCCGAACGCAGTGCGGTGATCCCGATGTCCACCCGCTGGATCTGGGACGACAGCGCGGCGCCGTCCACCGCGCCGGGACTGATCATCTCAGCGAGCACCAGCTGCCGTTCCCGCTGCACGTCGTGTACGACTACCCCGACCAGCTGGGCCAGCGCCACCTGCCGCGCCACCACTCGAAGCTGGCCTGCCTCCCGAAGCGAATCGGCGACCCGCAGCCCGCCGAGCACCCCGGCGAGCAGTAGCGGTACCAGCAACACCGCCGTGAGCTTGGTACCCAGCCGCCAGTCCCGCATCCGCCACCAGCCACCGCGACGGCGCAGCTGGCTGAGATCCCCACCGAGGACGGCAACGCCGGGCACCCCGCCGAACTTCAGCGCGGTCATCCCATCCCGAGTTGCGGCGGTGTTGGTTCCTTCGGATCGCCCGGAGGTGGTTCGGGGGCTAGCTTCCTGGGCGGCCACGCCAACGTACCTTCCCGCTCGATCTAGGCGCCGTCCCCCGGGTACGGTGCGCGTCACTGCATCGTGTTCGGCAGGAGACAGCATAGCGGGCAACCCAGTCACGCACCGGCCGCCACGGACCGGCGCATGGCGTACTCGACCAGGGCGATGAGGGTGTGCTTGGTGGACTCCCGCTCGCGGGCGTCACACGGGACGATCGGCACCTCAGGATTGATGACCAACGCATCGCGGACATCCTCGACACCGTGGTTCAGCATACCGTCGAAACAGTTCAGCCCAATCAGATAGGGCAAACCGCGGTCCTCGAAGAAGTCCACCGCGGCAAAGCAGTCGCCCAGCCTTCGGGTGTCCGCCAGCACTACCGCGCCGATCGCACCGCGCACCAGGTCGTCCCACATGAACCAGAACCGGTGCTGCCCCGGGGTGCCGAACAGGTAGAGGATCAGCTCTGAATCCAACGAGACGCGGCCGAAATCCATCGCCACCGTAGTGGTCGACTTGGCCGGGATGGCGGCGAGGTCGTCGATGCCGGTGCTGGCCTCGGTGAGCACGGCCTCTGTGGTCAGCGGAACGATCTCGGAAACCGATCCGACGAAGGTCGTCTTGCCGACGCCGAAACCTCCGGCCACGACAATCTTCGCGGAGATAACGTCGGCCCGACCGGAGTCGGCCCGACTGAAGTCGGCCCGACTGAAGTCGGCCCGGTTAGAGTCGGCCCGATTAAAGTCGACGGAGTCCACTCAACACCCTTTCCAGAAAACTGAAACCCGGCGCATCGCCGGAGTTGGTCGCGGTGCGGTGCACCACGACAAGGCCGCGGTCCGCCATGTCCCCCAGAAGGACTCGGGCTACGCCCAGCGGCAGGCTCAGCAGGGCGGCAACCTCGGCCACCGACCGCGGAGCGCCGCACAACTGCGCCACCGACCGATGCTCGACACTGGTCAGCCCCGCGAGGGCGGGGCCGCGCACGCTGGTGGACACCAGCGTCTCCACCGCGAGGTCGTAAACCGGTCTCCTCCGCAGGCGGGTCCAGGTGTAGGGGCGCACCGCGGAGGCGAAGTTGAGCAGCTCACCCCCGTCCTCGGTGCCCTCTGCAGACCACTGAGATTCTGCAGACCACTGGGCCGGGGCCGAGTCGGATTCAGTTGACGGCCGTGGACTGGCCAGCCACGGGATCGCCAACTGCTCAACCGGTGGTTCCTCGGCCCGCTTGCCGCGGTCGTACGCCGGTTCGGACCGCCGTGAGCCGACGCTGAGCCTGTTCAGTACGTCAGCGAACGACTGCTCCTGGCGTCTCGGTCCACCCGGCTGACTCACAGTGCGTACCTCCGGCTAACTCATCGACCCCAATGAACCCTGCAAACCGGCCCGAGGCAACGGGGTGAGCTGCGCGCCGACCCGGTCGACGAGCAATGTCATCTCATACCCGACGAGCCCGATATCGCAGCTCGGGGTCGCCATTGTCGCCAGACATGAGCCGTCACCGATCGACATCAGCAGCAGCAGACCGCGCTCCAGCTCCACGACCGTCTGCACGACCTGGCCCGCTTCGAAGCAACGGGCCGCCCCCTGGGTCAGGCTGACCAACCCGGAAGCCACCGCGGCGAGCTGATCCGCCCGTTCCCGGGGTAGGTGGTTCGAGCTGGTGAGCAGCAGCCCATCGGCCGATACCACCACCGCATGGGCCACCCCGGGCACCCGATTCACGAAGTCGTCCACCAACCATCCGAAACGGTCCGGCTGCGGGCGCGGAACGCTCACGTCGTCTCCTCTTCTGCTTCCTGGTGCTGGACGAACCCATTCGCGTCCGAGCCCAATTCGTGGCGGCTCCGACGTCCTTCGCGAATGCCCTGCTGGTAGCTGGAGAGCCGGCCGCGGATTACCTCCGCGCTGCGCGCCGGTGCACTCCTGGACTCGGCGGGCTCCACCGCGTCCGCGGTACCGGGCACGAGCAACGCCCGGGGCGTCCGGCGCGGCAGCCCACTAGCGGTGACCTCGACCTTGGTGGGGGCACTGGCCGGAGCATTCGCCGGATCATGCACCAGACTGGCCCGCGCCTGCGCAGCCCGCCAACGGTCGTCGGCGCTGCCCCAGTCCGCACGCCCGCCGCCCGCCGCTGCCGTGCCATTCGCCGCGGCCGTGCCCCTTGCCCCGGCAGTGCCGTTCACCGCGGCCGTGCCCCTTGCCCCAGGCATACCGTTCGCCGCGGCATGGGCCGACCCACCGGTAGGCGCACCCGCCGCTGGCTCGGTGGACGAGGATTCCGCCTGCCACTGCACCGGCACTCCGCGGCGCTCCTGAAACCACGCGGAGGCCACGTCGTCGAAGATCGGCGTCGAGCGTTGCAGTGCCGTCGGCGGCGTCGATCCAGCCTGCACCAAGGTCCTGCCCAAGGCCCTACCCGGCACCTTGCCGACACCATTGCCGTTGGTCACGTACCCGTCCATGCCTACTGGGTATTCGCCTACTGGGTATTCGCGAGGAATCACGGTGACGCCAGGCGGGCCGGAGCCGGTCTCCGATGCCAACCGAACCAACCGAGGCGGCATGGTGACGCAAGCACCGATACCGATGCCGTCGCTGCCGCGGCGCAGCCCCACTCGGATCTCGTGTCGGGCAGCCAATCGGCCGACCACGAACAGCCCCATCCGGCGGGACACCGAGGCATCCGCGACCGGGGTACTGACGAGGCGTTCGTTGGCCTCGACGAGCTCCGGCTCGGTCATCCCGACGCCGCGGTCAATGACCTCGATCTGGACCGAACCGTCCGCAAGGCAATCGGCGCGGAGGTGCACCGGGGTATCCGGCGGTGAGAACTGGGTCGCGTTGTCCACCAGCTCTGCCAGCAGGTGCACCAGGTCCCCCGCCGCCCTGCCAAGCACCAGCACGCCAGGTGACTGCTGGAGCACCAGCCGCTGATACTGCTCCACCTCGGACACCGCTGCGCGCAACACGTCCACCAGCCGGACCGGACGGCTGGACCGCTTGCCCGCGTCCGTGCCCGCGAGGATCAGCAGGTTGTCGCTGTTGCGGCGCATGCGAGTGGCGAGATGGTCAAGCTGGAACAGATTCTCCAGCTGCTGCGGATCCAGTTCACCGCCTTCCAGCCGGTCGATGACCTGGAGCTGACGCTCGACCAGCCCCTGACTACGGCGAGCCAGGTTGACGAAGATGTCGTTGACGTGGGCACGCAGCAGGACCTGCTCGCCAGCCAGCCGCACCGCCTGGCGGTGCAGCTCGTCGAAAGCCCTGGCTACCTGACCGATCTCCTCACGGGTGCTGACGGCCACCGGCTTGATCACCGCGATCACGTTGTCGGGCAGGTCTCCCTCCCTGACCCGGACCATGGCCGCGGGCAACTGCCGTTCGGCGACGTCCAGCGCGGTGCGTCGCAGCACGCCGAGCGGCCGCAGCATCGAGCGGGCCATCAGGACTGCGACCACCAAACCCAACGCCAGCGCCAAGAACAGGATGACGGCATTGCGTCCGGCCTCCGCCCGAACGTCATCGCGCAGCGCCTGCGCGCTCTGGATGGGCTGCTGGCGCAGTTCGTTCTCCACACCCGCAACGTCCTCGACAGCCACCACGGTGCGCTCATCCCAGTCCGTGGGCGCGATGTCCAGGGCGCTCCTCGCCAGACCGCGATCCAGCACCAGCTGCAACAGCCGCTGCCGCGAACGCTCGGCATCCCCCACAACTCGGGAGACGTAGCCGACCCGCTGCGCGGGGTCCAGTGCACTCTCGAACTGGTCCTGTGCGGCGTCCAGCCGGACCGCCGCCGCCTGCACTTCGCTGATCTCGGGCGCGCTGATGCGATCGGTGATCAGAGCCGCCAGCACGATCGCGTGCTGGCGGCTCATCTGCTCGCGGACAGCGAGCAGCGCATGCGCGGCGGCGGCAGCACCGACTGCGACATCGCCGACGACGGCATCATTGACGACGAGCTGGCGGACCAAGGCGGCGTCCAGCACGATCAGCGGGTCAATGACGGCGCCGTACTCGGTGACCACCACCTCGGCTGGGCCGGTTCCGGTCAGCACACTCTGGCGAAGTGGTCGCAGCCCACGAAGCTGATCCAGCACGGTGGCGTATCCGGTGGGTTCCAGATCCTCGACCTGCTCAGCAGCCGTCCGCACCGCCGCACCGCGACTGTCCACTGTGCGGAACTGCAGCTCCAGCGCACTCCCGTCCCCGGGGCGGCCATTCGCGACGAACTCCGTGGCCAGATCCCGTTCCCGGCCGACCGCGTCGATGAGCTCGGACAGCTTCTGCTGTACGCCGACAATCTGGGAGATCCGGCCGAAGGCAGGCGCAGTAGCGGCGTGGTCGACGATCTGCAGCACACCGATCACCAGCGCTACCAGGGTCGGCACCAAGCCCGCGGCAACCAGCTTGACCAGGACCGGCCAGTTGCGCCAGTACCATCGGGACGTGGCAACGCGCTGGCTGCTCACGGGCGGCCTCGGGCAGAAATGCCGAAGTCGCGAGACGCTCGCTGTGGCACGGTAATTTCCTCCGCAGGGCTTGAGCAGCGGCCGTAAGAGACGTATCCGGCCGGCGCCCCCGGTCACAGCGGTCGAAACGCGTCCACACGGACGCCTGCATCCCCAGGCACCGAGCCAGCTATGCCCGGTTAGGGGACGGACAATACGACGAACTGGGCTCTGCTGTTCCCCGGGTCAGCCCCAGACCGTCCTCTCTAAGGGGCGTTAGCGCTAGTGTTGACCCC
Organism: Pseudonocardiales bacterium; assembly: GCA_052390495.1. Lineage (GTDB taxonomy): Bacteria > Actinomycetota > Actinomycetes > Mycobacteriales > Pseudonocardiaceae. The sequence continues at coordinate 19,386 of JBQTGW010000030.1, forward strand.
CGACATCGCCCACTCGGCGCAGAACGCTTGACCCGGATGGCCGGATGTGACTGCCGTGCGTGAGCGCCGATACGGCCATCTGATCACTCGACGGACGGATCACCAGCCACGAACGGCTAGGCGTCGGGAAGCCGATCAAAAGCGCGAGTCGCCAGGTGTGTCGCGGCGCCCCAGAAGTTCCCCGGCCGCTACCCCACCAAGTGCTCCCACACCGCTGGGCGCTTGGACGACCCGGCTCCTGGTCCGGTGGGACCGTAGATGCCCTAGAATTTTGCGACATCGTTACAATCAGCCCTCCCCTGGCAACCGGATGATGGAGCCGCCACCTGCAATCATCATCCGATCGGACTTGCCACCGGATATTATGGGACCCACGAGTCACCTCGCAGCATCACAAACGGGTGATGGGGGAGGAGAAACACGTTGAGTTCAGCACCCGAATCCGGGCCGCTCATCGTCCAGTCGGACAAGACACTGCTACTTGAGGTCGACCACCCGGCAGCTGGGGAAGCACGCGCCGCGATCGCGCCCTTCGCCGAGCTTGAGCGCGCGCCCGAACACGTGCACACCTACCGCGTCACCCCGCTGGCCCTGTGGAACGCGCGAGCCGCGGGGCACGACGCCGAGCAGGTCGTCGACGCATTGGTCCGCTTCTCCCGCTACGCCGTGCCGCAGCCGTTGCTGGTCGACGTCGTGGACACCATGGGCCGCTACGGCCGACTCCAGCTGGCGCAGCACCCGGCGCACGGCCTGGTGCTGGTATCGCTGGACCGTGCCGTACTCGAAGAGGTACTCCGGCATCGCAAGATCGCCCCGATGCTGGGGCGCCGCGTCGACGCCGACACCACGCTGGTGCACCCCTCCGAGCGGGGCAGGCTCAAGCAAGCCCTACTCAAGGTCGGCTGGCCCGCTGAGGATCTGGCGGGTTATGTCGACGGTGAGGCGCACCCGATCCACATGGTGGAAGACGGCTGGTCCCTGCGCGACTACCAGCGCGACGCGGTGACCGGGTTCTGGGCAGGCGGTTCCGGCGTCGTGGTGCTGCCCTGCGGGGCAGGCAAGACCATCGTCGGGATCGCCGCGATGGCCCGCGCCCAGGCGACCACGCTGATCCTGGTCACCAACACGGTCGCAGGCAGGCAGTGGAAGCGCGAGCTGGTCGCGCGCACCTCGTTGTCCGAGGACGAGGTCGGCGAGTACTCCGGTGAGCGCAAAGAGATCCGCCCGGTGACGGTCGCGACCTACCAGGTCATGACGCGCAAGTCGAAGGGCGAGTACCGCCACCTCGACCTGTTCGACTCCCGGGACTGGGGCCTGATCATTTACGACGAGGTGCACCTGCTGCCCGCGCCGGTCTTCCGGATGACCGCCGATCTGCAATCCCGCCGTAGGCTCGGGCTCACCGCCACCCTGGTGCGGGAGGACGGCCGGGAGGGCGACGTGTTCTCCCTGATCGGGCCCAAGCGCTACGACGCGCCGTGGCGTGATATCGAGTCCCAAGGCTGGATCGCTCCCGCGGACTGCATCGAGGTGCGGGTCACCCTGACCGAAGCCGAGCGGCTCGGCTACGCCACCGCCGAGCCAGCCGAGCGCTACCGGGTCTGCTCCACCGCCCGAACCAAGATGCCCGTCGTCCGCGCCATCCTGGACCGCCACCCCGAGGAGCCGACCCTGGTGATCGGCGCCTACCTCGATCAACTGGAGGAGCTGGGCGAGACCTTGGACGCGCCGATCGTGCAGGGCTCGACGCGGAACAAGGAGCGCGAGGACCTCTACGACGCGTTCCGCCGGGGCGAGGTGCGCAGGCTGGTGGTGTCCAAGGTGGCCAACTTCTCCATCGACCTACCGGAGGCGTCGGTGGCCGTGCAGGTCTCCGGCACGTTCGGCTCCCGCCAGGAGGAGGCCCAGCGTCTGGGCCGGTTGCTGCGCCCCAAGGGCGACGGCCGCCAAGCCCACTTCTACTCCGTGGTCTCCCGCGACACCCTCGACACCGACTACGCCGCCCACCGCCAACGCTTCCTAGCCGAACAGGGTTATGGCTACCGCATCGTAGACGCCGACGACCTCCTAGGCCCCACCGTCCCCGGCTCACACTGACCTCCCTGACCTTCCCCAGCGCCGTTCGGAGCCGAATCACTGTTGCGGGCACCCTGTAGAGCGCTATTCGGAGCCGAATTGCTGTTTCGCTCAGCTCAGTAGTTGCTGGAGGGTGACGGGTTGGAGATTTCTCGCGTGTAGGGCGGGGATGATCTCACGGAGGGCGGCGGCGGTGGCGGGTGCGTTGGGCGCGCCGTTGAGATGGAGGACGACGATGGAGCCCGGCCGCACGTTGTCAAGCACATTGCGGACGATGACCGTGGGATCTTGCTGAAATGGATCGCCGGAGACGACGTCCCAGCCCACCGGCTGCTCACCAGCCTGCTGGACCAGGGCGACGTCGGACTGGGCATAGCAGCCACCCGGGAACCGGAAGAATTGCGGTGCGCGCCCGGTGACTTCCTTAAGAATCTGCGCGGCGTCGGTAACTTCGCGAATTTTTTCATCCGGGGAGGTGAGTACGTCCAACGTATAACACGGCCCGTGAAAGGCGGCGTGGGTGTAGGAGTGATTCTCGATCTCGAACAGCGGATCGGCGGATATCCCGCGAAGCTCGTCGGCATACTCGATGGCCCATAAGCCGGTGACGAAGATAGTCGCCGGGGTTTGAGTCCTCCGGAGTTCTGCGACGATGCTCGCGTCATACCAGCTACGAACGGTCCCGGTGCGCAACCGCTCCAGCATCGATGGAGACATGTCAGCATCAAACGTCAGTGCGACCAACGCCCGATCCCGGGAGCCGTGCGCGATGACCTCAACCGGCTGGACCGTGGCAGCGGGCGATTCACTCGTCATCACCGGCACCGGAACCAGCACTGACACCGGAACCGGCACACTGGAGGGCGCCGTCGCCGTGCTCGTGCCAGGACCAGTGTCCGGTCGCGATCCCCCCAGGCCAGCTGTCGCATCGGGCGCAGGTGCCGCATCCGGCGCACAACTTGCCAGGATCAGCGCCAACGCCAGCACACTGGCGGCAAACCAGCTCCGGGACAAGTCGCTCCCCTATCGTGACGTGTGCCGGTAACATACCGCCCCAGACCGAGTGGTGGGCATGCGCCTCAACCAGCGCGATCAACCCCTCCCCCAAGAGCCGCCCGATACGATCCTCGGCTCGGTTTCGCCACTACCCTGAGCAGCCTCAGCGGAAGCGGTGGCACCTACGCCCGCCGCTCTCTCCGCCACCCACGCCCGCACCTCCGCTAGATTCCACTTTCGTCCCGCGCTTTCAAGCACACACCACCACACCACATCAGGGTTCTGGCTCATGACCAGTTCTAGTGTTTGGTGCACAGTACATCTTCGGCGTCTGCGCCAAAATCTCCACTTCCACCTCGTCCAGCCGCAAAACTGACACTGTCCCCGTTTGTTGACCTGGTGCTGTCGCAGCAGCGTGATGGCCATTGCCAGGAGCCGCACGGTCTGCTCTTCAAGTACGGCTGCGCTCTTGGTTCATCGTCACAGAGCCACTCGGCCAGCTTCTGCAACTCCTCCAAGAACAGACGGTGTCGCGTCTCCCAAACGTTACTCACGATTCTCAGTCGAGTTCCATGGTATGCGCAGGCAGGACAGTCGGCTCGGCGACAATCTCCCCCTCAATAATCGCGCATCCCATCCTGTCTGCCCGGCGTTTGAGCCGTTCACCTCCGGCGATAAGGCGCTGCGCATAGTACCGCTGTTCGGTGGCGCTAGCGCTTCCGTCCATAATTCGCAGAGCGAACGACGCCATATCACCATTCAGCCGCGCCAGCTCGGCCAGCAGCTCCCGGTCCTCGTGGATCACGGCTGCGTCGGCTTCCCGCGCATGAGGCCACTATCGGGAATAGGGGCATCGTGCCCGCGTCCACGCTTGACTCGCTCACGCACCTGTCGCACCCGCTTTCGTGCTTGTCTCGCTGGCTGATAGGTCGATGGGCACCCAGAGCCGGGGCGTGCCGCCGGAGCGGTGTGCAGCGGGCAGTGCTGCCGGTTGGGTCCGCCACCCGTCCATGGCGGCTGGCGTCTCTCGGGCAACCAGCAGCACTACCGCGTCCAGTGGCTCGACCGTCCCGGCTCTGGGGCCTGGGAAAAGCCTGCTGGGGACGGAGTCCGGCGAGAACGATCTGCCAGCGTTGTAGCGGCGCACTTCGGGGCGGTTGCCCGGTACTACGCTGCGTGCGTGTTTCTGACCGAGGGGTGAGGTGCCATGAGCGTCGTCGACCGCTGGACCGGCCGGGAAGCAACGCTGCTCCGGCAAGCGCTGCGACTCAGCATCCGCGACTTCGCCGCCTACCTCGGAATCGGCATGCGCACGATCAACAAGTGGGAAGCCAGACAAGCCGACATCACCCAACGCCCGCACATGCAAGCAGTGCTGGACACCGCCCTCTCCCAAGCCTCCGACGAGGCGAAAGCCCGCTTCGCCGCCACGGCGCGCGGTGAGGTCCCCCAGCCTGAGAACGTACAACCACTGTCGACCTAGCTCAAGCTCGGGTGCCTGCGGTGATCCATTCCGCTACCGTCCGGATCACGAAGGCTTGCCACTCTTGGCTCTGGGGGTTCAGGTATTGGGGGTCTTCGTGGACCGCGAACCCATGCTGGGCACCCTCGATCTCGACCAGCTTGTGCTCGACCTGAAGCTGAGGAACCGCCGCCCGAGAGGACTCGACCGGGACGAAGGTGTCCTTGGCGCCGTGCACGATGAGCGTCGGCGCCGTGATCTCACCGAGCACCAGATGCACCTTGATCCAGAACACCTCGTTAAGCAGCGCGCGACCATGCTTGAAGCTCGGTGTGAAATCAATGTAACCCTGCGCGGTGAGCTGCTGGGCGACCTCGTCGTCGAGGTAGTCATCAGACCAGTAGGGCTTGTTGTCGATGGTGCGCTTCTTGTAGTCGAGTTGCGGGTTGAGCAGCACCAGCCGCGTCACGTCCGCTGGGCACTTCGCCGCGTAGTAGGCGCACAGGCCGCCACTGAAGCTGGCACCGAGCAGGCTGACGTCTGACGCACCGGTTGCTTTCCGGACATGGGTGAGGGCCACCCGAATATCGTTGAGAATCGCGAAGAGCGTCAGCTCTTCCTGGCGTCCTTCGCTCTCCCCGTGTCCACGCAGATCGAACCGAAGCGACGCAACGCCGACCTCCCCCAGCCCCGCGGCGAGCCGGGTGAAGAAGCCGCCCTCCTCCCGCGTCACCCCGCCACCATGCACAAACACCACAGCACGCTCCGGCGTACCGTCCGGCGTCATGACCGTGCCTGCCAGGTGCAAACCGTCAAGAGTGCGGATCATCGCACTGGTCGAGCGGAGGGACATGCTGGCTTCCTTTCGTCGGCCGATCACCTAAATCCATGGTCCCAGGAACATCACCTGGCGGGAGTGATCTGGTGGTGTCTCGGCCCGTGCACTCCTGACCAGGTTGCCTGGTACTACGCTGCGTGCGGTGTTTCTGACCGAGGAGTGTGGTGCTCATGAGCGTCGTCGACCGCTGGACGGCCGAAAAGCAGCGCTGCTCCGCCAAGCGCTGCGACTCAGCGTCCGCGACTTCGCCGCCTACCTCCGGATCGGCATGCGAACGATCAACAAATGGGAAGCCCGAAGCGCGCCCGGCGCCGAGCCGAGACACTCGTCGACCTGGCTAGAACACGCGCCCGGCAGCAGGACGCTGAGGAAGCCGCCGGTGTGGCCTGCGAGGCATTGGAGATCGCGGTCGAGACCGGATCCGTGGCCGGGATCCAGCGCGTCGCACGATTCCGTCTCGAACTCGCCGACTGGAACGGCACCCGAGCGGTCACGATGCTCGACGAGCAGCTAGCCGATGCCATCTGAAGATAGGCGGGAGTCGGTCCCCTACGGCTGGTGGCCGTCCTCGATCGGGGCCGCCCTGGTCGCGGCGCGATCAACTAGCTACGACGCTGTCCATACCACCGCAGATACCGTTGCCTGGCTGGAGACACGTCCCACCGACGGCCGCACCGCGGTGGCGACGTGGACCCTGGACCAGGGCACCAGGGACGCCACACCAGAGGGCTTCAACGTCGGCACGAGCATCCATGGCTACGGCGGAGGCGCCTACACCTACACACCAGCGGGACTGGTCGTCGTGAATGCCGAGGACCAGCGCTTATACCTGATCGGCCCCGATCGAGCGTCCCGCCCGATCACGCCCACTAGCGACGACCGGTACGGCGACATGCGACCCCTGGATGCCACGACGCTGATCTGTGTCCGAGAGCGACCCGGTGGACCCAGCGATCTCGTCGTCCTCCCCCTCGACGGCTCCGTGCCACCGCGCCCCCTACACGAAGGACACGACTTCTACGCCTTCCCCCGAACCAGCCCCGACAGGCGGCAGCTGGCCTGGGTCACCTGGGACAACCCGAACCTGCCCTGGGACGCCAGCGACCTCTGGGTCGCCGACCTGCGCGGTGCCCGCCTCGGCCCGGCCCGGCACGTCGCGGGCGGCCCAGACGAGTCCGTCACCCAGCCCGAATGGGGGCCCGACGGCGCGCTGCACTTCATCTCCGACCGCTCCGGCTGGTGGAATCTGCACCGCGCACGGGACCACCAGGTGACACCGCTGCTGCCGATGCAAGCCGAGTTCGCCGACGCACCCTGGGAGCTCGACTACTCCACATACGTCCTTCTGTCCGATGGGCGCATCGCCTGCCGCTACCGCCGGCAGGGGCTCGATCACCTCGGCATCCTCGACTCCGCCACGAGATACCTGGAGCCCCTGGCGGCGTAGGGGCGCCCGCGGTCGACCGAGATACGCAGGGAGTTGCCAGTGGATTTCACGATTCATCATGCCGCCATCAGCGCGATCGATATGGCAGAATCCGTGGCGTTCTACGAACAGTTCGGATTTAGGGTCGTGCTGCACTGGAAAGCTCCGGACGGCGAGCTGGAAATCGCGCATCTCAAGCTCGGCGCGAACTACCTGGAGATCTTCTGGTATCGAGAACAGGTGCCCGCACCTGAGACGGCGGAATCCCTGGTGACAGATCTTCCTCGGATCGGCGTCAAACACTTTGCCTTTGAAGTCGGCCATCGAGGCGTGGTGGTTCCTATTCCCCGACGCGGTCGAGGCGGTCCGGCCTCGTACCTGGAAGGACAAGTTGCCGCGGCAACCTCGAGACGTCGAGCTGATCGATCAGCCGAAGAAGGCCCTCCAGCAGGCGACCAAAGATAGGCGTGCGCCCGAATACACAGAGTCCGACTCTCCGACGATCGCTGCCTACATCAGGGAGAGATCGCTCATCCCGCTCTGTCCGTGTAAGTCATACGACCGCATGGTAACGCTGGCGAATTCCATCGTCTGAGCCGCGCACCCGTAAGCGGGGTCAGGGGTGCGGACTGGTGGGTGCGGGTTCGGCGAAGGCGAGCCAGACGTAGCAGAGGCCGAACATGAACAGCAGCCCGGTCGCGATGCCCTCGATTTGCAGGGGCGTCACGAGGAGCAGCCCTCCCGGAAGGAGGGCAGCCAGGACCATCAGCGTGTATAGCACCGGATCCGCCGCCCGCAGGAACTGCCCCGCCAACGCGAGGGGACTCCCAGGTAGCTGCAGGAATGACAACGACTCGACCAGGCCCACCAGTCCGCCGATGATGAACACGATCCGCCACAGCAGTCCGCCGTCGCCACCTCCGCTGAGCAACGCGCCTAGACCGAGGAACCCCGGTAGGAAGAAATGCAGCGCGATGTGCAGGTTCCAGCGATGACGTCGCGGATCACTGCGCCATCTGCCGTCGGCGAGCTGCAGGAACGCGAACCAGATGCCCAGCAGCGTGAAGCTCATGGCGCTCAACGTCTGGTAGAACTCGGTCGTCGCATTCACATTGCACCGTCCTCGCTGACACCCCTCCGCACCATGATCTACACTATCGCGTCTTGACGCGCCGGATGCTCTTCAGCAGCCGCTGCGGAGCATGGCGGCTGCCCCTCGTCGGCGGTAGCCGGAGGCTGCCGGGGTGTGAAAATATCGTGGTGGCGTTGCGAAATTTTCGCTAGAGTATCGCTGTGTACCCCCGAGGGATTCGCCCCCGGATCGAACGAGCGCTGCTCGACACGCCAGCAGTGTTCGTCACTGGGCCCCGGCAGTCTGGCAAGAGCACGCTGGTCCGGCTCATCCGGCAGGACGGTTACGTGACGCTGGACCGGGCGACGGTGCGCGCCGGAGCCGGGGCGGACCCGGACGGGTTCGTCGCCGGTCTGCCGGTTCCCGTGGCACTCGACGAGGTGCAGCGGGTGCCCGATCTCCTGCTGGCGCTGAAGGCCGAGATTGATGAGAACCGCCAACCGGGCCGGTTCCTGCTCACCGGCTCGGCGAATGTTCTGATGCTGCCAAAGGTGGCGGATGCGTTGCCTGGCCGGATGGAGATCGTCGAGCTGTGGCCGCTCTCCCAAGGCGAAATCGACAACCGACCGGAGAGCTTCGTCGACGCGGTCTTCGAGACGGTGTTGCCCGCAGTCGTCGGCACTCGGGTTTCCCGCGGCGAGTTGTTCGACCGAATCCTGTGCGGCGGATTTCCGGAGTCGTTGCAGCGTCCAGTGGACCGGCGTGCGGACTGGTTCGAGTCTTACCTGACTGCTGTGGTTGAGCGGGAGGTTCGCGATCTGTCGAATGTGGGTAGCGTGGCCGAGTTGACGATGATGATCCAGCTTATCGCCGCTCGCGCCGGGTCGCTGTTCAATCTCGCTGATGTGGCGCGAGGCGCTCAACTTCCACACAGCACGGCCCGTAACTACCTCGGCCTGCTCCGGGCCGTATTTCTGGTGGCCGATGTGCCGGCCTGGACCACGAGCCTCACCAGACGGATCGTTCGGGCACCCAAGCTAGTCTTGATCGACAGTGGGTTGACTGCGCACCTCCTGGGTATTGGACCTGCGCGTTTGGCGACCGAGCCACACCTGGCAGGTGGGCTACTCGAGGCATTCGTGGCCATGGAGCTGCGCAAACAGATCAGCTGGAGCCACATTCGGCCCGGCCTGGCGCACTTCAGAACAAGGAGCGGCGAGGAGGTTGACTTGGTGATGGAGGCGCGCGACGGAACCATAGTCGGAATCGAGGTCAAGTCCTCGGCCACGGTCCGTAGCGGCGACTTCGCTGGCCTGCGGGTACTTGCGGAGATCACCGGTCACCGCTTCCGGCGGGGCGTCGTGTTGTATACCGGGACCGACGTCGTGTCGTTCGGGCCCAAGCTAGTCGCCGCACCCGTGTCGCTGCTCTGGTCGTGACAGCTCTACGGAAGGGCCTCGTACAGTCGTTGAACCGCGTCGTGAACCGTGCTCGAAAATGAGGTGAACGGTGTGGCGAGCACGGTCTGCTTAGCACCGCGACCGGTTCGCTTCCAGGTACCGACGACCTCGCCGTCGGCGATAACGGTCGGCTGGAACATACCGTTGCTGCCGGGGACGATGCGCTGGGCGAACTCGGCGGGCAACGCAGCGCCGCGATCCTGGTAGCCCAGTATGTATTCGTCGAAACCGGGGAGCAGGAAAACTCCCTGCGCACGACTTCGGCACGAGTCGAGTAACACTCTCGTCTGTGGGTGCATAAAATACTCGACGCCGTCGACCTCGATACGTTCAAGCTGAGGTCTTGCGATGGCGAGTCCGGTCTTGACGTCGGCCGAGACGAGCTTCGTCCACCACGCGAAATCTTTGACGGTGGCCGGTCCGTGGCTGTGGAAGTAGCGCAGCACCCACTCGCCGAGGGCCTCCTCGCGCTCGGGCCGCCTGGGATGGGGCACCCACTCGTCGAGCAGCACAATGCACTGCTCGCCGTCTCGTACCGGCCCGTAGCAGAGTGTTCCGGTCTGCGCGAGGTGCCAGATGAAGTGGTAGCTGCGCTGCTTCACCGTGAGCAGGCCGGCTTCGTCCCAGATGGCCAGCAGGGCGTCCCGGCGCAGTTGTCGCCCACCTGCCAAGGCGTCGGTGGCGAGTTGCCTGGCGTGCTCGATGCTGCGCTGGTCCAGGCCGAGCGCTGCGCGTCGCGAGGCCGCTCCCGCGAGTAAGCGCTCGGTCGTAAGGCCCAGCATCCACGGCAGGTCTTCGGCCAGGACGAAATGCAGGGTGCCACGCATCGGCCACGATCTGACGATCTCACCCGCGTTCAGCGCCGCCTCGACACCCTGTCGGGTGCGCGACTCGGTTCGCAGCGCGATCGAGGCAACGGCCCCTGGATAGTCCTGTGCCTGCGCGGCCGTGAGCCAGCGCACAGCGTCGGTCGCCGTGGCACAGCCGGGTCCGGCAATGCGCTGCGCTGCGAGCCTGAGCAAGGCGATGTCGTGCGGCGTCGTCATGTCTGCCGCATCGTAGGCGTTGGCAGATCGGTCCTTTCGCAAACGCCGTGCATGAACGAACAACCCACCGTGCATGAGCGCACGACATGCCGGGGGCGGGTCAGCGGGGGCGGGTGAGGCCAGCCTGGGCGGCGTCGCGGGAGAGGATCACTTGGTCGATGCGGTTCAGGGCCTGGGCCGAGCGGGGAGACGGTGGGGCCACACTGAGGTCCATCAGCCGGATCGGCGGGCCTAGGTCGACGAGGGTGGGCAGGTATTCGGCCTGGGTCACTCGCCACCCGTTGCTCGGTGTCAGGGTGAAGGTGAACCGGGCGAGCACACCCTCCTCGGTGCTGCCGCGCGGTTCGGCGTGCCGCGCCACATGGTTACCCAGGCCGTAGGCGACCCATTCGCCGTCGATCAGTTCGAAGGGCTGCACGACATGGGCGTGGTGTCCGACGATGAGGTCCACGGCGGGGTCGGCAAGCAGCCGCGCGGTGAGTTCCCGCTGCACATCAGTCGGTTCGGCCTGGTATTCAGTCCCCCAGTGCAGGCTCGCGATCACCACGTCCGCACCGGCCTGCTTGGCCGCCCGAGCGGCGCGCAGCACGGCCGCGGGGTCCAGCGTGTTGGCCAGCCAGGGCGCGTCCGCCGGAAGCTTGAGGCCGTTGAAGCCGTAGGTGAACGAAACGTGCGCCACCCGGGCCACGCCGAGGTCGAGGATCAGCGGTCGGGCCGCCTCCTGGGCGGAGCGGGCCGACCCGGTGTGCGCCAGCCCAGCCGCGTCCAGCGCGTCGAGAGTGCGGCGCACACCTCCACGGCCCTGATCGAGGGTGTGGTTGGAGGCCGTGCTGCAACTGTCGTAGCCGGTCCTGGCCAACGCAGCCGCGATCTGTGGCGGGGCGTTGAAGCTGGGGTAGCCGACGTAGGGTCCCGCAGGTTCGGCCAGTGGCACCTCCAGGTGGCACAGCGCAAGGTCGGCTGCGGACACTGCCGGGGCGACGCCCGCAAGCAGCGGGCCGAAGTCGGGCACCGCAGTGCCCGAGTCCGCGACGGCCTGTGCCGTCAGCGCCGGGTGGATCAGCACGTCGCCGCTGGCCACCACTGTGAACGACACCGCCGCCGGGGTTGGGACGCTCACCGCTGGTGCGGAAGAGCTCGCCCCTGGTGCCGACACGGTCGGCTGCCGGTTCCTTTCCCGGTCCGGGGCGGCCACCGAGTAAACCAGCGCCAGGACAGCGCCGAACAGCCCAGCGACCACGACGGTGTTGCGCCCCATGCGACGCGTCAGCGGTTGCGCAGCCAGCGGAGGATGACCAGCAGCAGGACCAGCCCGCCGATCACCGGTGCGACCCGCTTGGCGACCGCTCCCCCTGAGACCGCCAGCAGGTCGATCTCCTCATCCGCCTGCTGCGGCACCAGCCGGGCTGGCACCGGTGGCACCTGCCCGGTCGAAGGAGCCTGCGGTGCCGACGGGGCCGAGGCCGCTGACTCGGCCAGGCCAGCCGGGCTGTCGGGCCTGTCCGGACTGGGCAGGGCCGCCTGCTTCGGCGAGCCGAGGTTGCTGGCCAGGCAGTCGGCGAACTGGCTGATGATTTTCTTGCCGACGTCCTCTATCAGGCCGCGACCGAACTGAGCCGGCTTGCCCATAATGGACAGCTGAGTCTTCACCGTGACGGTGGTGGCTTCGCCGTTCTCGATCAGGCTAGCGCTGACGGTGGCCGAAGCGGTGCCCTGGCCCCCGGATGCCGAAGCGGACGCCTCGATCACAGCGCGGTGCGCCACCTCGTCGGTCTCGATGAAGCGGCCAGACCCTTTGTACAGCAATGAGATCGGGCCCAACCGAACCTTCACCGTCCCGGCAAACTCGGCACCATCAACCGAGGTCACGGTGGCGCCTGGAAAACACAGAGCGACGCGCTCGGGATCGAGAAGTGCCCGCCAGACCGTGTCAACCGGCGCCGGAACAGTGAATGTGTGCTCGATCTTCATGCAGGTCAGCCTCCCACGACGCACAGCCGTGACGACAGTCCCCTTAGCTACCGCCCTTCTAGTTACCGCCATTCCTAACCGCCGGACACCTACACAGTCGCCCCGGGCCCGTGAACCCGGACTCCGGAGGGCATCCGCCGCTCCAGACCGAATGGTTCGAGGCAGTCGCCAAGGGCGCCGTCGAACGCTGCGGCGACGTCGCCGGTCTCCCAGCTTTGACCCCGCAGCACGGACTCCTTGATTCCAAGCGGGCGCACGATGTTCAGCTGGTCCCCAGTGAACCGGATGAGCTGCCCGGTAATCCCTTCGGAGCGATCCGAGAGCAGGTAGGTGACCAGCGGGGCAACCCGATCAGGCGTCCGCTCGGGCGTGCAGCGCAACCGATCCGCCGAGGATGCCTCCACCATCCGGGTCCAGGCCAGCGGGCAGACACCGTTGACCCGTACGCCCAACCCCTCCATGTCCAATGCCCAGGAGTACGTCATCGCGGCGACCGCACCCTTCGATGCGGCGTACGTACCGGCCCTGCGCTGACCGAACAATGCGCCCGAGACAATGTTGACGATCGATCCGGCGCGCTGCCTGCGCATCACCCGCGCGGCGGCGATGCCGCAGTACAACGAGCCAAGGACGTTGACCTCGATGAGTTCACGAGCGAGGTCAACGTTCTCCGCCCAGGGCGGTGCCTCGTGGTACAGGCCGGCGTTGTTCACCAGACCGTCGACTCTGCCGAACTGTGCCAGACACCGCTCAACGATCGCGCTGGCCTGGTCCTGATCACGGACCGATTGTGAGCTCGCTACCGCCCTCCCGCCCTCCCCGTTGATCCGGTGTGCGACCGCCTCGGCCAAATCCCCCTGGACGTCGTTGACCACCACACAGGCACCCGCCCGTGCTGCGTGAACCGCATAAGCCTCGCCGAGACCGCGGCCCGCGCCGGTGATCACCACCGCCTTACCTGCAAGTAGATCCATGGCTAGCCACCCTTCCCCCCCTGATGCCGGTGATCCGGCGACACCACCAGTCTCCGGCTCGAATTCACCTGATGTAGTGGGTGTTCGGCCAGGGGTTGCTGCGCAGCGCCCAACGGATGCCACCAAGCGGCCCAGCGGCAGGCTCGACAGCCTGCGACACAAATCTTGTGACACGACTGTGCTACTCGGCAGTGAGTACCAGTGGTCCATCGTCGGTCACGGCGATGGAGTGCTCCCAATGCACCGCACGGGAACAATCCAGGGTCACCACGGTCCAGCCGTCGTCAAGTTCCTCGGTGAGGTTGCTTCCCGCGGTGAGCATCGGCTCGATCGCCAGGGCCATTCCGGGTACCAGGCGAGGGCCGCGTCCGGGGCGGCCGACGTTGGGCAGAAAGGGCTCCATGTGCATCGCGGTGCCGATGCCGTGCCCGCCATAGTCGGCCACGATTCCATAGGACACCCCATCGACGGCTGCGGCCGCCAGCGCCGCGGTTTGAACGGCGTGCGAGATGTCGGTCAATCTTCCGCCCGGTAATGCCACCGCGATCCCGGCGTCCAGCGCGGTCCGGCAAGCAGCGGACAATCGGGTGTCGGTCTCGACGGCGGTACCAATCTGCACCGTCACCGCGGCATCGCCGTGCCAGCCGTCGAGGACTGCACCACAGTCGAGGGAAACCAGATCGCCGTCGGCGAGCACCTGTGCACGACTTGGTATCCCATGCACCACCTGGTGGTTCACCGAACTGCAGATCGAAGCGGGGAAGCCATGGTAGCCCTTGAAGGACGGCACCGCCCCGGCATCCCGGATGGACTGCTCCGCGAGCTCGTCCAGTTCACCGGTGCTCACGCAGGGTCGAGCGTGCTGTTCCAGCAGACGCAACGTACGAGCGACCACCGCTCCGGCGGCCCGCATCGCCTCGACCTCGCCAGGTGACTTGAGCTCGATGGTCCTGCCTCGCAAGCGCCGCACGACGGCACGCACCCCACCCCTGGTCATCGCACCCTCCCGGTCACGACACCCTCACGCCCGGGTACGCAGCGCAGCCAGCGCTCTTACCGTCACGTCCTCAATCGAACCGACCGCGGGAACGGCGACCAGCCGACCGGAGTAGAAGTTGAGCAGTGGCGCGGTCTCCTCCTGGTATACCTGCTGTCTGCGCCGGATCACCTCGACGCTGTCATCGTCACGGCCTCGGTCCAGCAGGCGCGCGACCACCACGTCCTCAGGCACGTCAAGTTGCAGCACAACGTCGAGTTCACAGTCCTGTTCCTGCAACAGGTCGGCCAGCACCTTCGCTTGGCCGACCGTGCGGGGGAAGCCGTCGAGTATGAACCCGACGTCACAGTCCGCTTCCGCCAAGCGCTCGCGCACCATCTCGTTGGTGACCTCGTCGGGCACCAGCTTGCCGGCGTCGAGGTACTCCTTGACCTGCTTACCCAGCTCTGTCTCGTCGCTGACATGTGCCCGGAAAAGATCACCGGTGGAGACGTGTGGCACGCTGAGCCGATGGCTCAGCACGGCGGCCTGGGTACCCTTTCCGGCGCCTGGCGGTCCGACAATGAGGATACGCACTAGCGGAGGAACCCTTCGTAGTTGCGCTGCATCAGCTGACTCTCGATCTGTTTGACCGTGTCGAGCCCGACACCCACCATGATCAACACAGCGGTGCCACCGAACGGGAAGTTCTGGTTCTGTCCTTGACCGGTCAAGTCGAGGAACAGGTTGGGCAGCACAGCAACGGTGCCCAGATACAGCGAACCAGGCAGGGTGATGCGGTTCAGTACGAAGCTCAGATACTCGGCGGTCGGACGCCCCGGACGGATACCGGGAATGAACCCGCCGAACTTCTTCATCTCCTCCGCGCGCTCTTCGGGATTAAATGTGATCGCCACGTAGAAATACGTGAAGAATACAATCATCATGAAGTACATTACGATGTGCACAGGATTCGATGGATCAGCGAGATAGCGGCTGATGAACGTCTGCCACCAGCTCGGTTCGGTCTGGCCCGGCGAAGTCGTGAGGTTGACGACCAAGTTCGGCAGATAGAGTAACGACGAGCCGAAGATGACCGGGATCACACCCGCCTGGTTCACCTTCAGCGGCAGGTAGGTCGACGTTCCACCGTACATGCGGCGACCGATCATCCGCTTGGCGTACTGCACCGGTATCCGCCGCTGGCCCTGCTCGACGAACACCACGCTTGCGATGATCGCCAAACCGAAAAGGCACACGAAGAAGAACACCAGCGCGCCGTTTTGGTCCAGGATGTTCTTGCCCTCGATGGGAATCCGGGAAGCGATCGAGCAGAAGATCAGCAGCGACATGCCGTTGCCGATACCACGCTCGGTGATGAGCTCGCCGAGCCACATGACCACCGCGGTGCCCGCCGTCATCACCGTGACGATGATGACGAGGTTAAAGACCGACTGATCAGGAACCGGCGGCAATGGACAGTTCGCGAACAACTGACCGCGCACCGCCAAAGCCACAATTCCAGTGGATTGGAGGATAGCAAGTGCAATGGTTAGATAACGAGTGTACTGGGTCAACTTGGATTGCCCAGACTGCCCCTCTTTTTTCAACTGATCGAACCGCGGAATCACCACCGTGAGCAATTGAACAATAATGCTCGCGGTGATATAAGGCATGATTCCCAGGGCGAATACCGCTAACTGCAACAATGCCCCACCACTGAACAAGTTAATCAGCGAGAAGATGTCGGAGTTAGCTCCACCTTCCACCTGCTCGAGGCACTGCTGAATGTTGACATAGGAGACCCCGGGCGAAGGCAGCACCGCCCCGAGACGGAAGACCACCACAATACCGAGCGTGAACAGGATCTTGCGGCGGAGATCCGGCGTGGCGAGAGCCGAGCGGAAAGCGCCGAGCACTCCTACCTCCTGAGCACGGCCATCGTGGGGCCGACGTCGATCATGGACCGGCAGTCACCGAAACCGGAGGACGACTGTAACAGCAGTGAATCGTCCGCAGACTACAGCTCGGTGGCGCTGCCACCAGCAGCAGTAATCTTCTCACGCGCGGAGCCGGAGAAAGCCTGGGCGCTGACCTGCAGCGTCACGCCACCGAGTTCCCCTTCACCGAGCACCTTCACCGGCAACCCCTTGCGCACCGCGCCTGCGACCACCAGTTCGAGCGGTCCCACTGTGCCCCCAGCCGGGAATAGCCGAGCCAGGTCACCGACATTGACTACCTGATACTCGGTGCGGAACCGGTTGCGGAATCCCTTGAGCTTGGGCAGCCGCATGTGCAGCGGCATCTGCCCGCCCTCGAACCTCGCGGGTACGTTCTTGCGCGCCTTGGTCCCCTTCGTGCCTCGGCCCGCAGTCTTGCCCTTCGAACCCTCACCGCGACCGACCCGGGTCTTGGCGGTCTTCGCACCGGGCGCCGGACGCAGGTGGTGGATCTTGATGGTCACTGTGCACTCACCTCGTCTCTGACCTCCTCCACAGCCACCAGGTGGCGGACAGTGGCGATCATTCCGCGTACCTGGGGGTTGTCCTCCCGAACCACGGACTGCCGAATCTTGCGCAGCCCAAGAGACCGTAATGTCTCACGCTGATTGCGCAGACTGCCGATAGTGCTCCGGAGCTGGGTGATCTTCAGTTGCCCCATGTCACACTCCCTGCGCCGCGGCACGTGCCCGCAACATCCCAGCCGGCGCCACGTCCTCGAGTGGCAGGCCGCGACGTGCGGCTACTTCCTCCGGGCGTTGCAGGCCCTTGAGCGCGGCGACCGTGGCGTGCACAACGTTGATCGCGTTGTCGCTGCCCAATGACTTCGACAGGATGTCGTGTACCCCGGCGCACTCCAACACCGCGCGTACCGGGCCGCCTGCGATGACCCCGGTACCAGGGCTCGCCGGGCGCATCAACACGACACCAGCCGCAGCCTCGCCGGTGATCGGGTGCGGGATGGTGCCAGCGATCCGAGGCACTCGGAAGAAGTTCTTCTTGGCTTCCTCCACGCCCTTCTGGATCGCCGCTGGCACCTCCTTGGCCTTGCCGTAACCGACGCCGACCATCCCATCGCCATCGCCTACCACGACCAGCGCGGTGAAGCTGAAGCGCCGACCGCCCTTGACGACCTTGGCGACCCGGTTGATCGCGACCACGCGCTCGAGGTGCGGGCTCTTTTCCTGCTGGGGAGCCCCCCCTCGGCCGCCGTCCCGACGGTCCCGACGATCGCTGCGTTCGCCGCCGCCAGCGCTACTATCCCGCCGCGTGCGTCCAGGCATCAGGCGTTCCTTCCGTTGCTGTCAGTCATCACGTCAGAACTCCAGGCCTGCCCCGCGGGCAGCGTCGGCAAGGGCTGCGATACGACCGTGGTAGTCGTGCCCGCCACGGTCGAACACCACCCGGTCCACACCGGCAGCCTTGGCCCGGGCGGCGATCAGTTCGCCGACCTTGGCCGCTTTGGCCTTCTTGTCCCCTTCGATCGCGCGGACATCCGGCTCGATACTGGAGGCCGCGGCCAGGGTATGCCCGGCCATGTCATCCACCAGCTGTACCGCGATGTGCCGAGCCGACCGGTTGACCACCAAGCGCGGACGCTCAGGGGAACCACTGATCCGCTTACGAAGCCGGAAGTGTCGCCGCTTCCTGGCCAACCTGCGCCGCGTCGAGGCGTCTTGGCCGACCACGGGCCGCTTGACCACCTGGGTACCAGACGGCTGAGCCGTCGAACCAACCGCTGTCTCAACCATGATCACTTACCTGTCTTCCCGACCTTGCGCCGGATCTTCTCGCCTGCATAGCGCACACCCTTACCCTTGTACGGGTCAGGACGGCGGAGCCTGCGGATGGTTGCAGCGATTTCGCCGACCGTCTCCTTGCGGATGCCCGCCACGGAAAACCGGGTCGGGCTCTCCACCCGGAAGGTGATGCCTTCGGGCGCCTTGATCGGCACCGGGTGGCTGTAGCCAAGAGCGAACTCCAGATCCGAGCCCTTCAGCACAACGCGGTAACCAACGCCGTGGATCTCCATCTTTTTCTCGTAACCCTGGCTCACGCCGATCATCAGATTGTTGACCAGCGTGCGGGACAGTCCGTGCAGCGCCTTGCTACGCCGCTCGTCATCGGGACGAGCCACCACGACGGTGCCGTCCTCCGCCCGCGCCACGGTGATCGGCTCGGCCACGGTATGCGACAGGGTGCCTTTGGGACCCTGCACGGTCACGGTGCGCCCTTCAATGGTCACCTCGACCCCGGCGGGCACGATGACCGGCTGCTTACCGATGCGCGACATCTCGTCTACTCCCCTCTCACCAGACGAAGGCGAGGACTTCCCCGCCCACGCCCTTCTTGGCAGCCTGCCGGTCGGTGAGCAGCCCGTTCGACGTGGAGATGATCGCCACACCGAGGCCGCCGAGTACCTTCGGCAGCGATGTCGACTTCGCGTACACCCGTAGACCGGGCTTCGACACCCGGCGCAGTCCCGCAATGCTGCGCTCCCGGTTCGGGCCGTACTTCAGCTCGACCACCAGGGACGAGCCCACCGGCGCCTCCTCGGTGCGGAAACCCGAGATATAGCCCTCCCGCTGGAGGATCTCGGCGATGTGTGTCTTGAGCTTGGAATGCGGCATCACGACCTGGTCGTGGTACGCCGAATTCGCGTTGCGCAGACGGGTCAGCATGTCTGCGATCGGGTCAGTCATCGTCATGGCGGCCTCCTACCAGCTGCTCTTGCGCACACCGGGTAGCTCGCCCCGGTGGGCCATCTCGCGGAGGCAGATCCGGCACAGCCCATATTTCCGGTACACGGCTCGGGGACGCCCGCAGCGCTGGCAGCGGGTGTAGCCCCGCACCGCGAACTTCGGCTTGCGGGCGGCCTTGATGACCAGTGCCTTCTTCGCCATCAGCTCTCCTTGAAGGGGAAGCCCAGACGACGTAGCAGCGCCCGGCCCTCCTCGTCGGTGGCCCCGGAGGTGACCACAGTGATGTCCATGCCGCGCGGGCGGTCGATGGCGTCCGGGTCGATCTCGTGGAACATCGACTGCTCGTTGAGACCGAACGTGTAGTTACCGTTGCCGTCGAATTGGGTCGGCGACAGACCCCGGAAATCCCGGATCCGGGGCAGTGCGATAGTCAACAGCCGATCCAGGAACTCCCACATGCGGTCGCCACGCAGGGTGACCTTCGCACCGATCGGCATTCCCTCGCGCAACTTGAACTGGGCGATGGACTTGCGGGCGCGCTGCACCTGCGGCTTCTGGCCGGTGATCGACGCCAGGTCACGGACGGCGCCGTCCATCAGCTTGGCGTCTCGGGCGGCGTCGCCGACGCCCATGTTCACCACGACCTTCACCACCCGGGGTACCTGCATCACGTTGCGGTAGCCGAACTGCTCGCGCAGTGCGGTGAAGATCTCCTCGCGATACCGGGTCTTGAGCCTCGGCCTGGTCTGCTCTGTGGTACTAGTCATGCTCAGATGTCCTTGCCAGTGCGCCGCGAGATGCGCACGCGCTTGCCCTCGTCGTCGGTGCGGTAGCCCACCCGGGCCGGCTTTCCGTCGGAGTCGACAACCATGACGTTCGAGACGTCGACGGTGGCCTCCTGGGTGACGATGCCACCGGTCTGTGCACCACGCTGGGTGCGACTGATCCGGGTGTGTTTCTTAATCCGGTTGACGCCCTCGACAAGAACCCGGCCGGTGTCCGGATATGCCTGGATCACCCGGCCCTTGGCGCCCTTGTCCTTTCCTGCGATGACAACGACCGTGTCACCCTTGCGTACCTTCATCGCCTACAGCACCTCCGGAGCCAGCGATATGATCTTCATAAACCGCTTGTCCCGCAGCTCCCGGCCCACTGGGCCGAAGATCCGAGTACCCCGCGGCTCGCCGTCCGGCTTGATCAGAACCGCGGCGTTCTCGTCGAAGCGGATGTATGAGCCGTCCGGGCGACGCTTCTCCTTCACGGTACGCACGATGACAGCCTTGACCACGTCGCCTCGCTTGACCCCGGCCCCAGGGATGGCTTCCTTGACGGTCGCCACGATGATGTCCCCGATGCCCGCATAACGGCGCGCACTGCCGCCGAGCACGCGGATGCACAGAATCTCCTTGGCACCCGTGTTGTCGGCGACCCGCAGTCGCGACTCCTGCTGGATCACGTCAGCTCCTTCATCGGCATGGGCGAGCAGCCGATCACTTTGCCTTCTCAAGAATCTTGACCAGCCGCCAGCGCTTGGTAGCCGAAAGCGGACGGGTCTCCATCAACTGCACCCGGTCGCCGACACCTGCGATGTTCGCCTCGTCGTGTGCCTTCACCTTGGTGGTCGAACGCAGGACCTTCGCGTACAGGGGATGCTTCTTGCGATCCTCCAACGCGACAACGACCGTCTTGTTCATCTTATCCGAGACGACGTAGCCCTCGCGGACCTTCCGCTTGTTTCGCCCTTCGGGCTGGGCCATCTTGTTTCGCCCTTCGGGCTGGGCCAGCTCATTCTCGCTCATGGGGCACCCTCACTTCCGGCCACGGAGTCCGGCGACACCGAAAGGCCCAGCTCACGTTCTCGCATTACGGTATAAATGCGGGCGATATCGTGCCGGACCACACGCAGCCGACGATTGTTGTCCATCTGTCCGGTGGCCATCTGGAAGCGCAGGTTGAACAGCTCCTCCTTGGCCTCACGCAGCCGTAGAACCAGCTCGTCGTCGCCGAGCTCGCGCAGTTCGCTCGCCGTAGTGGTGGCGGCCATCAGAAAACCACCCCCTCGCGGGTCACAATCCGACACTTCATCGGCAGCTTGTGTATCGCTCGACGCAATGCTTCACGGGCAACTGTCTCGTTCGGGTAGCTCATCTCGAACATGATCCGCCCCGGCTTCACATTGGCAACCCACCATTCCGGCGAACCCTTGCCGGAGCCCATTCTGGTCTCCGCGGGCTTCTTGGTCAGCGGGCGATCAGGAAAGATCGTGATCCACACCTTGCCGCCACGGCGGATGTGCCGGTTGATCGCGATACGGGCAGACTCGATCTGCCGGTTGGTCACGTAAGCCGGCTCAAGCGCCTGGATCCCCAAGTCTCCAAAGGTGATCTGGGTACCGCCCTTGGCCATACCTGACCGGCTCGGCGAATGCTGCTTACGATGCTTGATCTTGCGTGGGACGAGCACGCCTCAGCCCTCCCCGTTCGCTGCGGTGTCGACCTCTTCGACGGCGGTGGCCCCGCCTGGCATGATCACTGCCGGGGTGATCGGCTCGACCGAGGCCGCCGCCGTGGCCTGCGGATCATCCACGCCGACAGTCATCGCTGCGTGGGTGGCCTCCTCGGCAGCAGCGGCACGACCCGCTTCGGTCGAGGTCCCAGTCGTCCCGGCAGCTCCGGAGCGACGCTTGGCAGGACGCTCGCGCCGCGGCGCCCTAGCGGCAGCGGCCGCGTTGGCGCTGGCAGCGCTCTCTATGTCGCGCTCCCGACGTCCGCCGACCACATCACCCTTGTAGATCCAAACCTTGACACCAATTCGGCCGAACGTAGTGCGAGCCTCGAACAGCCCGTAGTCGATATCCGCTCGCAGTGTGTGCAGCGGGACGCGACCCTCGCGGTAGAACTCCGAGCGAGACATTTCGGCGCCACCCAGACGGCCCGAGCACTGCACTCGAATACCCTTGACCTGCGGAGATCGCATCGCCGACTGAATGGCCTTGCGCATTGCGCGCCGGAAGGCGACCCGGTTGGAGAGCTGCTCGGCCACTCCCTGGGCCACCAGCTGAGCCTCCGACTCAGGGTTCTTAACCTCTAGAATGTTCAGCTGCACCTGCTTGCCGGACAGCTTCTCCAACGCCCCCCGGATCCGGTCAGCCTCCGCGCCGCGGCGACCGATCACGATTCCTGGCCGCGCGGTGTGGATGTCGACTCGCACTCGATCGCGGGTGCGCTCGATCTCGACCTTGGCGATACCCGCCCGCTCCATACCTTTGGACAACAACCTGCGTATCGCGACGTCTTCTTTGACGTACTCCGCATACTGCTTGTCCGCGTACCAGCGGGACTTCCAGTCGGTCGAGATACCGAGCCGGAAGCCGTGCGGGTTGATCTTCTGACCCACTAGCGGGCACTCCTTGTCTGGGTGGCCTTGTTGCCGGTGCCTGCCCTGTTGCCGGTGCCGACCTGACGGCCGGAGCCACGCGCGCCACGGGACCTACCCGCGGCGCGGCGTTCCGGAACTGACTCGACCTCCACCGTGATGTGGCTGGTGCGCTTGCGGATCCGGTATGCCCTGCCCTGCGCACGTGGCCGAAACCGCTTAAGCGTCGGCCCCTCGTCCACGAACGCCCTTGCCACCACCAGGGTGTCGGCGTCCAGGTCGAGGTTGTTCTCGGCGTTGGCTATCGCACTGGCCAGCACCTTCGACACCGGTTCGGACGCAGCCTGTGGTGCGAACCGGAGCACCGCCAGCGCGTCGCGGGCACTGCGGCCCCGGATGAGCTCGATCACGCGGCGCGCCTTCATCGGCGTCACGCGGACGTACCGAGCCCGCGCCACGGCGCGGATCGGCTCCTGCGTGGCCGTCGCACCTGCCTCGTTACGGGCATCCATGCGCTGCTACCTCATTCGTTTCTCTGGCCGCCTCAGCGGCGCCGGGCCCGCCGGTCATCCTTGATATGACCCCGGAACGTGCGGGTCGGGGCGAACTCACCGAGTTTGTGGCCGACCATCGTCTCGGTGATGAACACCGGGACATGCTTGCGCCCGTCGTGCACCGCGATGGTGTGACCGATCATGTCGGGGATAATCGTGGAGCGGCGCGACCAGGTCCTGATGACCTGTTTAGTACCTGCGTCGTTCTGCACGTCCACCTTCTTGAGCAGGTGGTCGTCGATGAACGGGCCCTTTTTGAGGCTGCGTGGCATGGTGCCTCCCTCCTGCTCAGCGCTTCTTGCCAGTGCGGCGGCGACGGATGATCAGCTTGTCGCTGGGCTTGCGACGCCGGGTGCGACCTTCGGGCTTACCTGCCGGGTTCACCGGGTGGCGCCCACCGGAGGTCTTGCCCTCACCCCCACCGTGCGGGTGGTCGACCGGGTTCATCACTACACCACGGACCGAGGGGCGTTTTCCCTTCCAACGCATTCGGCCCGCCTTACCCCAGTTGATATTGGCCTGCTCCGAGTTGCCAACCTCGCCCACAGTGGCACGGCACCGGACGTCGACATTGCGGATCTCACCAGACGGCATCCGTAACTGGCCGTAGGGGCCATCCTTCGCCACTAGCTGAACCTTCGCACCGGCCGAGCGGGCAATCTTCGCCCCGCCACCGGGACGGAGTTCGATCGCATGCACCACCGTGCCGACCGGGATGTTGCGCAGCGGCAGATTGTTGCCCGGTTTGATATCCGCCTTCGGGCCGTTCTCCACCATGTCGCCCTGGCGTAGCTTTTCCGGAGCGATGATGTAGCGCTTCTCACCGTCGGCGTAGTGCAGCAGCGCGATTCGCGCGGTGCGGTTCGGGTCGTACTCGATATGCGCGACCTTGGCAGGCACGCCGTCCTTGTCCGCTCGCCGGAAGTCGATCAGACGGTACGCGCGCTTGTGGCCACCTCCCTGGTGCCGGGTGGTGATGCGACCATGGCCATTGCGGCCACCCTTACCATGCAGCGGGCGGACCAGACTCTTCTCCGGCGCGTCCCGCGTGATCTCGGAGAAGTCCGAGACGCTAGCGCCGCGACGACCCGGGGTCGTCGGCTTGTACTTGCGGATACCCATGTCTTAACTCGGTTTCCTCGCTGAGGTTAGTGCCACGACCCGGTTGCTCACGTGGCCGGCCCGCCGAAGATCTCAATCTGCTTGCTCTCGGCGGACAGCGTCACGATCGCCCGCTTGGTGTCCTTGCGTTTGCCGATCCCGAACCGAGTGCGCTTGCGCTTGCCTTGACGGTTGAGGGTGTTGACACTGACCACCTGCACGCCGAAGATCTTCTCAACGGCGATCTTGATTTCGGTCTTGTTAGCGTGCGGCGCCACCACGAAGGTGTACTTGTGCTCCTCGAGTAGTCCGTAGCTCTTTTCCGAAATGATCGGCTTGAGGATCACGTCACGGGGGTCGGGGATCATTTGTCCTCTCCAGTGGCAAGACGCCCGCGCACCGGGCCCGCAAGGAATACCTGCAAAGCATCCGCAGTGAACACAACGTCGTCGCTGGCCAGCACGTCGTAAGTATTGAGCTGGTCCGGGGTCAGCACGTGCACTGAAGGCAGGTTGCGCACGCTGCGCAGGGCTACGTCGTCGCCACGCTGCAGCACTACCAGCAGCCGGGTGCCGGATGCCCAGTCCGGCAGCCCCTCCAGAACCTTGCGAGCTGTCTTGGTGGACGGCACCTCACCGGAGACCAACCCAGAGACCACGTGCACTCGTCCGGCGCGGGCCCGGTCGGACAGTGCGCCGCGCAGAGCGGCTAACTTCATCTTCTTGGGCGTGCGTTGGCTGTAGTCACGCGGAGTCGGACCGTGCACAACGCCGCCGCCGGTGAACTGGGGGGCCCGGATCGATCCCTGCCGGGCGCGGCCGGTGCCCTTCTGCCGGTAGGGCTTGGTGCCACCACCGGCAACCTCGCCTCGGGTCTTGGTGGAGTGCGTTCCCTGCCGTGCAGCGGCCAGCTGAGCGACCACCACCTGGTGCATCAGCGGGATGTTCGCCGCCACGTCGAAGATCTCGGCGGGCAATTCGACAGTGCCCGCGGTGTCCCCCTCGGGAGTTTTGATGTCGATCGTGCTCACTGCTCCACCCCACCCCTCCCAGCCGGGCTCTTCTCAGCTGTCTTGACCAGCACCAGACCGCCCTTCGGGCCGGGCAGCGCGCCCTTGATCAGCAGCAGTCCGGACTCGGCGTCGACCTGGTGCACGGTGAGGTTCTGGGTGGTCACCCGCACGTTGCCCATCCGGCCTGCCATCCGGGTGCCCTTGAATACCCGGCTCGGAGTGGCACAACCGCCGATCGAGCCCGGCGAGCGGTGCTTGCGCTGGGTGCCGTGGCTGGCGCTCAGACCCTTGAAGCCGTGCCGCTTCATCACGCCCGCGGTGCCCTTGCCCTTGCTGGTGCCGATCACGTCGACAACAGCGCCGGGTGCGAACACCTCGACGGTCACTTCCTGGCCAACCTCGTACTCAGCCGCGTCGGCGGTGCGCAGCTCGACCAGATGGCGCCGCGGCGTGACACCCGCCTTGGCGTAGTGCCCAGCCACCGGCTTGGTCACCTTGCGAGGGTCGATCGCGCCGAACGCGAGCTGAACCGCGCGGTAACCATCCTGCTCTGGCGTACGAACCCGCGTCACCACGCAGGGACCAGCCTGGACCACGGTGACCGGTACGATCCTGTTGTTTTCGTCGAAGACCTGGGTCATCCCGAGCTTGGTGCCCAGGATGCCCTTGACCCGCTGCTCCGAATCAGTCGCTGTCATCTGCCGACCTTACTGGATGTTGACGTCGACGCTGGCAGGCAGATCGATGCGCATCAGCGCATCCACCGTCTTGGGCGTCGGGTCGAGGATGTCGATCAGCCGCTTGTGCGTGCGCATCTCGAAGTGCTCGCGCGAATCCTTGTACTTGTGCGGCGAGCGGATGACGCAATACACGTTCTTCTCGGTCGGCAACGGCACCGGCCCGACGACCCGTGCGCCAGTGCGCGTCACGGTCTCGACGATCTTCCGCGCGGACGCATCGATCGCCTCGTGGTCGTAGGCCTTGAGCCTAATCCGGATCTTCTGTCCCGCCATGGTGGTTGGGAGTCCCTATCAGTCTCGTGCCGCTGGTCTCGTCGTATCTGGTCTCGTCGTGCTGCTAGTCACCGTGGGTGCCCGGAGGGCTAACTCCGGTCCCCGAGGTCGGGTGTGTCGCGCTCGGTGCAGGCTACCGTGCCGTGTCGCTGCGGAGAACAGGACCCCTACGCGGTCGGTGTGCCAGCCGAAACCGACCGGAAGAACGGGCGCAGGGGGCAGCGGCGGATGATGAAGACTTTGCAGGCTTCGCTCGCCACCCCGGTGCTGAACACACCGGCACCGCTCATCGCGGGCTACCACAGCATACTCGGCATCCACAACCCCGGCCGCGCCGCTAAGCAGCCTGCTCAGAATGCCACAAACCATGAAACACTCCAAATCTGGGCTCATCGGCCGAACTCACCGGCCAGGACGCCTGGCCAACACCGGCCCACGCCGGGCCAGCCGCCCTTAACGCGGTGCCTGGCGATCCTTGCCGGACTTCGATCGGGCTCACGAGATAGGCGCTGATCGACCGCCAGCACCCCCGATGCGGTCGGTCCACAGAGTCGGTGCGCTCTTATTCCAGAGCGGCATGCGATCTTGCCTGGCCGTTACCGGTCACGCATGCCACTCAGTCATCCGGAGATGCTACGGAAAGTGACAATAAAGGGTCGCAATCCACTCGATCGTGGTGTACGCACTCCACAGAAATTCACGTCTCTTGAGTGTACGGAGGCAGTGGAACCGACCGCGGAAACGTCAGCAGCGCCTATTAAATCTATCATTGGAGGAGAAATGCCCACATCAAAACGTTCTAGTCGACGACTGGTTCGAACCATCATTGTCGCCGTCGCGGCGATCGGAAGTCTAGTAATTCCTGCAACCGCATCGGCGGTTGCCTGGCACCAGCGTCCGCGGCGACTGACCAGAACTGTGCAATAGTTATCGACAGGCTTCAACCCGGCGAATTGTCTTCGCAAATCGTCACGAAGACTTGCTCACCTGCGGGAACAGGCCCAGCACTGCCTGCTGGCGCTCAGGCAGCCGACCTCCTTGTCACGTTTTACGGTGACGTAGATTACGGAGGAGCAAGTTCATAGGTCTACGGCGACGACGGACCCTGCGATGCGGAGGGATACGGCATCAACGATATGGATGACGTCAACGACGAGGTCGGTCTCGCGAGTTCTTACCGACTGGCGGGCACGTGTACAATCTCCGAGATGTACACAGGATACGACGGCGAGGGCATCTCGAGTGGACTAATCTTCGGACAGAACCAGTCTTACGTGGGTGCAACCTTCAACGACAACATCAACTCATTCTACATGTTTTCAGGCTGACAGTGACCGCCGAGTAGGGGTCGAGCACCGACCGAGAGCCCAATGGCCTTGCTTTAAGTGATCGTTTGTGGTAGTGGTTGTGGGATGGGACACGACGGTACCGAGGGAGTGTCGCCGCGGGGGTGGCTGCCGGATCGGGTGTCGGTGGGGGCGTTGACCCGGGCGT
>JBQTGW010000031.1:0-3522 GCA_052390495.1 Pseudonocardiales bacterium
CGATCGCCACCGCCTGGTCCCACCGATCGTCCGGCATCCCACCCAGCACGGTCCACCCGGCCAGGGAGCGACTCTGTCCCTCCCGCACGTCCGGGAACTCGAACCCGCAGCCACCACGACTTTCCTCGCCGTAGTTCATCCAGGTCAGCCCGATCTCGACGCTGAGCCCTCGGTCAGCCGTGCCCGGTTCGCCGCGTCGCGGACCTGCGCCGGGATACCGTCCAGGTTGCCGAGCAGTTCCGGGCGTGAGGCCGCTAGGATCGCCCGCTCCGACTCCGACAGCGCCGCCCACCAGTCCGCCACCTGCTGCGGTGTGCCGTCCTGGGGTGGTCTCAGCTCGGACATCCAACCTGCCGGGTGCTGGGCTCTTGCCAGGTCGTCGTCCAGCGCGACCAGGGTGTCCCGGTGAGTACCGAGCTCGGCGAAGGCCCCGTCCAGATCGGCCGGTTTCCACTGCCGGATGTCGGCCAGACTCAGCATCAGGGGACGTCCTGCCCGCTGATCCATAACCGGCCTGCCACAGGTACCTCCCTCGGCCACGACACTGTCGGTGGCATTCTGCACTCAGAGCGCCACCGGCGATGCCAGTTTCCGAAGCTTCCCTACGGCAGTTTGGGTTCGACGAGTGCGGCGTCGCGGTCGACGGCCGCGCTGGCAGGTTGCGCTGCCGCTTCGAGGGCCGCCGCCACGGCTTCGAACTCGGCGAGCGCAGCGGTGAGGTCCTCGACGATCTCGCGGGCGATCACTTCGGGGGCCGGCAGGTTGTCGAGGTCCTCCAGTGACTCATCACGCAGCCAGGTGATGTCGAGGTTGGCCTTGTCGCGCGCGATCAGCTCGTGGTATCTGAACGCCTTGAAGCGATCTGCCTCGACTCGCTCCGATCGACCTGCATGTACATGCGCGTGCCGTCGGGGTACGCGGCCGTAACGTCGTCAACGCCCTCCGAGGAGCTCTCGCTCGACTTGAGCATGGAGAGCACGTCTGGGATCGAATGGCCAGGAGTCCTCTGCTCCGTGAGCTCATCGGTGCGGTCGTCCGGATCCGGCTGCATCATCTCCGCGTTCGGCGAACTACGGGCTCAGGGATACCTTGGCACGACCGTCAGCTTGGCTCGCGGCTCCACGAACGGGAATTCAGCCTCTAGGTAGGTCGTCAGGCGCTCCGGGAACGCTAAGCGACGTGGCGCTGGCGCAAGCAGCCTCAAGCCATTGAGGTTTGGCCACCGCGTCGGCCATGTCCTGCACCAGATCGGCGATGTGCTCGACGCTCGCGCGACGAACGAGCTGGCCGCGGTCGTCCTCCAGCGCGTGGGCCGCCAGCAGACGCTTCCATGACGTACCAACCCTGCTGCGCGAGTCCACGTTGACACCCACGCTGTCGAGCCGAGCCAGCACCTCGCCGCCATCCGAGACGATCACGTCATCGCCAACAGTCTGGACGAGCAGCTCGACGGTGTCGCCATCGGCGTAGTGCTGCGACGTCACGACCAGCACCGTGTTTGGTGACACCTCTCGGCACCTCCACTGACTGCGCTCACAGGCCAAGACGGAGGAGAGCAGAGTGCTGCACTCAGTCATCCGATCCCCTTTCTCAGATGAGCGCTGCGAGATCGTTGTCAACTTGCATCTGGCCGCCAGACCCGCGGGGAGAGCCCACCGCCCAGCAGCGTGACGCTCCACGGACCTGGGCCGAGTTCTTCCCGACGGTCTTCGAGTGCCTGCCAGTAGCGGATAACGAGGTCGAGTTGCTGGTGTGAGCCCATGTCTTTCTTTCCGCCGAGCCACACCGTGCGCAGGCCAACTTCGCTGAAGACACGCACTTCCAGTGGCCGGGTGTGAATGCGACGGTCACGCCGGATCGCGACCCAGCTGCGTTCGGCCACGATCGGCATCCATCCGACGTCGATAGTTCCGAGCGGAACCTCCAGCAGATCGGGATGACCAGCGAAGATGACATCGGCCCAGATGCCCGCAAGCCGCTTGCCGAGACCAAGGGCGCTCTCATCCACAAACCACCGAAGCGCCACCTTCCCGATGTCTTTCAGGCGGTCCGCGCCAGGCTCAGCTCGAAGCGCAATGCCTGTTCCACCTGGGCGACTGTGAGATCGAACAGATCAGCGATCATTTCGGTGGATTCGCCGGCTCGAAACTGCTCGGCGACTACCTCGGTCGGCAGTGCCCGCACTACCGGTCGCCCGTACTGATGCAGCGGATCGAGCGTGACCAGCCCTCCGAACCGCACCGGGACCACGGCATCCGCCTCGCGGTCGGCGTCACCGGCGTACCGGAGATCGCCGACGAAACTCTGCACCGGGGCAGACATCATCGCCTGCCCGCTTCGGACCACGACCAGCATCTCGGGACCGGTGACGCCAACCTCCTGCTGGACGTGACGAACCAGCTCACGGCCATCGACATCGAGAAACGGCCTAGCGTGCGCAAGCGGATACCTGCCGAACTCCGCACGCAGCCGCACCACAGCAGGACGCAAACGGTGCATGGACCCACCACGGGCACGGAACTCAGCGAGCAACCTCGTCTCGACGAACTCCCCCCAGGTCACGTCCTCATCGCGAGTGCGCTCGGCCCGGACAACCGGCGGGTAGTGCACCCCACCACGGTCATAACCGTCGATCCACCGACGCGCGGTACCAGGTGGCAGCACGAGAAGCCGGTCGACGTCCGAGAGGTCGTAGACGCGGCGATCCAGCAACGGGACCGTCACCGCCGCATCCTGTCACGTACGGCCGAGCGTAGGCGTTACGGCACGCATTGCGACCGGGCGGGCCACGCTACGGCAGTTTAGGTTCGACGAGTGCGGCGGCCTGATCAGCCACCGAGCAGGCGCGCGACGTGTCATTCAGATACAGCGCTGAGACACCGACGTTCGCGTTGTCACCAACCGGGAAGAAGATGTCACAGTAACCTGGTCCGCTGCCTTCCACGACCCGCTTCGCCTGGTGGCTGCCGATCGTGATGTCGGTGACGCTGGACGCGTCGGTGAGATTCAGCCCGTCGATTCCGAGGTCTTCGTTGATGGCGGTGGACACCACGCCCTCTGGCGTCGGCCAGTCACAGCTGCGCAGGCCAGCGATGTCGTTCGGGCGTCCCTGTGGGGGGACGCCGAGTGTGGCCAGATCCTGCTCGGTGAGCAGGTCACATGCCTCGATCGCAGCCAGGCCGGTCGGCGATGTGACGCTCGGCTGCGGGGAAGCCTGCGAGGATGAGGGAACCGACGTGTCCGGCTCGACGGTTGGGGTGTCCGCCCCCGACGCCAAGCAGCCCGCCGCCGCGAGGACCACAACCAGCGGCACAAGGCGGGTGCGGAGACTCATCTCTCGCCTCTCTCGCCGGTCGACCGGATGTTCTGCTCTGCCTGGGCTTCGATCTGCTCGTAGTTGCGCATGCCGATCTCCAACGCCTGGTGTGCCTCCTCCAGCCTCTCTTGGAAGCGCTCCAGCACGTACTCCAGTGATTGATGATCCCCGGAGGCCACCTTCATATCGAGCTCCGAGATCCGCTG
>JBQTGW010000032.1:0-7710 GCA_052390495.1 Pseudonocardiales bacterium
TGTTTGTTTAAAAACAAACCCGCCCGCGGCGCGGGGGGGGGGGGTCTTTTTAAAAAACTTTATTTAAAAACAAAACCCCCCCCTGGGGGGGGGGGGCCCCCTTTTGGGGCCCCCCCCCCCGGCCCGACCCACCAGGCAGCAACGAGTCGACCGGTCACGCCGCAAGCCGATTGATCATCACCTCGTCCCCCATGGAGTAACCGCCGTCCGGGGTACCGTCCAGGCCCGCGACGGGCAACCGCCGGGACACGCCGGGGTCATCTAAAGAGGACGGCCACAGCGCGGCGTTCGCCTCGTTGAGCGCCAACAGCGCGGCATACCGTCCCGGGCTGGCCACCCGCCACGCCGCCAAGGCACGCTCCGCGTCGCGCCGCAGCTCCGCGACACTGTCGCGATCACTGCGGTAGGTCCAGTATCGGCGCACCGCTGCCAGGCTGCCTGTCCCCGGCCGCAGGCCATCCAGCATCCGGCCCAGCACATCGTCGTCGACCACGATCCGGGTGCCCGCCGAAGGCACTACCGAGAAGTAGCCCACGGCCAGCACGAGCGCCACTACGAACGCCCGCCCCGGCGGGGTCTCCTCCGGCAGAAAGGACCGCTGACCAAGCCAGCGATCCGGCCGTGCCCCGATCCCACTGTCACTCAGGCGCCGCCGCACCCGGTCGATGTAAGCGTTGCGGGCCACTGCGGCAATCTTCCTCGGGCGCCAGCCGCGCAAAGCGGCCTCGGCACGGTAGGCCAGCAACGCCGCGTCATACGCCGCGCCGATAACCTCAGCGCACGGATCACAGGACTCCCCCGGACACCGACGCCCTCTGTGCAGCTGACGACGAGCACTGAACAGCGCACGCTCGACAACCTGGCGGAACGCCAACGCATCCCGTTCTGCACACAGCACGCCAACGGCACACTCCACGCCAACTGCCACTTGCGCTCCCTCACCCAGCGCCCGCGGCGGGTCCGCGAGCCGGACCAGCCCCACTGAGATCGGGTAAACAAGTGTTCAGTTGACAAACGGCGACCTGCGCCGGTGATCACGACGTTACGCCGCGACATATGGCGTCGCAAACTCATTAGGGAATCTCAATCGACCGCGCGGTGCTCCCCTGACGACGACGAGACACCCGCTCAGCAGGTCGAGATCATAAACGGTGACGAGGCGCTACAGGACATCCAGTACAGCATCGGGCTGCTGACCATCGAGACATCGTGACCGTACTTGATCAGCACAGAACGAACAGCAACGACAAGGCCGCGCACGCCCTGATCGACCACATCATCATCGACCTGCAAACAGAGGAGACATAACCGCACCCGACCACTACGTACACGTCCTCACTCTGATCACCCGCTGAAAGCGGAGTAAGGAGGATATTCGTGTTCACCACAGTCTTGTGGTTTTGATCATGATGTCCTGTTCGAGGCAGGGGCCGATGCGCGGAACCTCGACGATCCCGTGACATCCGTTCTGTCGCGCTTGGCCGTAGTTGTCAGCGGAGCAGGTCGTCAATGGTGTCGATGGTGGCCGCGCGGCGCACCCAGGCGTCGAGCTGGCCGAGATCACGACACGCACCGATCCGGACGTGGGCACTGCCGGGCACCCCGATACCCCGGGCCTCCAGGAACGCGAGCACAGCCCGCGCCTCCCCCTCCGCCTTACCCTCCACCTTGCCTTCTGCCTTGCCTTCTGCCTTGCCCTCCACCTTGCCTTGGGCGACGAACTTCTGCGCGTACTCGCTCAGGTACTCGTAGGTGTGCGTCGACATCAGTGCCTCCAGATGGCGTCGCGCCGCCGCGGGCAACGCAGCAAGAACCAACTCAGCGTACAAGCCCGCATGCCCGATCTCGACGGACGCGAGTGCGCCGACCAGCACGTTCAATACCCCGCTGCGGGCCGGGTCACCACCGTGCGCCATCGCGGACAGCACCACCAACTCCGGCGCCGGACCGGCCTCACTGACCACGGGGATCAGGTCCGGACCCAACACCGACGGCGGGAGCAGCGCACCCGGGTTGCCCAGCTCGATCGGCGTTGCCGCCCATTGCGCAACTGCGGCATCGACACACACCACCAGCAGCACCGTCGGGCACTGCAGCCGGGCACGCAAGGTGGCCACGTACACCGGCCAGCGCCACCACTTACGCCGGTCCCGGGTTAGCTGTACCTCCACCACCAGCACCGGTATACCCGCGTCGGTGAGCACCACCACCGCGTCCGCCCGGTACTCCGCCGGGGCCAGATCGACACACTCCGCCGCCTCCAACCGCACGCCCTCGTAGCTGGGCAGATCCATCCCCAGCACACCCGTCAGCAGGTCGGCGGCCAGCGACGGCCGATGACGGAACAGCTCCACCAATGCCTCATGTAGGTCAGGGGGACCGAGCAGGTTCCGGACGACTGCTCGGGGTCTGCACCAGAATCACGCTTCGCGGTCAGCTCCTGGTAACGAACTTCCCCCGCGGCGTGAGCACGACTCGCCACGGCCCTCCGGAATAGCCCGGAGTGAGCAGTTCGGTCAGCTCCGCCTCAGCCAGCCGACCGAAGGTATCGGGCAGGTAGCACGGCATTCTGCGGCCCTGGTCAAGATGCACCGAGCCATACAGCGCCACACCAGCCCCGTGCACCCGGCGCAGGGCGATGCAGTCGAGAAGTTCGGTGCCGGTCAGGTGCATCGGTCGACCTGGCGAGGAAAGCACTTCCGGCAGTGGCCGCGTTCCTCGGTGGTCATGCTCGCGGCCAGGACTTCCGTGCCACAGAGAGCGGTGTAACGCCCTTGGTGACGAACAGCGGTGATGGTGTCGAGGTCGACGGGGTGCTCGGTCAAGGTCCGGGCATCGACCATCGTCTGGGCGAGAAACGCGCTGGTCACCGGGCGCCCTCGCCGCCCCGCCCGGTGACGCCCCGAGGGACTGTCGCGCTACCCCTTCGTCCGAGCGGAAGACGCGCGCAGAACAGTGCCAACCATCCGGGCACCTCGGGAGTCACGCGACAAGCCCATCAGGCCGGGTACTCATTAGTCTCTCCCTATCAGTTGAGTGGTCACGCCGGACCTGTCCTTTCACACTCCAATACACTGAAGGTGTTCAGCCCATTTCTATTTTGATGATTTTCACCTCAGCTAAGGGAATGGTGGTCCGGACAGCGACCAGCCCGGTCGCGTGATCCGTGTCTATGATGGTTCCGCTGCGAACGTCCACCTTCAGTTCCTGGTGTCGGGCATGTGGGTGTCTGCGGTCTGCATACACGATGCAACGGGTCACCAGGCCCCGCTGCGCCTTGCTTTTGGTCCGCTTCATCTGTTCTCCATAGAGGTACCGCCCACCGGACCTTCGCGCGCTGCATGACGGCATGCTCGACGTTCATCGCGTCTCCGGTGCTGTGACAACCTTCGTGCGGACGCGCTCAAACGTGAACCGACGGTATGACGGTACCCGTCCGGCTCCAACTTGCTTTACGGCTTGAACGCGGGATGCCGTCGCGCCATCTCCGTCACCACGCCGTCATAGCTGGGCGGTACCTGCTCATGCCTCCGGTAAGGTGCTTGATGTCAAGAACCTACCGGGCCGAAACACACGATGCGCCCACATGACCGACGGGCACTCCTTGATTCATTATGATGGCGTGATGAGTAAGACCCGGCAGATCTCCATCACGCTGCCCGAGGACTTGATCGACACGATCAGGGCTGCGGTCGAACGCGGTGAGGCCCGGTCCGTGTCGTCCTACATCGCCACGAGGCCGGCACCCGGTACGATCATGGACGCACTCTTCGCCGAGTGGGACGCCGAGCGTGGTGCGCCGCCCGCCGAGGCCGGCCCGTGGGCCGACCAGGAGCTTGATCGTGCGTTCGCGGAGCAAACCGCGCACAACCCGGCGGTCAGGACCGAGAACGCCAGCCGATAGCCGACTCACGGCCTTCGGATGCGAACCCGATCCTCGGTAACGACGATGAGACACCCCTTCAGCCGGTCGAGGTCGTGATCAATGACAAGACGTTCCATGACGTCCAGCACCGTATCGGGCTGCTGATCATCGAGACGGAGCACGATCACCCCTGGATGCGTTCCAGGCGGGTAGGCACGGAGGTCACCGAATCCGAGATCGAACGTGACGAGCATCCGTTGCTCGTCCCGGCATACGGTGAGCAGATCGGAATCTGGGGCACCGACGAGATCCTCGTCGTGAACCGTGTGTACGTCATGACCGTACTTGATCAACACAGGCTGAGCGGCGCTGGTGACGTTCTCGTCGAGCTTGATTCTCACGAGCCGGCTGACAGTGCGTGGATTTCCTGCTTGGCCAGCCACGCCCCGTACGCCGCCGCAGCCCGGACATCCCCCGGAGTCAGCGAAGGATGATGAGCCACGATCTCATCCGGTCCGAGGCCAGCAGCCAATGCATCGAGCACGACCGTGACGAGCACCCGGGTTCCTCTGATACATGGTTGACCGTGACAGATCGCGGGATCGATCGTGATCCGTTCCAGGAGCTGCTCAGAGGCCACCGCAATAGTGTGGCACAACGAAGACCTTCGCGTTGGCCACAGTCGAAGACCTTCGCGTTGGCCACAGTCACTGGGCCGTCATCGGCTCGGCCCCGGTCGAGGTGCACCGAGCCATGCAGCGCTACCCCACCGACGTACACCCGGCGCAGAGCGATGTAGTCGAGAAGGTCGGTGCCGGTCAGGTGCATCGGTCGACCTGGCGATGAAGGCACTGCCGACAGTGGCCACGCTCCTCGGTGGTCATGCTCGCGGCCAAGACGTCCGTGCCACAAAGCGCTGTATAACGCCCGTGGTGGCGGACAGCGGTGATGATGTCGAGGTCGACGAGGTGCTCGATCAATGTCCGGACATCGACCATCGTCTGGGCGAGAGCTGAGCTGGTCACCGGGCGCCCTCGCCGCCCCGCCCGGTGACGCCCCGAGGGACTGCCGCGCTCCTCCTGCGTCTGAGCGGAAGACCCGCGCGGAGCAGTGCCGGCCATCCGGGCACTTCGGGGGTCACGCGACAAGCCCGTCAGGCCGGATACACATAGGCACTCCCTATCAGTTGAGTGGTCACGCCGGAAACTTCCTTTCACACTCCAGTGCACTGACGGTGTTCAGCCCATTTCGGTATCGCCCACCGGCGCTTCGCGCGCTGCATGACGGCATGTTCGACGTTCATCGCGTTTCCGGTGTTGCGACAACCTTCGTGTCGACGCGCGCAAACGGGAACCGACACCAACCGGCGGGGGGACTAGGCGACTTTCTAGGCGGATCACCGCATACTTCGCATCCACCCGTGGGGTGGCCCGATGGAAGGGCTCATTCTTCGGCTATCCAGCAGACCGGCCGCGCCAGGCCTGTAATAAGGTCCGGGACAACAACAGTGAAAGGGGGACGGGGCATGAGCGCTCGTCCGAATCGGGCGTTCCAGCTCGCGCGACGTACCCGGGTTCTCACCCAGGCCCAAGTCGCTGAGATGGTCGCCGAGGCGGTCGAACGGGCCACCGGGCGACGGTGCGGGATCGACGCCGACTACGTCTCCAAAGTCGAACGAGGCGAGATCAGCTGGCCGGGTGTGGACTACCGGTCCGCCTTCCGGGCGGTGCTCGGCGCCACCTCGGACGCCGACCTGGGATTGTCCTGTCCCCGCTCCAGCGAGACGACACTGATCGTCGCATCGTCTATCGTCACAGGTGAGTCAACCTGGGCGGAGGACGCCATGATCGACCGAGACCTGATCCGCTACGCGAGTGCCGCCGGGCTCGGCGCCCTCTCAGCCTACCTCCCCGGCATGCTGCGCGGGGCGCTGCACCGCGTCGCCGTCCCCGCCCGGATCGATGAACACCACGTCAAGCAGCTCCACCAGATTGTCGAGTTCTTCGAAAGCTCCGACTGTCTGTTCGGCGGTGGGATGTCTCGCAACGCTGCTGCCGGGCAGCTGGAATGGTGCTGCGAAGTACTGGCCAAATCGGCCATGTCCGATCAGGTCCGCCGAGCCTGGCAGTCGAGCACCGCCCGCCTGGCCGGCCGGGCTGGTTTGATGTCGTTCGACTGTGCTGACCATCTGGCAGCCCGCCGGTTCTTCCTGGTTGCGCTCCAGCTCGCCGCCGAAGCCGGTGACGTGCAACAACGGGCACATACCCTTTTCCTCACCGCTCACCAAGCCATCCGGCTGGAGCGCAACGAGCTAAGCCTGGACCTCGTCCGGCTCGCGCATGGCGAGGACCGGCACCTGTCCCCGGTCGCGCGGGCCGTCCTGACCACCGTCGAGGCTCAGACACTCGGCCACCAGGGCGAGGTTGCCGCTGTCGAACGCACCGTCGGACAAGCCGATAACCTGTTTGCCCAGCGGGACGCCGACCCCGCCGACCCGACCTGGGCCTGGTTCTATAACCCCGCGCAA
The DNA here is from genome assembly GCA_052390495.1 of Pseudonocardiales bacterium. Taxonomy (GTDB): domain Bacteria; phylum Actinomycetota; class Actinomycetes; order Mycobacteriales; family Pseudonocardiaceae. The sequence goes on from JBQTGW010000032.1 coordinate 6,393, forward strand.
ATGACCTGCGAGGGCGGACGTGCCCTGTTCGATGCAGCCATGCACGCCGACGACGCCCGCATCGCCACGATGGCCGAACACCGCCTGCAAACCTCCTACGACCAGAGCCCGGCCGACCGGGCCAGATCCCGCAGCTTCGACCTGATCCGGATCGCCTGTCTGGTACTGCGATTCGACGACCCCCACCGCGGCCTCGACCTGGCCGACCAGGCCCTCGACCAGGCAGCGCCCCTACAGTCCAAGCGGATAGCCGACGACATCCGGATGCTCGCCAAGACCGCCGCCCCGCTCGAACCCGACGTGGCCTTCCGGTCGAGGGTGCGCGAGCTGCGGCGCACCGCCAAACGAGTCGCCCAAGCCGTGGCCTGAGTCAGACATGGTCAGATCCCACTCCGGTTGCCCGACGCGCTCCAGGTCCATGCACACGATCCGCCCATCACCGCAGCACACGAGGTTCTCATTATGGGCGGCACCGTGAACCACGGCCGACACCATCTCCAACCGCACCCGCTCACATGGACAAAGAGATCAACACGCCTGCCCCGCCAGAACCGACGATCAGCCTCAGCCAGGGTCGCAGCGGACCCGATCCGTTCGGTGGTGCGGACGAACGACCGCACCGGATCCAGCTGGGACTCCTGGGGAACCGGGATGGTGTGCAACTGTCGGAGGAACGGGCCCATTCAGCAGATCGGTCGCGTCGATGCCCGCAGCGCGGGCAGCTACCTCAGCGGCCCGCACCGCGAGCACCGCCACAGGGTGCTTTCCTTCAGGTCAATGGGGACGTCGGCCGCCGAGAGCCGGAAATGATCAGGAGAACGTCGGCTTTCATCCAACGCCGCAGAATCCGTCCACCTCAGCCGGTGGGATACTGATGTGGCTGGGACCTGGGCACCATCGGACATTCGGTGATGGCGAGGTTTCAATACGCCCTTCGGCGTAAAGTGGTTCGCAACCGTAGTCGTTAGATGGACTCCAACGGCCGGAGACTGTTTCTATACGCCCTTCGGCGTGAGGTGGTTCGCGACCCAGGGCCACGTCAAGTTCACTGGTTGTGTTGTACTCGTGACGTCAAGTGATGCACCGTGGAACGGGGAGCCCCCGTGAACGCCCCCGCTGCACCCACCCCCTCACCACCCCCCCTTCGGAGCCAACCGGCCAGGTGCCTCGCGCCGCCCTGAGTGCTGACCTGGCCGGATCGCGCAGACGTCCTCGCTGGGTAGCTGCCGCGGGCGCATGATCTCAGCCAGAGCACTCAGGCCGCCCCTGCCGTGATCGCCGGAAGTGAGGTGTCACCGTGCAGTACCGCACGGTGACA
>JBQTGW010000033.1:0-19837 GCA_052390495.1 Pseudonocardiales bacterium
GTCCGTAACGACCCACCCCTTACTGGCGCAGCACCCGATCGCCCGGCTCGGTTTTTCCCCCGCCTGCTTATCGCCACACCGCACGTGCGGGGTCGCGCCCCCCCGCGCCGCGGCGGTGGCCCGGCCGAAATGAGGTCGGCCGGGCCACCGCTCCCAGTATCCCGATCCGACCGCGTCCGGCCTCCCGGCCCCTGGCGCAGCCCTGACTGTGGAGAACCCATGCCCGTCGCGGCAGTTCACCCGATGACACCGACCAGCCGTACCCGAGCCCACCGCGTCCGTTGCGCGTTCGCCGCCTTGGCGGTGGCCGTGTCAGCCACGGCCACGCTTACCCTCGCCCCGGCGGCGGCAGGCGGACAGGCACATGACGCGCAGAGCGTGACGGTGCCGATCCGAGACTTCACCTTCACACCCCCGGATCTCACGATCAACACGGGTGACACCGTGACGTGGGTCAACGAGGACAGGGTCCCGCATGACGTGAGCACCACCAGCGGTCCTGCCCAGTTCGCCTCCGACACCCTCAGGCAGGGCCAAAGCTTCAGTCATACGTTTGCTGCGCCGGGTGCCTATGCCTATGTGTGCACCCTCCACCCGGACATGGTCGCCACCGTGACGGCCATGGACCACGATCCGGCTCCCGCAGCGCCACCACCGGTTGAGGTAGCTCCGGACGAGGGTGCGCCGGTGGATGATGCTCCTGCGGAGAGTGTTCCCGCGGAGGATGTTCCAGTAGACGGTGCTCCCGCCGAGGCCGGGTCCGCTCCTGCTGTCGACACCTCGGCCGCTGCCAGCGCGGTGCCTACCCCGAGTGTGTTGCCGGTCCCCGTTAACGCTGCGCCCGCGCCGGCTACGACCCAGGCGGTGGGCGCTACCCAGGGTCGCCAGTTCGATCCCCTGCTCATCGTCGCCGGAGTCGCACTCGGAGTGGCTACGCTGTGTCTGTTGCTGGTCACCTCACGGGCTCCCGGACGAGGTTGATCCGGACAACCCCTGCCGACCAGCTCGAAAGGCGGACCGCGTTGATCGACACCGCCTTGCTCAGGACCGCTCCCGACCTCGTCCGGCGCACGGCGAAGCAACGTGACGCGGCGGTGGACCTGGACCGCATCGTCGAACTCGATGCCGAGCTGCGCCAGGTGACCGCCCGGTTCGGCGTCCTGCGGGCGCAGCAGCGGCGCCACAGCATGAGCCGCGAGCAGGTCGACGTCGATGCCGCGCGAGTGCTGCAGGACGAACTGCACACCGTCACCGAGGAGGTCCGCGCCCTGCAGGAGACCCGGGACGGTCTGTGGGCGCGGCTGCCTAACCTGCTGCCGGACGACACCCCGGCCGGGGTCGACGACACTGGCAATGTCGAGTTGCGCCGGGTGGGTGACCCGGTGGCCGCCGACGAGACCCGCTGCCACGACACGGTCGGCGCGGTCCTGGGGATCCTGGACCTGACCCGTGGTGGTGCGGACGTCGCGGTCAAGGGCGTCTCGTACTGGCGCGGTGATGGCGCACGGCTGGCCTGGGCGGTGTTCACGCACGCACAGAGCCTGCTGTTAGCCCGCGGGTTCACCCCGATGATGACGAGTAATACTGTCATCAGCTACTACGATAACCAAATCCTCAATGCCGAGGATTTGCCGATCCGCGTCTGCGCGTTCACACCCTGCTTCCTTAGTTCGGCAGACAACAGTACGGCAGGGGACCGTGCGGTCGACGCGGATCGGGGGGCGTATCGCGCCGACCAGTTTCACCAGATCGAGCAGATCGTGCTGTGCCGCCCGGAGGACTCCGAGCACTGGTTCGACGAATGCCAGCGCAATGTCGAGGACATCCTGCGGGATCTGGAGCTGCCGTACCGGGTGGCGCGGGTTTGCGTCGGTGCTCTCGAGGCACCCGCGCACAAGGCGTACGAGACCGGGTCCTGGTTTCCTGGTGCCGGTACTTACCGGAAGACCCACTTGAACTCCCACTTCACCGACTACCAGGCTCGGCGATGCAAGATCCGATACCTGGACCGGGGGAGAGTCGCTCAGCCGCATACCCTCGCGGCCACCGGCGTCACCGACCGCGCGATGCTCGCCATCCTGGAGAACCATGCCCGCCCGGACGGCTCGGTGCGGATCCCCGAAGCCCTGCGCCCCCACCTCGGCGGCCAGGACCTGATCGAGCCGAAGGCCACCAGCCCCAGGTGACGCATCGGTTCACCTGAAAGAACACGAGAATCTGCTCGGTCTGTAGGGGGCCGAATATAATTTGAGTTGTGGCCAAAGGTAGAATAAGGTCATGGCACCGTCCGCACGCAAGGTCTCGCTGACCGGCATCAAGCCAACCGGTGAACCGCACCTCGGCAATTTCATCGGCGCGATTCGACCGGCATTGGAGCTGGCGCAGCAGTACGAAGCGATGTACTTCATCGCGGGCAAAGGCCTGATGAACCGGGCGCACGCCTACAAGGCCGCGCGAGACAAGAACTCCCAGGCGGGCAAGGACGACCTCGACGCGGGTATCAACATGGGGCTCTACAACTATCCGGTGTTGATGGCTGCGGACATCATCCTGATGGACACGGGCCGGACCCTGCCCGGCATCGACGGCCGCAAGATGAGCAAGAGCTACGGCAACACGATCCCGCTGTTCGTCAGCGAGCCGCAGCTTAAAAAACTAGTTCGCCGCATCCCGACCGACAGCACACCGGTCGAGGACCCGAAAGACCCGGACAGCTCGTCAGCGTTCCAAATTTTGGAGCAGTTCGCGTCGGCCGATGTCGTCACAGACACGCGGAAGCGCCTCGAAGCCGGTGGGATGGGCTGGGGTGAGCTGAAGAAGCTCTTGTTCGACGTGCTCAACGCCCAGTTGGGACCGTTGCGGGCGCGGTACGAAGCCCTGATGGAGCCCAGCAGCGAGCTGGACGACGTGCTCACGGCCGGTGCTGAGAAGGCCCGAGCGCGCGCCAGGGGCCTCCTGACCCGAGTTCGAGAAGCCACCGGAATCCAGTAGGACAAGCCGTCCTATTTCGGGATCTCGCGTGGTCTCTGCTCGACACAGAACAGGGTCTGATCGACGAGCACCCCTCGACGGTGCCACGAGATGCTCTCTCGCCGCAAGCGAATAACCCGGCATCGGGCGGACCGCGAAGCCGCACTTCAACTCAGGTCCCCAAACGACGATCACTGCCCACCACCGTCACCCGAATCGGGGTAACCGACCCACCAGGACGACCCAGAAGACAGGGGACAGCACGAACACCTCATGTAACTACCCTGTGTCATTTTCGGTGAACCTTAAGTCACCATGACGTTTGCCCTGCGTCACCTCCCAGCAAGATTGCACTTCCATGCGGAGCCAACGTGTGGGGCGCTGCGCGCCGTCCTGAGGACTGAAATTGGGCCGACTGGCGTACGTGCGGGCCCTGTGTGGTGTCGAACTCGACGACAGCAGAGCGTCGTGGTCACCGCCATTCGGAGCCAAACCGCAGTTTTAGGCACCCGTGGAGAGCTATTAGGAGCCGAATTGCTGTTTTGGGCTATGAGCTGGGCGCTATTTGGAGCCTAATTGCTGTTGTGGGCACTGCGACGGGGGGTGGTGAGGTGGGTTTTGGTTAGGGTTTGGTGCTGTGAGGGGAGCTCGGAGTGTTCACGGATTGGACCGCCGGGTGCGCGTGCTGCGGGCAGGCTTACGTTAGCCCATTCGAGGGAATAATGGACCGTCCACTTATCGACATGGACGGTTCAGTTCAGAGTACGGGAGGCGTTCAGCACACACTCTGCGTAGGAGGTCATCATGCCAGTGGGAGCGGACGACACCGCCGGGCTCGAGCCTGTCGGTAGTGACCAGCACGAAGCATTGATGTTCGAGGCGGGTGATCTGGCCGATGCCGCGCCGATGTGCACCGAGGCGGAGTTCGGTGCGGTGGTGAACGACCTGGTGGCGGCCGAGGCGCCGCGGTTGTTCAGCTGCCGTCCGCATGTCACCGCCCACGTGGGGTGGGTCAAGCCTGCGCACCCGGTTCTGGACACGGAGAGCTGAGCGGGAGTTCAGGATTCGGCCAGGGTTTCAGGATTCGGTGAGCGTGGTGAGCAGGGTGCGGACGGACATCGCGCGGCGGTGCGCGGCACCGTCGAGGTCGTCCAGCGCACATTCTGGGTCGGCGGGGAGGCCGAGGTGGGTGCAGCCCCGGGGGCAGTCCGCGATTGCCTCGGCCAGGTCGCCGAAGGCGCGGACGACGTCATATGGGGTCACATGGGCCAGTCCGAAGGAGCGGATCCCGGGGGTGTCCACCACCCATCCACCGCCCGCCAGCGGCAGCGCAACGGCGGAGCTGGAGGTGTGGCGGCCCTTGCCGACTCCGCTGACCAGCCCGGTTGCTCGGGCGGCATCCGGCACCAGCCGGTTGACCAGTGTTGACTTGCCAACTCCGGAGTGCCCGACCAGTACCGAGACCCGCCCGGCCAGCCGCGCCCGCACGGAATCCACCCCGGTCTGCGGGGCGGTGATCAGCACCGGCAGGCCCAGTGCCGCGTACCGTTCCAGGATGGCGTCCGGCGGGGCGAGATCCCGTTTGGTGAGGCAGAGCACCGGCTCCAGGCCACCCGCGTAGCCGGCCACCAGGCATCGGTCGATCAGCCCGGTGCGCGGCGGCGGGTCAGCCAGCGAAGCGACGATGAGCAACTGTTCGGCGTTGGCCACCACTACCCGTTCGTACGGGTCGTTGTCGTCGGCGGTGCGACGCAGCACGCTGGACCGCTCATCGACCCGGACGATTCGGGCCAGCCGGTCGGGCGCACCACTGATCTCGCCGACCAGCCCCACCCGGTCGCCCACCACCACCGGGGTGCGGCCGAGTTCGCGGGCCCGCATCGCGGTCACCCGCACGGTGGGGTCGGCATCGGGCGCGCAGGTCCACCGGCCTCGGTCGACCGCGACCACCATCGCGGGCACCGCGTCGGTGTGCTCGGGACGCCGTTTGGTACGCGGCCGGGAACCGTGGCGCCCCGGCCTGACCCGGACGTCGGACTCGTCGAGGCCGTGACCGCCGCGGGGGCCACCGCCGGGCCGGCTCAGCTGGCACCACCGGCCAGCATTGCCGACCACGTCACGGCGAAGTCAGGCAGGGTCTTGGCGGTCGCGGCGATGTCGTCGACGGCTATTCCCGGCACCACCAACCCGACGATCGCGCCCGCGGTGGCCATCCGGTGGTCGGCGTAGGCACCCCACGGGCGGCCGGGATCCGCACTCAGCGCCCGGGGACGGATCTCCAGGCCGTCGGGTGTCTCGCGCACGTCGCCACCAAGGGCGTTGATCTCGGTGGCCAGCGCGGCCAGCCGATCGGTCTCGTGCCCCCGTAGGTGCGCAATTCCCCGTAGCCGAGAGGGTCCGGCGGCCAGCGCGGCCAGCGCGGCCACCGTCGGGGTGAGCTCCCCGATGTCGTGCAGGTCGGCGTCCACACCGCTCAGGTGACCGGGGCCGGTGACGGTAAGCCCGTGCTCGTCGAGGTCCACTCGACAGCCCATGGCGATCAGTAGCGGGCGAATCGCGTCTCCTGCCTGGGTGGTGTGCCGTGGCCACCCTGGTACGCTGACCTGCCCGCCCGTGGCCGCGGCCGCCGCGAGGAACACGGTCGCGTTGGACAGGTCTGGCTCGATGTCGTAGTCGCCGCCTGCGACGGGGCCGGGGGCGACCCGCCACCAGGTCGTGCCATCGGTGTCCACCAGCACCCCGCGCTCGATCAACATCTGCACGGTCATCTCGATATGTGGCAGGGAGGGGACCGGGGGGCCCTCGTGACGGACGGTGATGCCTACGTCGTACCCGGCGGCGGACAGCAGCAAGCCGGACACGAACTGCGAGGATGCCGAGGCATCGATCCGCACCTCACCTCCGGCACACGCACCGGCGCCGTGCAGCACGAACGGCAGTCTGTCCCCTTCGACCCGGCAACCCATTGCTCGTAGTGCCCCCAGCACCACGGCCATCGGTCGCTGCCGGGCGCGCTCGTCGCCATCGAAGCGCACTGGACCTTCGGCCAGTGCGGCCAGCGGCGGCACGAAGCGCATCACCGTTCCTGCCAACCCGCAGTCCACTGTGGCGGGCCCCCGCAGTCCGTTGTGTGCGGCGACTACCAGTTCATCGTCCTGGCCGCGCACCTGCGTGCTGGACACTTGAACCCCGAGGGCGCGCAGTGCGGCGATCATGAGGTCGGTGTCCCGGCTGCGCAGTGCCCCGCGCAGGGTGCCACCGGTGCCTGCCAACGCGGTCAGCAGCAAGGCCCGATTGGTGATCGACTTCGATCCCGGCACGGCGACGGTGGCCCGTACCGGTCCATCCGCCAGCGGCGCTGCCCACGGCGCTCCATCAGTTGGTGCCGCCCGCGGCATCGCGGTAGAGGTCGTCATAGTCACATCATCTCCTACTTCCTCCGTGTCACGATGGTGCTATGTGCGGCAGGTACGCCTCGACCAAAGATCCCGCGACGCTGGCCACGAAGTTCGACGCCGTGGACGGTACCGAGGGCTTGGCCCGTGGGCCTGAGTACAACGTCGCCCCGACCACGCCGGTGCTTTCGGTGGTAACCCGGCATCCACGCGACGCCGCGGGCTCCCCCGATCCGGAGCGGACCGTGCGCAGCATCCGGGTGATGCGGTGGGGTCTGGTGCCGCATTGGGCCAAGGATCCCAGCTTCGGATCACGGATGATCAATGCACGGGCTGAGAGTGCCGCCACCAAGCCCGCGTTCCGTGACGCGTTGGCCCGGCGGCGCTGCCTGCTGCCTGCGGACGGGTGGTACGAATGGCAGCCTGCGGCCACTCCCCGCGCTCGAAAGCAGCCGTTTTTCCTTACCCCGGCGGACGGATCGGGGCTCGCGATGGCTGGGTTGTGGTCCACCTGGCGTGGTCCGGATGCCGCCGCGGCCCCGTTGGTGACCTGCGCGGTGCTCACCACAGCGGCCGTCGGTCGGCTCACCGCGATCCACGACCGGATGCCACTGCTACTGCCCGCCGAGGCGTGGGAGGACTGGCTGAACCCGGACTCCCACGACCCCAGCCTGCTGCTCGCACCACCGGCACAGCAGCTGGTCGACGCCCTGGAGCTGCGGCCGGTCTCTACGGCGGTCAACGACGTCCGGCACCGCGGTCCGGAGCTGGTGACCCGGATCGAGTTGGAATCACCCGCGTTGCTCGATGTGGACCAGATCCGGTGACCGGACTGACCGTTTCCACGCCGCACGGGTCGGCCCGTGCGGAACTGCACTGCTGCCCACAGGGCATCGCAGCGTTGTTGCTCGGGCACGGCGCGGGCGGCGCCCCCAGCGCGCCCGATCTGGTGGCCACCACCAGGGCGGCGACGGCGGCGGGCGTGCACGTGGCGTTGATCGAGCAGCCCTACCGGGTCGCGGGCAGGCGGGCCCCGGCACCCGCCGGTCAGCTCGACGAAGCGTGGCTGGCTGTCGCCGCTCGGCTTGCCGAAGGGGTGTTCGCCGGCCTGCCGCTGGTATTCGGCGGGCGTTCCTCGGGAGCCAGAGTGGCCTGCCGCACCGCCGGAGTGGGCGGTGCCGTCGCGGTGCTGTGCCTGGCCTTCCCGTTGCACCCACCTGGGCGGCCGGACAAGAGCAGACTCGACGAGCTGGACGGGGTGGACGTACCAGTGCTCGTCGTGCAAGGAGAGAGCGACCCGTTCGGTAGGCCCGAGCCCCGCGCCGGGCGCGAGGTCGTCCTGCTGCCCGGTGACCACTCGCTCAAGGCCGACTCCAGCGCGGTGGGACGGGTGGCGGCAGAGTGGTTGGCCCGCAGGCTGCGGCTCCTGGCTTAGCCCACCCCAGCTACGCGTCGCTGCGGAATGGGTGGAGAAGGTGGGGCGTTGCCCGGAACGTGCGATCCACAGTTCAGAAACCGGCTGGCCGCGGTGCTCCTGAGCGGTCGGCGCAGCAGCGCAGGCCCGCTGCACCGGGCCGGGCGGGCGGCAGGCGCGTACGCTCGACCACCAATGCAGCGTCGGGCATAAGGGTGGTCGCCGTGAGTGAAGAACCCACTGGGTCCGAAGAACCCACTGGGTCCGAAGAAACCACTGGGTCCGAAGAAACCGAAGGGAGTGTGGTGACGGAGACGCCCGAACAGCGCAGTGCGCGCTTCGAGCGGGACGCCATGCCCCTACTTGACCAGCTTTACGCTGCGGCGCTGCGGATGACCAGGCATCCGGCCGACGCCGAGGACCTGGTCCAGGAGACGTACCTCAAGGCGTACGGCGCCTTCGGATCCTTCCGCGCGGGCACCAACTTGCGGGCCTGGCTGTACCGCATTCTGACCAACACCTACATCAACGGGTACCGCAAGCGGCAGCGGCAGCCCGTTGCCCAGCCCACCGATGAGATCACCGACTGGCAGCTCGCCAAGGCTGAGCAGCACACCTCGTCGGGGCTGCGTTCGGCCGAGATGGAAGCGCTGGACCGGTTACCGGATTCCGACGTCAAGCAGGCCCTGAGCCAGCTGGCGGAGGATTTCCGGATGGCTGTTTACCTGGCCGACGTCGAGGGCTTCGCGTACAAGGAGATCGCCGAGATGATGGGCACCCCGATCGGGACGGTGATGTCCCGGCTACACCGGGGGCGCAAACAGTTGCGCGACATGCTGACCGGGGTGGCCCGTGAGCGGGGCTTCCTGCGCGATGCGGAGGTGGCGTCATGAGCTGCGGGGACCCCCACGAGACGGACTGCCGTGAGGTGCTCGCCGAGGTGTGGCTGTTCCTGGACAACGAGTGCGACCACGAGCGACGGCGACTGCTGAAGCGACACCTGGACGAGTGCGGCCCGTGTCTGGAGGAGTTCGGTATCGATGAGCACCTCAAGGCGCTGCTGGCCCGCAAGTGCGGTGGTGACCATGCTCCCGATGAGTTCAAGCAGCGGTTACGCGATTCGATCCGGGGGATCATGATGCGGCAAGCCGTACTCGGCGCGGAGGTCACCGTGCAGGAGGATGACGACGGCACCGTCGTCGAGGTCGAGGTGCGGACCAGCGAGGTACGGACCAGTGTCGAGAGCCAGGACCGGGTGTCTCGCGAGCGCTGAGGAAAGCCGTCGCGCTGAGCCCGGCAGCGGGCCCGCCCATGCGGCGGCGAGCCCGCGCAGGCTCAGCTGTTCGGGCGCTTGCCGTGGTTGGCGGCGCTCTTCTTGCGGTCGCGCTTCTTGCGGCCACGCTTGGACACGGCGATTCCTCCTTGACTCCTGATGCTTCTCCCTCGCGAATCACGCAAGTGTGTCACGCACTGGCGTCATCTCCTCCGGTGGGCGGCACCGGCCGTGGTTGGATGGCTATGCCGAAGCACCGAGGAGGGCGACCCATGCCTGAGGAGATCAGGGCCGAAATGGTGGCCAACGTCTGGAAGGTCGTGGTCGCCGTGGGCGATACCGTGTCCGACGCTGACACCCTGGTGATCCTGGAGTCGATGAAGATGGAGATCCCGGTCCTGTCCGAGTTCGGCGGGACCATCTCCAAGTTGGCTGTCGCGGAGGGCGACGTCGTGCAGGAGGGCGACTTGATCGCTGTCCTCGAGTGACACAGGAGGCCGGTGAGCTGGTATGTCGACACTGAGCGAGCTGCTCGCCCAACACACCCAGCTGCCCGGCGTTGCGGTCGCTCACTTGCAGCGGGTCGTCGCCGAGTGGCAGCTGCTCGCTGATCTGTCTTTCGCGGATCTGTTGTTATGGGTGCCGCTGGACGTTGAGGATCCAGTCGCCGACTTCCTCTGCGTGGCCCACGCCCGGCCCACCACCGGACCCACCGCCCATCCTGAGGACGTGGTGGGTATCGGAGCCAACGATCACGCTCGGCTGCGCCGCGCCCTGGTGGAGGGTCGCATCCTGCGGGATGAGGAGCCCCGCTGGCAGCGGGGAGTTCCGGTGCGCAGGGAGACCGTGCCGGTGCGGCTGGGCGAAGGGCAGATTGCCGTGCTCGGGCGGGACGCGAACCTGGCGGTGCCCCGAGTGCCCAGCCCGCTGGAGATCGCCTACCTGGGCATCGCGGCTGACTTGTGCCAGATGCTCGCCGACGGCACTTTCCCGAACAGTGACGCCAGTCCGGACGTGCAGGGCGGCCCGCGGGCAGGTGACGGCTTGATCCGCGTCCATCCCACCGGGAGCGTGATCTACGCAAGCCCCAATGCGCTGTCCGCCTATCACCGGATGGGGCACGCCGCGGACCTGCGAGGCGAGCAGCTTGCGCCGCTGACCCGCAAGCTGGTCTCCGACCCGTTCGATGCCGCCGAGGTCGCCGAGCGGATCCGCACCGCGCTGGCGGGCTGCCCGAGCATGCGGATCGAAGCCGATGCCGCGGGAGCCACGATCCTGTTCCGGGCGTTGCCGTTACGCCCGCGGGGAGAAGCCGCCGGGGCGCTGGTGCTGGTCCGCGACGTGACGGAGGTGCGTAGCCGCGATCGGGCGCTGCTTTCCAGAGAAGCGACTATCAGGGAGATCCACCATCGGGTGAAGAACAACCTGCAGACGGTGGCAGCGTTGCTGCGGCTGCAGTCCCGTCGCACCGAGAACGTCGAAGCTCGCCAGGCGCTGCAGGACTCGGTGCGCCGGGTGGCTTCGATCGCCATGGTGCACGACACGCTGTCGATGTCGTTGGACGAGCGGGTGGACATCGACGGAGTGGTGGACAGTGTCCTGCCGATGATCGCTGACGTGTCGGGGGAGCAAAGCCAGATCGTGGTGCGCAGAGAGGGCACCTTCGGGGTGTTGGCCGCCGATCTCGCCACGCCATTGGTGATGGTGCTCACCGAACTGGTGCAGAACGCGCTTGAGCATGCCTTCGAGCCGGGGTCCCGCGGCGAGGTGGTGCTGCTCGCGCAACGATCCGCACGGTCGCTGGAGGTGACCGTTTCCGACGATGGCCGGGGGCTACCTCCGGGGTTCTCACTGGATGGGGCGCAGCGGCTGGGACTACAGATCGTCCGCACGCTCGTCGGCTCCGAGCTGCGGGGTTCGCTGGATCTGCGGCGTAGGCAGCCCCATGGCACCGTTGCCGTACTGCGGTTGCCGCTGGTGGTTCGCCGCTGAGCGGTCGGGACCAAGTGGTTCACGAGGTTGGAGCCAGGCATGAATGAGGGGCCCGCCACCCTAATTCGGGTGCCGGGCCCCTCATCGGTCCTGCTACTTGCTACTTGCGCGGATCAGGCGCCGGTACGGGCCCGGGTACGTGCGTTGCGCCGTTTAAGCGCGCGCCGCTCGTCCTCGCTCATGCCGCCCCATACGCCAGCATCCTGCCCGGACGCGAGTGCCCAATCCAGGCACTCGGCATTAACCGGGCAGCGCCGGCAGACGGTCTTCGCCTCGGCGATCTGCAGCAGAGCGGGACCGCTGGTTCCCACTGGGAAGAACAGCTCCGGGTCCTCGTCTCGGCAGGCCGCGCGGTGGCGCCAGTCCATGGTGCTTGCTCCTCGTCGATCGCGCTGGTCACCGCGTGCCCCAGCGCTGTCATCGTCTGTCGTTTGGGCTTGTGAATGCTTTCACGATCGCCCCCGATGTCAAGGGGTAACTCGTACCTCGGTGGTTCAGTTCACTCGGCTGATGCTGAGATCCCCAGCCCAGAGGACTCACGCGCACCACACGAGTGCACGTGAAAACGATTCAGTTGTCCTGTTTCACTGGGGCTGGGAGGGTGTACGTAGTGTCAACGTGTCACACCGCGGAACGTTGCGTTCGTAGGCGGGTAGGTACCTGGGCGGGTGAAGCTGGCCAGCGGCGAAGCCCTGGCTACGCTGGGGCGATGACCGGTGAGTCCGCTGTTCCGCGCCTGGTCCGGGCAGGGGGCCTGCTGGTCGGACTGCAGGGCGCGGCAGGTGTCGTGGTCGCCATCGGCATACTCGTCAGCGGCTCGACCGGACTGGCGCTGGTACTGGCCACCGCGGTGTGGTTCGTCGGCTTCGGAGTCGCGCTGCTCGCCGTCGGTGTGAGTCTGGTCCGGGGGCGCCGCGGTGCGCGCACGCCTGCCATTGTCGCCCAGATTCTGTTGCTCGGTGTCTCGTGGTACGCGGCGGGCACATCGTCGCAGCCCGCCTACGGCGTACCGGCCGCGGCGCTCTGCATCGCCGTGCTGGTGCTGTTGTGCTGTCGGCCTGCACTGCGTTGGGCCACCGAGCAAGACTGAGCGTCCTTTTGTCGCGCCTCCTATCTTACGCGGAGTGATTTTCGCGGCCATGTACGTTCGCTAGTGTGAACCGCATCGCTACTCAGTGCCGTGATCAGGCATTCTAGATAAATGATAGTCACTCTGAGTGAAGAACTCCCGCCGGAGTCTCAGCTCGGGCGATCCGGACAGTTGGTGCGCCGACCGCTTGCCCGGTCGCTCGCCCTCGCCGCACTTGGTGTCGCTGTCGCCCTCGCACCGATCGCCTGCTCAGCGCAGCAGAGCACCAGCGTGCCCGAGCCGACCACTACGGCGACCAACGAACCGACAGTCGCGGCCGATCTGGGTGGGGAGGGCAGGCTCACCGCGCCGGGTCAGCCCTCGAACGCCTTCACCTACGACCCGGCCTTAGCACCGGTCGGCGCCGTGCTGAGGGTCGCCCTGACTGCATCGAACGGGTCCACGACAGCGACCAGGACCACGACGGCGACGTTGGAGGTCTCAGGGTTGCTGCCGAACCGCGGCTACGCCGTGCACCTGCATGACAAAGCCTGTGGTAGCACCGGCGCTGCGGCGGGGCCGCATTTCCAGCACCAGGTCGACCCCGCTGCGACTCCGGACATGCCATCGACCGATCCCACATTCGCCAACCCTCGCAATGAGATCTGGTTAGACATCCGCACCGATGCGACGGGATCAGGCACGAGCACCACCGAGGTTCCCTTCGCCTTCACCGATCGGGCACCCGCATCCGTCGTAGTGCACGAGCAGATGGTGACTGCGACGGAGCCGGGGAAGGCGGGCATGGCAGGGGCCAGGATCGCCTGCTTTACGTTGCCAAACGAATGATCATTGTGGGAGCCCGGATTAGGCCGGGTGTATCGGGTGTATGACGAAAGGCGCTGACCAAAGGAGGATGTTTCCGCTGGTCAGCGCCTCTCTCAGCAGTTCTGTCTCAGCTCTGCTTGGTCTCCCAGAAGATCTTGTCGATCGCCGCGATCTGATCGAGCAGCTCCTGGCCGGTCTTCGGGTCGGTGGAGCCCTTGGTGCCGGCTGTCCCTGCGGCCTTGGTTGCCTTGTTGAACAGCTCATGTAGCTGCGGGTACTTCTCGAAGTGCGGCGGCTTGAAGTAGTCGGTCCACAGCACCCACAGGTGATGCTTCACGAGGTCGCTACGCTGCTCTTTGATCTCGATGGCGCGGGCCCGGAACTCGGGATCGTCGTTGGACTGGTACTTCTCCTGAATCGCCTTGACCGACTCGGCTTCGATCCGGGCCTGGGCCGGGTCGTAGACGCCGCACGGGAGGTCGCAGTGCGCGGTAACCTCCAGGCGGGAACAGTGCAGAATGCGCGACAGCAGTCGCATCGTGCCTCCCTGACATGTGGTGCTTCGACGACTCCGGACCTTACTCTCGGTCGGTGCGGCGAGCATCAGGACGGACGCTTACATGGGACTCGTCCCGCACTGGCGCCGTCGATCGCAGCGCTGGAGCCCTCGCCGCGGGGGTCCTTGGCGCTGGGGTCGCTGGCGCTGCGCGACGGTTCGCGGCCCTTCGATGTCGCCGACCCTCTCCGACGGCGACCTTGTGCTGCTCAGCAGGGGGGCCAGGCCGCGCCCCGGTGCGGTGGTGGTGGTCAGGTGGCCGCAGCGCCCCGGCCAGCTCTCCGTCAAACGGGTGATCGGCAGGCACGGCCCAGCCTGGTGGGTACAGGGAGATAACCCCGATGCCTCCACCGACTCCCGCCACCTGGGCCCCGCCACCCCAACAGCCGTCGTCCTCGCCCGCCTGTACCCCAACCCCACCTGGCTGCCCCCGCGTTGAGCGGGACGTATTTGGCCTGGCCGGGCGGCACATTGGAGAAGTGCACCCCCCGGATCACGCCACGCGCCGAGACGCTGTGGTTGGACTGGGCCAGATACAGCCGATGCCCGGTGGCCTTGACAAACGCGGACTCCTGGAACGGCGCGACGAACAGCCCGCGCGCGTCGGGGAAGATCTTCGGGATGAACTCGACCGCTCCCGGCACCGCCAGTTCTCGGACCTGCACGGGTCCATACCCTAACGGGCATCGATCAGATCACAGGGTGCGAGCTGACAGGTGCCGCGCCAAGCTGTCAGACTAAGAGCGAAACCCCACGGCGGTGGCGCCGTGTCGGCGCCCATGACCTGGACGCCGCGCCGTGATCTTGTCGCCACCACCGCATGCACCGACGGCACCCGCGTCGGCCCCCGAATCATCACGCGGTCGCGGCTGGCATCCACCCACGCCCGACCGCTTGTCGGTGCCCTCGCCCGAACCTGCCTCAGCACTGCATGACTGCCTGGAGGAGTGACGTGGCTGCCCCAGCCCAGCCCCAAGAAGCGCAGCACCAAGAAGCCAAGCCTGCTGAACCGATGCCCACCGAGGAGGAGATTTTTGTCGCACACGAGGGCGGCAAGCTGTGCACCGGCCTGCCGTTTGCGATCAGCACCCAGCGCGCGCTGGCGATCGCCTACACGCCAGGGGTGGCGCAGGTGAGTCGCGCGATCGCAGGTGACGAGACGCTCGCGCGGCAGTACACCTGGGCGAGCCGACTGGTGGCGGTGGTCAGCGACGGCACGGCGGTGCTGGGTTTGGGGGACATCGGGCCGAGGGCGTCGCTGCCGGTGATGGAGGGCAAGGCAGCGCTGTTCAAGGGATTCGCCGGGCTGGACGCCATCCCGCTGGTGCTGGACACCACCGACGTCGACGAGATCGTCGAGACCCTGGTGCGGCTGCGCCCAACCTTCGGGGCGGTGAACCTCGAGGACATCTCCGCGCCACGGTGCTTCGAGTTGGAGCGCAGGCTCATCGCGGCGCTGGACTGCCCGGTCATGCACGACGATCAGCATGGGACCGCGGTCGTTGTGCTGGCCGCGCTCCGCGGCGCGTGCCTGGCGCTGCATCGGGAGCTGACCCCGCTCAAGGTGGCCATCACCGGTGCTGGAGCCGCTGGGGTGGCCTGCGCCAGGATTCTGCTCGCGGCCGGCCTCACCGATGTCACGGTGCTCGACTCGCGTGGCATCATCCACAGCGGGCGGGACAACCTGAACCCGGTGAAAGAGGACCTTGCGGTTCGTACCAACCCCGACGGCCGCAAAGGCGGGCTGGCCGAAGCGCTCGACGGTGCCGACGTGCTGATCGGTGTTTCGTCGGCTAGCGTGCCCGAGCGGTTGGTGGCCAAGATGAAGCCGGACGGCATCGTGTTCGCACTGTCCAATCCCGATCCGGAGATCGATCCGGTGCTCGCTGCCCGGCATGTGGCGGTGGTCGCCACCGGTCGCAGTGACTACCCCAACCAGATCAACAACGTGCTGGCGTTCCCCGGCATCTTCAAGGGTGCGCTGGACGCCGGTGCCCGCTACATCTCGGAGGGCATGAAGCTGGCCGCTGCGGAGGCCATCGCCGCGGTAGCAGCGGAGAACCTCGCTCCCGATCACATCGTGCCAAGCCCGCTGGACGTGCGAGTGGCGCCCGCGGTGGCAGCGGCGGTGGCGGACGCCGCCGGAGCTGCAATGTGACCTGATTGGGTAACATGCTAGCCGCCTACCCTGGTCTTTTTACCAAACGTCACTTTCTGCCGTAAAAGCACAACCAGTCGCGAGCTGGCGCGTTAGGTCGTCGACAGGTTCGTGACGCGCAGTTGTCATAGTCGATGTGCTTGTGACTGGCATCTGGCCGAGCGGGGACTCTCGGATGGTTGGGGGCGGCGGGGTGGCCGAATGGGCTGGGCTGGGAATTGCTGGGCTTGGCGTTGCTGGGCTGAGCGTCTTCGTGCCCGTATCACTAAATCTCCAGGATGTGAGTTCGGCAGTACGAGACCGGCCGTTCGGGTTCGTGGGACCGGAACGGGCGATCCTGCTGTCGGATTCACCAGCGCTGGTTTGCGAAGGCGGTGTTGTCGTTCAGGCCAACCTGGCCGTCGCCCGGCTCGCCGGTAGGCGGCTACCTGAGTCGCTGATCGGGCTGTCACTGGGTTGTCTGCTGGCGCAGCGCAGTACTGGCGCAGACCTGATCGGGCCGGATGGGCGGGCCACTCCGGTGCGAGTGGCCCGGTGGAGCTCACCGGGCACCGGCCAGGTCGTGATACTCCTGGTCGATGCCTCCGACGAGAGTTGCCGTCGGGCGGTACACGCTGCCAGCTGATCGAGGTGGTCGAGGTATTGATCGAGTTTCGGAGTGTGACCAAGCGGTTTGAGGACGGCACGATTGCCGTCGATCGGCTCGATCTCGTCGCTTCCGAAGGGCAGATCACCGTACTGGTCGGCCCTTCCGGCTGCGGCAAGACCACGTCTCTGCGAATGGTCAACCGGATGGTGGAGCCCAGTTCGGGTGTGCTGCTGGTCGGTGGCGAAGATGTTCGGGCGCAGCCGCCAGCGCAGCTGCGCCGCGGCATCGGCTACGTCATCCAGCAGGCCGGGTTGTTCCCGCACCGCACCGTGGTGGACAACGTGGCTACGGTGCCGTTGCTCACCGGCGCCACCCGCAGGGTGGCCCGAGCCAGGGCCGCCGAGCTGCTCGAGCTCGTCGGGCTGCCGCCCGAGCTGGGTCGCCGCTACCCCGCGCAGCTCTCCGGAGGCCAGCAGCAGCGGGTCGGCGTCGCTCGGGCGCTCGCCGCCGATCCGCCAGTGCTGCTGATGGATGAGCCGTTCTCCGCCGTCGATCCAGTGGTCCGGGAGGGCCTGCAGGACGAGCTACTGCGACTGCAAGGCGAGCTGGGCAAGACCATCCTGTTCGTTACCCACGACATCGACGAGGCGGTCAAGCTCGGTGACGCCGTCGCGGTGCTGCGGACCGGTGGTGTGCTGGCCCAGTTCGCCCCGCCGCAGCAGTTGCTTGCTGAGCCCGCTGACGACTTCGTCGCAGAGTTCGTGGGACGCGACCGCGGCTACCGGGGGCTGTCATTCGTCTCTTCCGAGGGAGTGGCGGTCCAGGAGCTGGACATGGTGCTGGTCGGTGAGCGCGTCGGTGGGTTGGGTTGGCGGCTTGTTGTGGATGGCGAGGGCCGCCCGCGCGGTTGGGCAGCCCCTGGGGAGCCATTCGGAGAGCCGGTACAGCGGGCTGGGGGGTCGTTGCATCGGCAGGGCGGGCCGATGCGCAGCGCGCTGGACGCCGCGTTGTCCTCTCCGCTGGGACTGGGTGTGGTGGTGGACGATAACGGCGTCGTGGTGGGTGGCGTGCTGGCCGAAGAGGTGCTCGCCGAGTGGCGCCGCCAGCGCGACGCAGATGTTCGATGACGCGGATGTCGATGACGCAGATGGTCGATGACATCGGGAGGTACCTGAGCAGCCCGAGCAACCGGGAGAAGGTGTTCGATCTCCTCGGCGAGCACGTCGTGCTCGCGGTCCTGCCGCTGCTCGTCGGGCTGGTGGCGGCGGTGCCGCTGGGGTGGGCGGCACAGCGCGTGCGCTGGCTGCGGGCACCGGTGCTCGGGTCGGCCAGCGTGCTGTACACGGTGCCGTCGCTGGCCCTTTTCGTGATCATGCCCAGCATCTTGGGTACTCGGATCCTGGACAGCGCGAACGTCGTGGTGGCCTTGGCGCTGTACACGGTGGCGCTGTTGCTGCGGCCGGTGGTCGACGCGCTGGACGCGCTGCCAGGGCATGTGGTCGCGGCGGCCACCGCGATGGGCTACCGCCCGGCCCGGCGGTTCGTCGCCGTCGAGCTACCGATGGCCGTGCCGGTGCTCGCCGCAAGCGTCCGAGTGGCCTCGGCGAGCAATATCAGCCTGGTCAGTGTCGGGGCGTTCATCGGCATCGGTGGGCTGGGTCAGCTGTTCACCGAGGGGTTCCAGACCCGATACCTGGCTCCGATCGTGCTTGGCATCTTGCTGACTCTCCTGCTTGCGCTGGCGATGGACCTGCTGCTGGTGGGGCTGCGCCGGGCGGCCACACCCTGGGTAAGGGCCGGGCTGCGGGCGGGAGCCAGCGCATGATCTTCTCCCAGGTGTTGGCCTGGCTCGCCGACTCAGCACATTGGCGCGGCCCGGGTGGTGTCCCGGTGCGGGTCGCCGAGCACCTGTATTACACGGTTGTCACGGTGCTCGTCGCGGCGGGGATTGCGGTGCCGCTCGGATTAGTGGTGGGGCACACCGGCCGGGGCGGGGTGGTGCTCGTGGGGCTGGCCAACGCCATGCGGGCGCTGCCGACGCTGGGCCTGCTGACCTTCCTGTTCCTGCTGCTGCGCTCACAGGGGACTTCGACGCTGCTCGCGCTGGTCGTGCTGGCGGTGCCCCCGGTGCTGGCGGGTAGCTACGCCGGAGTGCAGAGCGTCGAGCGTGACGTCGTCGACGCGGCGCGGGGGATGGGCCTGACGTCGGCGCAGCGGCTGTGGCAGGTCGAGCTGCCGGGAGCGCTGCCGCTGCTGCTCGGCGGAGTGCGCAGCGCCACGCTCCAGGTGGTCGCGACCACTACTGTGGCGGCCTACATCGGGTTGGGCGGACTGGGCCGGCTGCTGCTGGACGGACTGCGTTCAGGCGATTACCCGCAGATGGTGGCCGGTGCGCTGCTCACCGCCTTTCTTGCGCTGCTGCTGGACCTGCTGCTGGCCGGGTTGGCGCGGTTCGTGGTGCCGACCGGGGTACGGCTGTCTGCGGCGGGCGCGGGTGAATCGAGTAGGCGGCGGGGTCGCGGCCCCGGATCGGAGAGTGTGGGTCTATGAAACGCAGTGGATCTATGAAGCGTCTTGCGGCCTTGGTAGCGGCTGGTGTGACGGCGCTCGCCATGACGTCCTGCGGATCCGCTGACCCGCTCGGCGGGGGTGGTACCGACGGTGCCGTTGTGATCGGCTCGGCCGACTTCCCCGAGAGCGAGTTGCTGATGGAGATCTACGCCGAGGCGCTGCGCCAGACGGGGGTCGAGGTGGCGACCCGCCCCCGGTTGGGCACCCGGGAGATCACCAACACCGCTCTTCAGGACGGTTCGATCACCGTGCTGCCCGAGTACTCCGGCAACCTGTTGCGGTCCTTTGACCCCGAAGCGACCGCAACGGCGCCGGACGAGGTGTACGCGGCGCTGCGGCAGGTTGTGCCTGCGGGCCTGGAAGTGCTCGAGCAGTCCGCCGCGGAGGACTCCGACGTTCTGGTGGTTACTCAACAGACGTCTCAGTCTCTCGGCTTGTCCAGCATGGACCAGCTCGGGCCACTGTGCGGGCAGCTCACGCTAGGTGCGGCAGGGGAGTGGCCGGGCCGCTGGCAGGACAAGATCGCGCAGCTCTACGGCTGCACGTTCCGCCAGATCCTCAGCACTGACGTGGCAGGCCCGGTGGCTCTGGAGGCACTGCGTAGCGGCCGAGCCCAGGTCGTGAACCTGAACACCACCTCGCCGGACATCGCAGCCAACGGTTGGGTCGAGCTCGCGGACCCGCGGAACATGTACCCGGCCCAGCGCATCCTGCCGCTGGTCCGCTCCGGCACGCTGAACCAGGCTGGCGTCGACGCGCTCAACAAGGTCTCCGCCGCGCTGACCACGGAGCAGCTCACCGAGCTCAACCGGCGGATCATCCAGGATCGTGCGGCTCCTGTGGATCTGGCCAAGGAGTTCTTGGGCTGAGGCCCCCGTGAGTGGCAATCGTCGCTATAGCGACTGTCATGTCTCTGGTGATGTGTCAAGGGTTCGTCTCAGGTGATGTGTCGCGGTGTGTGATCTTGTTGGGGGTGGGTGGTCATGCTGCGGGGAGTTGGTGGAGCTGTCCTTGGTAGCGGC
>JBQTGW010000034.1:0-24794 GCA_052390495.1 Pseudonocardiales bacterium
GGGCCGACGGGTCGGGCGATGATCATCTGCTGAGGGCAGGAGCATCCGTAAGGATGAGTCGTGGAGTGTCAGTGACCACTTAACGTCGCTACAGGTGACGCTGAGCGAACATGACGTTGCCCTGGGTGTAGGTGCAGGCGGACCGGGAACGGTTCGGTGGTGGTGAAGACGCCGGTGACGCCGCCGCTGTCCTGGTAGCCGAATCCCTCGGCGAGGTGGCAGTCGAGCAATGACACCGGCTCGTCGAGATCCACGATCCAGTAATACGGGATACCTGCGTCGGCGTATTCGCTGCGTTTGGCCACATGGTCGGTCCGGTGTGAGCCGGGGGAGACGATCTCAGCCACAACGGACACCTCACAGGCCCGAATCAGCCCGCCCACGGCGCGAACCCGCTGGCGCGCACTGCGCTGGACGATCACAAGATCCGGCCGACGGGAGAACCCGGGCTGATCGGGGTCGGCGAGTTCGAGATCGACATCGACGTCCAGGATCACCTCAAGGTGATCCGGAAGCTGCGGGCGCAGCTGCATCGCCATCTCGAGTTCAGCGAAATTGTGATCGGACGGCGTTACCCCTGAGGACACGCCGCGCTATGTCGCTGCTCTGGCGGCTTGTTTGATGGCTTCGCGGATGCGGAAGTAGGTGCCGCAGCGGCAGATGTTCTCGATCTTGTCGATGTCCTGGTCGGTCGGGTTGGGGTTCTTCCGTAGCAAAGCGACCGCCGTCATGATCTGGCCGGGTTGGCAGTAGCCGCACTGTGCGACGTCCTGGTCCAGCCAGGCTTGTTGCACCGGGTGCAACCGGTCGCCGTCAGCCAGGCCCTCGATCGTGGTCACGGCCTGGCCGTCGACCTCGCGGACCGGCACCATGCAGGGCTGGATCTCGGCGCCGTTGAGGTGGCTGGTGCAGGCTCGGCAGACCCCGACTCCGCAGCCGTACTTCGGGCCGGTGACGCCGAGCAGGTCCCGCAGCACGTACAGCAAGGCCAGCTCGCCGGGTGCCTCAACGCTGACCTGCTCTCCATTGAGAGTGAAAGAGAAACGAGGCACGGTCAGCTCCTGGAGAAATTGAGGGGGAAGCTGCGCGGCGTGGTGCCGGTGGCCCGCGCATAGGCATTCGCGACCGCGCCACCGGCTGCCGACACGGTGGTCTCCCCGGCTCCGCCGGGCTCGTCGGTGGTCCTGGGCATGACGAACATCTCGACCACCCGCGGGGAGTGCCGCTGCTTGGCGTAGCCGAAGTCGGTGTAGCTGGTCTCCCGGAACACGCCGTTGTCGAGGTGGTTACCGGCGTACAGGACCGTCGAGATGCCGTCGTTCAACCCGCTGAGCATCTGGGCCTCCAGGCCGCGGGGGTTGATCGGCAGCCCCGCGTCGAAAGCCATGACGGCCTTGTACACCCGAGGATTGTCCGGGTCGGTGGCGTCCAGCTCGACCAGCACGGCCACCGTGGAGCGGTGCTCCTCATTGATCGCGAAGCCCTGGGCGTGCCCGGGTTTCATCGACCGGCCCCAGTTGCCCGCTTCGGCGACCTTGTCCAGCACGGCGCGGACCCGCTCGTTCTTCAGCCGGGCGCGGCGGAACGCCACCGGATCCTCGCCGAGCTCGGCGGCCATCTCGTCGATCAGGATCTCCCGGGAGGTGTGGGTGTAGCCGGTGTACACCGCGCGCCAGCTGCCGGTGTTCATCTCCAGCGGCACCTCGTTGAGCAGCTGGGTGGTGGGGCCGAAGTCGTAGGGCATCGTGACCATCAGGTTGAACACCGCCTGCGAGAACGGGACACCGGCGCCGGGCTGGTGCGCTCCCGCAGCGGTCAGCGCCTCGCCCAGACCGTGCAGGAAGTCGGTCTCCACATTGCAGACCCGCTCCTCGTAACCCAGGATCAGCCCGCCGGCGTGGGTGAACCGGTGCTGGGTGTAGGCGCGCGGGCGCATCCGGCCGTGCTGCATGTCGTCGGCCCGGCTCCACATCAGCTTGACCGGGCGGCCCACGGCCTTCGAGATCTGCGCGGCCTCCAGCGCGCCGTCGAAGTGCAACCGCCTGCCGAACGAACCGCCGCCGCGCACCACGTGCACGGTCACCTTGTTCACCGGCAGGCCGACCGCCTCGGCGATGGCGCTCTGCGCAGCGATCGGGGTCTTGAGCTCGGACCAGATCTCGGCGCTGCCGTCCCGCACGTCGGCGACTGCGCTGTTGGGCTCCAGCGGGGCATGGTTGACGAACGCCCAGTCGAACTCGCCGCCGACCTGCCCCTGGCCCAGCGTCGGCGGGGTCAACGGTAGCGCCGCCGCCCGCAACTGCCTGCGGATGTCGGAGTCGGACAGTCCGTCGACCGGGCCCTTGCCGTAGCTGGCCTTGATCGCCCGCTGGGCGGCCAGCGCCTGCCCGAACGTCTCGGCCACGATCGCGATGCCGGTGGGGATCCGGGCCACGTCGATGACTCCGGACATCCCGCGCAGGGCGGCTTCGTCGAAGTCCTCGACGGTGCCGCGAACCTGCGGTGCCCGTGCCACGATGGTCGGCTTCGCGCCCGGGACGTCCAGGTCCCAGCAGAACCTGGTCTTGCCGGTGACGTGGTCGCGCTGGTCTGTCCGGGTGGTCGGCTTGCCGACCAGGGTGTACTCGTCGAACGACTTCGGCGACGGTCCGATCACCGGTTCGCCCAGCTTCGCGGCGGCGGCGGTCAGCGAACCGAACGAGGCGGACCTGCCATCCGGCGCGATCACCGCGCCGTTGCGGACCGTGAGCTTGTCGGCGCGGTAGCCGAATTCCTCGGCGTAGGTTCGCAGCAGCCGCAGGCGCGCCCCGGCAGCGGTCAGCCGCACCGGGTTGAACAGCTCGCGGGTCGAGACCGAGGCCCCGGTGAGCTGGTTGAACATCAGCTCCGGGCGGGCGTCGGACAGCACCACGTCGACGTCGGACAGCTTGGCGCCCATCTCTTCGGCCACCAGCATCGCCATCGCGGTCGTGATGCCCTGCCCGACCTCGGCGCGCGGCAACTCCAGCACGATCCGGCCGTTCTCCTTGACCTCCAGGCGAAGCATGTCCGAGGTCGGGTCGGCGGCGGCCTTCAGCGCGTCACCGAGGTCGTAGAAGTCCGTGGGTGTCGGACCCGGCAGCGGCAATGCGTTCGCCTGCGCCGGGCTGAGCTCGTCGGGTCCCCAGCGGGCCGCGATGGTCAACGTCGGCGCCGCGACCAGGTAGGTGAGGAACCGGCGGCGCCCCAGCGCGCCCCTACTCTCTACGCGGGATTGTTGATTGATGGGAGCTCTCCTTACTGGTGCCGCATTTTACCAAAACGACGAAGTTCCCCGATGAAGCGCGGCGGCTAATCGCGGCGGGAAAGGCGGCGGGCGGCCAGGGTGCCACCCACCGCCAGTACCAGCAGGATAGCTGCGGCTGTGATGAAGGCGGGGGAAGTGGGATCGTCGGCGCTGTCGGCCAGCCACACGTAGGCAATGGTGGCGGGCAGGACGCCGACGACGGTACCGACCACATACTGTCGCAAGGTGATCGCGGTAATGGCGGAACCGTAGTTGACCAGGGCGAACGGGAAAACGGGGATCAGCCGTAGCAACAGCATTGCGGCGATGCCACGGGTGGCGAGCAGTGCGTTGAGCCGGTCGATCCGGCGACCTGCCAGGTGCTCGATGGCCTGCCGGGAGAGCAGCCGGCCGAGCAGAAACGATCCGGTCGCCGCAAGTACGGAGCCGGACCAGACCAGCAGCACGCCCACCACGGGACCATAGAGCAGCCCAGCCGCCGCCATCAGCGGCGTCGCCGGGAACAGCGCCAGTGTCGCCAGTGCGAAGACCAGCACGAAGATGATGGCACCGGGGACTCCCATGCGAGCGGTCCAGCTACGAGCCGCGTCGAGCGCCGCGGTCCCGTGCGTAATGGCGAACCCGCCGAATACGGCCAGGAGCGTTACCAACAGGACCAACCGGGGCCAGGGTGAACGAACGATTCGGATCCACACCGAGATCTCGGTGTGGTCACTGGGCGGATCCTCGATAGCGGTCACACACTCCCTCTGGTGTCACTCGAAAGATACGCGATGTAACACTTAGCATGCGACGGAAAGACTGACGCGTAACGTCGTTGAGGTGAACCTCGATGTTGATCGTGCCCGGCGGGACACTCCCGGCTGTGCCCGGGTGGTGCACTTCAACAACGCCGGATCCGCCCTGCCTCCCGCGCCGGTCACCGAGGCGGTGATCGGACACCTGCGGCTCGAGGCGCGGCTGGGTGGCTACGAAGCCGCCGCTGCGGCCACCGACGCCGTGGCTGCTGTGTACCCCTCCATCGCCAGGCTGATCGGCTGCGACCCGGATGAGGTCGCCGTGGTCGAGAACGCCACCCGCGCCTGGGACATGGCCTTTTACTCGCTGCCGTTCGCCCCCGGGGACCGCATCCTGACCTCCCACGCGGAGTACGCCAGCAACGTCATCGCGTTGCTGCAGGTCGCCCGGCGCACCGGGGCTGTGGTGGAGATCGTCGACGATGACGAATCCGGCCAGCTCGACATCACTGACCTGCGAAGGCGCCTGGCCGGTCCGGGTGGGCCGGTCAAGCTGGTGGCGATCACCCACGTGCCGACCTACGGTGGCCTGGTCAATCCTGCGGCGCAGGTGGGTCAGATCACTCGGGACGCCGGGGTGATGTTCCTGCTCGACGCCTGCCAGTCCGTCGGGCAACTGCGCGTCGACGTCAGACAGATCGGTTGCGATCTGCTCTCGGCCACCGGCCGCAAGTTCCTGCGGGCCCCCCGCGGCACCGGCTTCCTCTATGTCGCCCGGCCGCTGATCGAGCAGCTCGAGCCGCCGTTTCTGGACCTGCACGCTGCCACCTGGACCGCATCGGACGCCTACGTCATCCGCCCCGACGCGCGGCGCTTCGAGACCTGGGAGGCCAACATCGCAGCCAAGATCGGTCTCGGGGTCGCTGTCGACTACGCGCTGTCCTTCGGGCTCGACTCGATCGAAGCGCGCATCACCGCGCTTGCCGACCGACTCCGCCTGTGCCTGGCCGACCAACCCGGCGTGCGGGTTCGCGACCGGGGCCTGCGCCGCTGCGGCATCGTCACCTTCACCGTCGATAACGTGCCCGCCGCCCGAGTCCGGGACCAGCTGAGTTCGGCGGGCATCAACACCAGCGTCTCGGCAGTCACGTCAACCAGGCTTGACCTACCCGCCCGCGAGCCGCCCGCGCTCGTCCGTGCCTCCGTGCACTACTACAACACCGACGACGAGATCGATCGGCTCTGCGACGCGCTGGACAGGCCGCGGTTGTCCCCACCTGACCGTCACTGGAGGTGATCTTGTGGCTGGGCCATACGTGGTTAAACGCCCGTGAACATGTCTTGCTGGAGTGGATTTGGAGGTGCTACTGCGACACAGTGGTTGTACGCTCTGCGGTGGAAGACGCGGTGGGGGGCGATCCGGTGAACCGGATTGCAGTTGGTGTGCCGTGTGTTTCTTCGGCGCTGGGTTCTTTCGGCGCTGGAGTTCTTTCGGCCGCTGGGCAGTGACGGAAGTCGATCACTGCTGCTCGTCTTCAACCCCGTTAAGGGGCTGGCGAATTATGGTGACGATCCGAGTTGATGTTGGCGATCGCGTGGACATTTTATGAGTACTGCGGCTGAGGCGCCCGGCACCGGGCTGGTGCACCAAGCGTTGTTCTACCTTGATGCCGAGGAGTACGTGACAGGTGTCGACAGGTTCCTCCGGGAGGGGCTGGAGCGGGCCGAGCCGGTGCTGGTGGCAGTGCCGAACTCGCATCTCGACGTGCTGCGCTCGGCGCTGGGCCCCTACGCAGACCAGGTCCGATTCGTCGATATGGCGACCGCGGGCCGCAATCCCGGCCGCATCATCCCCGCCCTGCTGTACGCGTTCGCCCAGGAGCATTCCGCGCAACGGGTGCGCATCGTTGGTGAGCCGATCTGGCCGGGCCGGACTCCGGCGGAATATCGCGCTGCCTTGCAACACGAGGCGCTCACCAACGTTGCGCTGGCCGACCAGGCCGTCACGATTATGTGCACCTACGACCGACGAGGGCTGGACGATGTGGCGTTGACCGACGCCCGCCGGACTCATCCGGTCCTGGTCGAGGGTGGCGTGGTTGAACCCAGCATCGACTACGGCGACCCCCGGGTGGTCGCTGACGGGAGCTGCCGGGTGTTACCCGAACCGCCGGAGTTGTGGGGAGACATGCTGGTCTTCAGCTCAGCTGTGGACCTGCGGGTGGTCCGCCAGTTCGTCGAGGGCCTGGCGCTGCGGGCCGGTCTGGGCTCGGATCGGGTCGGTGATCTGTGCCTTGCTGTCAACGAGGTTGCCACCAACACCCTGCTGCACACCGGCGAGCCCGGGATTCTGTCAATCTGGCAGGACCCGGACACCGAGTGCCTGGTGTGTGAGATCAGCGATAGCGGACAGCTCGACAGCCGGTTGGTGGGCCGGATTCCACCTGCCTCCTCGGACCCGCACGGCCGTGGGCTGATCCTGGTCAACAACCTGTGCGACCTGGTCGAACTGCCGACCGGCCGGATCGGCTCCGGAACCACCCTACGGCTGCACATGCGCCTAGGGCACCCGTGAGTGGCAAACGTCGCTATAGCCACCATCGCCACTCACGGGTGGCGCAGCTGCACGTCGTCTATAGCTCGGTAGATCCGCTTGTCGGACACCGGGTAGGGGGTGCGTAGCTCCTGAGCGAAGTAACTGACCCGCAGCTCCTCGATCATCCACCGGATCCGCGTCAGCGCAGGGTTGTCGCCCGCCTGCTCGCCCGTCCTGTCGCCCACCTGTTCGCACAGCTCTCGGTATGCCTGCGTGACGATTCCTACCTGGTGCATCAAGGCCCGGTCGCGGTCCGGGTCGCTGGGCAGCTTGCCCAGCCTGCGCTGGGCGGCCTGCAGGTAGCGGACCAGGTCCGGTAGCCGCGCCACCCCCGTTGCGGTGACGAAACCGGGGCCGACCAAGGCCGCCAGCTGTGCTCGCACGTCGGCTACCGCAGCTGCCAGCCCCCCGTTGAACTGGCCCTGGCCAGCCAGCCCGACCAGGGCCACCTCGACGGTCTGCGCCGCCGCGAAGATGCGCTGGACGTGGGCCACGACGGTGCGCACGGTGCCGGGCAGCTCGGCGCGGGCCCGATCGGCCAGCCGTGCGAAACCCTCGGCGTCCAGTGGTGGTCCGCCGTGGGCAGTGATCAGCGCATCGGCCGCGCCCTGTACGCAGTCTTCGAACAGCGCGGCGAGGCTGCCGTGCGGGCTACGGCTCAGCACCAGTCTCGCCGTGGTATCCAGCTCCCGCTGGATCGCCTTGACCGGGGAGGGCACCGCGAGTAGCAGCAGCCGACGGGTGCCTGCCCACATCGCACGCCGCTGCTCGGCCTCGGTGGGCAGCAGCGCGACGGCGACGCTGTCGCCCTCGTCCACCAGCGCAGGGTACGCGGTGACCAGGTGCCCGGCCTGCTCCTGCTGGTGAGTCCGGGGCAGCGTGTCGAGCGTCCAGCTGGTCAGCCCGCGCCGTTCCAACTCCCCGCCCGCGGCGGACAGGGTGGCCCGCAGCTGTGGCGCCACCTGTCTGGCCAGCGCGGCCAGATCCGTGCCGGTGGCCAGCGTGCGGCCGCCGTCGATCACGCGGAAGGTCATCCGCAGATGATCAGGCACCTTGTCGGGCTGCCATTGCGCCCGCGTGACATCGACCCCGCATGTGCGCAGTTCGCGCTCCAGGGCGTCGAGCAGTGGTTCGCGACAGGGGGTCATCCGGGCGAGCAGAGCTTTGGCGTGGTCCGGTACCGGGACCAGACGGCGACGCAACGGCTTGGGCAGCGTCTTGATCAGCGCGATCACCAGCTCCGCACGGAGACCGGGAATCTGCCAGGTGAAGGGCGCGGGGTCGACCTGGTTGAGCACCGGCAACGGCACGTGCACGGTCACGCCGTCAGCGTCTGCGCCCGGCTCGAACTGATAGGACAACTCCAGCGCCAGGCTGCCGTGCCGCCAGGTAGCAGGGAAGTCCTGCGCACTGACTCCCTCACTCGCGATGAGCATCGCGGGGTCGAAGTCGAGCAGGTCCGGGTGGGTCTTGCCGGCCTTCCGCCACCAGCTGTCGAAGTGCCGTGCGGAGACGACCTCAGGGGGAACGCGCTGGTCGTAGAAATCGAACAGCGTCTCGTCGTCGACGCGGATGTCGCGTCGGCGCGCCCGATGCTCGAGTTCCTCGATGTCGTCGAGCTTGGCGCGGTTGGCATGGAAGAAGGCGTGGCGGGTGTCCCAGTCACCCTCGACGAGCGCGTGACGAAGGAACAACTCGCGGGAGCACTCGGGGTCGATGCTCCCGTAGGAGACTTTGCGGCCGGTGACGATCGGGACGCCGTAGAGCGTGACTTTTTCGTAGGCCACCGCCGCCCCGCGCTTGCACTCCCAGTGCGGCTCGCTGTAACTGCGCTTGACCAGGTGCTCGGCCAGCGGCTCCACCCACTGCGCCTCGATGCGCGCGGCGACCCTGGCCCACAGCCGCGAGGTCTCCACCAGCTCCGCGGCCA
This sequence comes from Pseudonocardiales bacterium, assembly GCA_052390495.1. Taxonomy (GTDB): domain Bacteria; phylum Actinomycetota; class Actinomycetes; order Mycobacteriales; family Pseudonocardiaceae. Next base: position 8,550 of record JBQTGW010000034.1, read on the forward strand.
TCACCCAGTGCGGCGGCTTGCGGAACAGCGCCGAGCCGGGGAACACGGAGAACCGGGCGCCCCGCGCGCCGAGGTAGTCCCGGGTCTCGGGGTCGAACAGCCCGATCTGTGAGAGCAGGCCCGCCAGCAGCGAGACGTGTACCCGCTGCGGGTCTGCGGGTGTGGTGTTCGGGGTCATCCCGAGGCCGCGGGTGATCTGACGCAGCTGGGCGTGCAGGTCCTGCCACTCGCGCACGCGCAGATAGTGCAGGAACTCCGCGCGGCACAGCTTGCGGAACTGGTTCGAGGACAGCGCCTGCTGCTGTTCCTCCAGGTACCGCCAGAGATTGAGATAGCCCAGGAAATCGGAGTTCTTGTCGGTGAATCGCCCGTGCTGGGCGTCGGCGGCCTGCTGCGCCTGCGCCGGGCGTTCCCGCGGATCCTGAATGGACAGCGCCGCCGCGATCACCAGCACTTCCGCCAAACAGCCGTTGCGGTCAGCCTGCACCACCATGCGGCCCAGCCGCGGGTCCAGCGGCAGCTGCGCCAACGTGCGCCCAACGCCAGTGAGCCGGGTCGGCTGCCCTTCAAGTACCGCCAACCCCCCCGTTGGGTGGTCTTGAAGAGCACCCAACTCGTGTAGCAGGGCAACGCCGTCGGAGATCTGGCGTTTGTCCGGGGGGTCGAGGAAACCGAACTTCGCGACGTCTCCCAGCCCCAGCGCGGTCATCTGCAGGATCACCGAGGCCAGGTGAGTGCGCACGATCTCCGGATCGGTGAACTCGGGCCGGGACTCAAAGTCCTCGCGGGTGTAGAGCCGAATACAGATACCGTCCGAGGTCCGCCCGCACCGACCCGCGCGCTGCGCCGCCGACGCCTGCGACACAGCCTCGATCGGCAACCGCTGCACCTTAAGCCGCCGACTGTACCGAGAAATCCGTGCCGTCCCCGGATCGATCACATACCGAATCCCCGGCACCGTCAACGACGTCTCAGCAACATTAGTAGCCAACACAACCCGCCGTGTCCATCCCCCTCCTGCGCGTGTCCGCCTCCCGTGCACGGTGTGTCCGTCCCCGGTGCCCGGCGCTCGGGAGGGCTGGAACACCCGGTGCTGCTCCGCGGCCGACAGCCGAGCGTAGAGCGGCAGGATCTCGGTGTCTGAAAGTTCCATCGCCCGCAGGGCATCGTGGGTATCGCGGATCTCCCGCTCACCAGAGAGGAAGACCAGGACGTCACCGGGACTCTCGGCGCGCAGCTCCGCGAGTGCGTCGCAGATCGCCTGGGTCTGGTCGCGGTCATCGCCGGATTCGACCCCGTAGGGCCGATAGCGGATCTCCACCGGGTAGATGCGACCGGATACCTCGATCACCGGCGCATTGTCGAAATGCCGGGAGAACCGCGCGGGGTCGATGGTCGCCGAAGTGATGATCACCTTGAGGTCCCGGCGGTGGGGCAGGAGCTGTTTGAGATAGCCCAGCACGAAATCGATGTTCAGGGAGCGCTCGTGCGCCTCGTCGATGATCAGTGTGTCGTACTGCAGGAGCAGCCGGTCGGACTGGATCTCGGCCAGCAGGATGCCGTCAGTCATCAGCTTGACCAGGGTGTCGTCGGCCACCCGGTCGGTGAACCGCACCTTCCAGCCAACGGGACCGCCTGTCGAGACGGACAATTCTTCGGCGATGCGCTCGGCCACGGTGCGTGCCGCCAGCCGACGGGGCTGGGTGTGCCCGATCCTGCCCCGGACCCCGCGCCCCAGCTCCAGGCAGATCTTGGGGAGCTGGGTGGTCTTGCCGGATCCGGTCTCTCCGGCGACGATCACTACCTGGTGCTCGGAGATCGCGGCGGCGATCTCGTCCTTGCGCTGGCTCACCGGCAGGGCCTGCGGGTAACGGATCTCTGGCACGGCGGCTCTCCGCCGTGTCTGCAGGTCAGACGGTGATTCGGGCACGAGTAGTGATCCCCCTGGAGCGACGGTGTCAACCCGACGTATAGCGTGCCGCACCCGGGAGCCATTCCCGACAGCCGGGTGCCCACGACGCGACCGGCCATATTGTTGCCGGTAGCGACGAGGTAACCACTCTAGGCATTTTTCAGAATAATCTGATATCTTAGAGTGATGAAGTTGACCGCGACCGTGGCGAGCAAAGAGTTCTCCGACGTGCTGTCCCGGGTTGCCGCCGGTGAGGTGATCGAGATTGAGCGACATGGTCACACCGTCGCGGTGATCGTGCCGCCGCATCAGGGTCTGCTGGCGGGGCATGATCTGCTCGCTCTGATCGAGCGGCTTCCAGCGTCCGACGAGAAGTACGGGAGCGACGTCGTCGGCCTGGGTGAGGTCCTCCGGCCACCGGTCGAGCCATGGCCGTCCTGATCGACACGTCGGTGTTCGTGGCCGTCGAGCGCGATCGGCAGCTGATGGCTGGCCTGATCAGACCGGAGGCGCGGCACGCGCTCTCGGTGGTCACCGTTGCCGAACTGCTGCACGGGGTGCATCGCGCCACCGGGCCGGTGGCTCAGCGAAGGGCGGCCTTCGTCGAGGGTCTCCTCGGGGGCTTCGGCGCGCTGCCGATTGATCTGCCGGTCTGCCGCGCCCATGCCATGGCCAGCGCTGAACTGGCCGCGCTGGGTACGCCGGTAGACGCGAACGATCTGTGGATCGGCGCGACCGCGATAGCACATGGCTTCGAGGTGCTCGCCCTCGATGGCGATTTCGACAGTATCCCCGGCGTCCGGCTGGCGAGTGTCTGACGCGATCACGTTCCGCGCACAGTTTGTCATCTAGAGTGGGTACCGTGAGAGCGGGCGCGTGACGCCTGCCACAGAGCTCGCCAGAGAGCTCGATTGCCAGAGAACTTGACGATGGAAGGGCGGAAGTGTCAGTGAGCCAGGATGGTACGCCGGATTTGTCGCAGCAAGGGCTTCCCGAGCTGCGCGAGCGGATGACCGTGATCAAGGCAGAGATGGCCGCCCAGGTGGAAGAGAAGTGGACGACGCCGCACCGCACGCAGGATGTGTTCGACCTGAAGGTGAGCGCACGGTTGGCGTCTCACCAGGAGTACCGGTCATTGCAGAATCGCGTCCGGGAGCTTGAGGCTGCGCAAGCAGGCGCTGCGGGGAATTAGCGTAATCCGTACGAGGTGCCCGCCGTGTTACCGATCGGTAGAATTCTGTCGTGGACTTGGCTTATGACAGGCTAGGTGCAGGCCCGCCGCTGGTCCTGCTGCATGGGATAGGTCACCGCCGCCAAGCGTGGAACCCGGTGCTCGATCGGTTGGCCGAGCACCGGGAGGTGATCTGTGTCGACCTCCCCGGGTTTGGCGAGTCCCCACCCCTCCCGGATCACTTGCCGTACGAGCTGGACAGCCTGATCACCGTGCTGGCCGGCTTTTTTGTCAGCCAGGGGCTGTACCGCCCGCACGTGGCGGGCAACTCGATGGGTGGCTTTGCTGCCCTCGTGCTGGCTCAGCGAGGACTGGCTCGCAGTGCGACGGTGCTGTCACCGGCCGGGCTGTGGACCCCAGCGCAGCGGCGCAGGGCGCTGGCCGTCGTGCGAGCCGTGCACCGCACCGCGCGGGGGCTCAACCCGATAATCGCGGCGCGGCTGGCCCAGACACCGGCCGGACGCGCCCTGCTGACCGGCATCATTGTGGCCCGCCCTGGCCTGCTGGAGCCGAGCGTGGTGCTGGCGGACATGCAGGCGCTAGTCAACTCGGTTGCCTTCGCACCGACACTGGCCGCAGGTAGGACGATCATGTTCACCGGTGGGATCGACGTGCCGGTGACGATCGCCTGGGGAACTCGGGACCGGATCCTGCGCAGACCACGGGCGGAGCTGATCACCCGAATGATCCCGCAGGCCCAGCTGTTGATCCTGCCGGGCTGCGGGCATGTGCCGATGAGCGACAATCCGGACCTGGTAGCCCAGGTCCTGCTCATCGGAAGCGACACTCCGCCCCTATCGCAGTCCCAGCCGGCCTAGCCGCTCGCAGCCGAGATCGGTCTGCCTGCTCGGTTCATCACCCACAAGGTAGCGAAAAGGTTAGTATTTTCCTGGCTATCTGAAGAACTGGTGACGACGTTTCCGTCGGGGACGATCGAGTGAACACAGCGGCTGCGCCGTGGGTTCTGCCGCAGTACGGCCGGGCCGCAGTACGACCGACTGTGACAGGGAGATCCGGGGGTTCTCGTTGCCCAGGATGAGTGGTCGGCTGGTCGGGCGAGACGTCGAGTTGGCCAGGCTGGAGGATGTGGTCGAGCGGCTGGGAGTCGGAGGCCCCGCCGCTGGTCCGATGCGAATCCTTGAGGTCGTCGGCGAGCCAGGGATGGGCAAAACTTGTCTGCTGACTGAACTGTCCACACGGGCTCGTGCTCAGCGGCGGCTGGTCCTGGGCGGTCAGCCGACGGAATTTGAACGGGGTGTCCCGTTCGCCTCGTTCGTCGATGCGCTTGATGACCACTTGGCGGGGATCGATCAGCTGCGGATCGAGCAGCTGGGGCCCGATTCGCTCGCGCTGCTCTCCGCTGTCTTCCCAGCCTTGGTGGCGTGGCAACCGGAGCGCTCGGCCCACGAGGTCGTTCGCTACCGCCTGCATCGTGCTATGCGAATGTTGCTGCAGGAACTCTCCAGTCCCGATGGATTGGTGCTGATACTCGACGACGTGCACTGGGTGGATCAAGCGTTCCTGGAGTTGATCGAGTATCTGCTGCGGCATCCCCCGCGCGCGCAGCTGTTGTTTGTGCTGGCCTACCGTCCACGCCAGATGCCGGCCCGGTTGACCGCAGCCTTGGCTCGGGTGGCGGAGAGCAGCGATCGGGTGGAGCGGCTCGACCTCGGTCCGCTGGATTTGACCGACGTCAGGGAACTGCTTGGGCCTTCAGTGAGCCCGGCTCGGTGCCGGGCACTGTACGCCGAGAGCGGCGGCAATCCATTCTATCTCGAGGCACTGGTCCGCACGGCCGGTGCACCGCGGTTGGCGGTCAATGCCGATATCACGCAAGGGGACCTGCCGCCATCGGCGCATGCCGCGTTACGTGCTGAACTTGACGCGGTCTCAGCGATCGGGCAGCTGGTCGCACGGGCGGCCGCCGTCGTCGGCGACCCGTCGTTCGATCCGGCACTGGTGGCCGACGTGGCACAGCTGCCCGAGTTGGCGGTGCTGCGTGGGCTGGACGAACTGGTCGGTCGTGATCTGGTGCGTCCGATCGACGAATCCTGGCGGTTTCACTATCGCCATCCGCTGGTTCGCCATGTGGTGTACCACTCCGCGGGTGCGGGCTGGCGAGTGGAGGCGCACGCCCGCGCCGCGGCAGCGCTCGGCCGAACCGGCGCACCGCCCATGGCCCGCGCCGGTCATGTCGCCAGGTCGGCTCGCAGCGGTGATGACGCTTCGATCACCCTGCTTGTCGACGCAGCGCAGGAGGCGATGCCGGTGGCGCCAGCCACCGCAGCGCGTTGGCTCAAGGTAGCTCTTGAGCTCCTTCCTGATGGCGCTGAGAAGCGCCGGGTCGAGCTACTGGAGACGCTCGCCCGCGCGCTCGGCTTGGCCGGACAATTGCTGGCGGCCCGCGATATCCTGCACGAGGTTCTCTTGCGGATGTCCGGTGATCCGTCGGCCAAGCGGGCTTCGACTGTCGCATTCTGCGTGATGATCGAACGACTTCTCGGACAACATGCCGAGGCCCGTGCGTTGCTTCTTCGGGAGCTGAGCGGCGTTTCCGGGGTGGACGGCCGCCAGGTCGCGGCCCTCAAACTGGAACTGGCTTCTGGTGGTCTGCTGGCGGGGGAATTCACTATCGATCTCGACGTGACCGAGGAGGCTGCCGAACTAGCCCGACGCCATGATGACCGAGCGCTGGAGGCGGTCGCCGCCGGTCTGAGTGCGTTGGGAAACTACGCGGTGGGGAACGTGACTCGGGCCGCTGGCCAGGTGGTGTCGGCGGCACTGCTGGTCGACGGGCTCACCACTGGCGAACTCGCTTCGCGTCTCGACGCCACGGTCTGGCTGGGCTGGTCCGAGACACTTATTGAACGTCACCTTGACGCGCTGCGGCACTTCGACCGCGGCCTCAAGGTCGGTGGAATCGTTGGTCAGAGTTATCTGCACACGTATCTGCTGGTCGGCAAGGCATATGCGCTGCAGGGGCTGGGGCGGTTGGACGAGGCGGCCGAATGCGCGGCCGACGGTGTCGAAGCGGCCCGGCTGGCAGCCAGTGACGAGCTCAGTTCCATGGCCTTCACGCTGCAGGGTCTGGTCGCGGTCCAGATCGGCGACCTCAAGGCTGGACTTCGTGCCGGTGAGCGGGCGGTCGAGACTGCGGGCCATGATGGCGACTGGTGGTCGGCGGCAGCCGGTTGCGTGCTCGGCATCGCGCATCTGCTCTCCGGGGAACCGGCGCGCTGCATCGAGCGGATGGTCGACGCCTGCGGCGGCCCTGAATTTCCCCGACTTGACGTGCTACACCGCCCTATTTTCATGGAGACACTGGTGGTGGCAGCGCTGGTGCAGGGCGACATCGATGCCGCCGATAGCTGGGTGGAGCGGATAGAAGCATGTTGTGTCGGGGTCGAGTTACCCGGCAGACTCGGCCACGCGTTGCTGTCCCGAGCCCGGGTACAGCTCGCTGCCGGTTACTTCGTTGTGGCCTCACGCAATGCCCTCTCCGCGGCGGCCAAGTTCACCGCTGTGGGCAGCCGGTGCACGGCCGGTCGGGCACATCTGGTCGCTGGCCACGCACTGGCAGCCATCGACCGTTCGCAGGCGTTTGCGGAGCTGGGCCGAGCCAAGACGCTTTTTGCCGCGTGCGGCGCCCGTAGATCTCTTGAGGACGCCACCCGCGCCCAACGCATGCTCGGCGGACGTGTTTCGGGGCCGCAGTCGTCGGGCGCCTTGAGCCAGCGGGAACGAGAGGTCGCCGAGCTGGTTGCCACGGGGAAGTCCAACAAGGCGATCGCCGAGGTCTTGTTCATGAGCATCAAGACGGTGGAAGCCCACCTCTCCCGGATCTTCGCCAAGCTGGGCGTGCGGTCCCGTGCCGCAATCGGCTCACGACTGGCCGAGGAGGACCCCAACTCGTAGGGCTTTCCCCGATGTTGTCGACGCCTTGAGGTGCCCAAGCTGGAGTGGATCATTCGTCGCTGCGTACGCAGGAGGACCACACCATGCCGGTTAGTCCCACCGATCCGAGGTCTACGTCCGCCTGTGAGCGAGAATCCTGTGAGTTGACCGATTTTGGCTCGATGCACTGACAATGACGACTCCGTCTGGCCGAACACTGGCCCGGTGCGCCACCGTGGTGTTGTTGATATTGCTGGGTGGCTGGCTTGTGACGGCGATGAGCGCTCCTGGTGCCGCCGACGGCAAGAATCTTAGCCGCACGGGGATAGTTGCTGCTGAAAGACAAGGACCGATTCTGACCTTGAGCCTCTCTGCGGGGCCCGCTGGAACATACATAGACGTCGAGGGAAGCGGGTACAGCAATCAATGTGACAGTGGTCAGGAATTCTTTTACTTTGATTTAACCTGGGATTACGAACTGATCGACACCGTGGTTAGTAACCGATGTGATCATTTCTTCATCGAGAATTTCCAGGTCCCGCCAACGGCGGCGGGAGGGGTGCATCGGCTTGTCGGAGAATGGGACGAAGAGAGTGCTGAAGCTTTCTTCACGGTACCTTCTTCGCCGACTCTGGAATTGAATCCCGATTATGGGGGGCCGGATGCGCTGTTTACCGTTGAGGGGTACGACTATAGTCACTGTAATTACCAGTGCTCGGAGGGTGGTCGGCTGCCTGGTGTTGAGGTGATCTGGGCGAGCACGGGTGAGGTGATCGCCACCGCCGTCATGAGCGACGAGGGCACGTTCACCGCGGTGAACGTGCCGGTTCCCTCTACAGCGGTACCGGGCGAGTATGAGGTTATCGGCAGGTTCGGCACGGAGAGCGCGCAGGAAAATTTTTTTGTACTGCCTCCGGCTACTCTGACCTTGAGTCCTGATGAAGGGCCACCCGGGGCGCCTACACCCTTCACGGTCCGCGGAAGTGGATACTACAGCGATAGTTGTTTGGAGCGTGAATTTCCTTCCGCCGAGGTGCTCTGGGACGAGACGACGAGCCTTGCCTCCGCGCCGATGAGACTCATTAATAAAGGTGGTCTCGGTGAGTTCGATGTGGATGTCAGTGTGCCGCAGAGTGAAGCGACGCCGGGAGAACATCTGGTTTCGGCGCGCTGCGGTAATGAGAACCCGTCGGCGATTTTTACCATACCTGCCTCGCCGGTTCTGACCTTGATTCCCTATGAGGGCGCTCCAGATGCGCTGTTTACCGTTGTGGGGGACGGCTATAGTCACTGCAATTACCAGTGCTCGGAGGGTGGTCGGCTGCCTGGTGTTGAGGTGATCTGGGCGAGCACGGGTGAGGTGATCGCCACCGCGGTCATGAGCGACGAGGGCACGTTCACTGCGGTGGACGTCCCGGTTCCCCCAACGACGGTACCGGGCGAGCATCAGGTTATCGGTAGGTTCGGCGCGGAGAGTGCTGACGCCACTTTTGTCGTAACGTCTTCGCCGACTCCGACCTCGCCGACTCCGACCTCGCCGCCTTCACCCTCGTCGACTCCGACCTCGCCGACTCTGACCCCCCAACCGGTTCTGAATCTATATCCCCAGGAAGGTCGGGCCGGTACTAGGCCTACGCGATTCAGGATTGAGGGAAGTGGCTACGGTCGCTGTTATGGTACCTGTTCCCACGCTTCTGAACTTTCCCAGACCGCCGTGGTCACGGTTCTCTGGGGTACGGATAATAATAATAATAATGAGGTGCTCGCCACTACGCAGATGCGTAGCGACGGCACGTTCACGGCGCAGGCCACCGTGCCATCAACGGCGGCACCTGGGGTGCATACCGTCGTTGGCATTTTCGGTACGGCGAGGGCGGAGGAGCCTTTCACCGTAGAACCCCCTCCGGTCGATCCTGAGATCTTGAAATTGACCCTGGCACCCGACAGAGGTCGTCCTGGAGACTCCTTCAGGATCGAGGGGAGTGGATACGATAGATGTCCCGATCGTGGTAACCGTGTGGTCAATATCTACGATCGCAACCTGTCGGATGGCGACGGCTTCAGGCTTGCCCTCGCCCGTAATGTGCCGGTTACCGTGGACGGTACATTCTCGGCGGTTGTCCAGATACCGTCCACCGCACCACCAGGAAGACATGAGATCAACGTTCAATGTTTCGGTGGGCGTGAGTATTCTAGCGGATTCTTCACCGTGCTGGACCCTGCCGCTCAGGTGCCCGACCCTTCTGACTCAGCGCCCGATCGAGAATCTGTTAATCCACTTCCTGAATATCCACAGCGGCCCGAAGACATCGGAAGTGTCAAAAGGGCGTATCTGACGACTCAGGCGCCTGTGCTGACCGAGGTGTTCAACGAGCCGAGCCAGCTGTTGATCGCTTTGCTGCTCGCTTTCCTTCTGATATTTATCGTCGCTTTCCCTTCCGAGCTCTTCAACAACACTTACGAGAAGAATCATGAAAGGATCGACGGCTGGTTCAAAAAGTGGTTCCGGTGGTTACCCAAGCTGTCTCCGAAGAATCAGCCCTCGTGGATCCAGCTCAACATTCTAGGGCTCTTGGCGGCTGTGCTGCTGCTGATGGCTGTCGTGGAAGATCCCGCGCTTGATTATGCAACGCTGGCACAGGTGCTGGCTTACGTGTTCGCGATCCCACTCGTAGTATTCTTATTGGAATTGTCCGGTGAGTTCTACTCTCGACGGAAAGGCGCTGGCTCGATCCGGCGGGGTCCTCAATATAAGCTAGATGGGCCGCAGTGGCGCATATTGCCTTCCGCTCTGATTGTGGCTGGCTTTCTGGCGATCCTGTCCAAGCTGGCAAACTTCTCGCCTCCTTATGTCTACGGTCTGATTGCCGTATACCTCGGTGCCGACCGCCTGCTGTGGAGTCTTGCTGAAAATGAAGAAAAAGAGGAAAGGGGGCGTCGTGTGCTGGTTGGTATGCTGTTTCTGTTTGCCACCAGCGCCGTTGCCTGGCTAGTCTGGAGTCAACTCTATCCGGTTTTCGGTCGAGAGTTGGACGGATTTGGCTGGCTGATCATCGATGCTTTCCTTGTCACTTTCTTTTTGGTCGGGTTGGAGACCGCGATCTTCGGCCTGATACCGCTGGCCTTCCTCAAGGGAAAAGAATTGTGGGGATGGAATCGGGTATTGTGGGCGGCCATCTTCGTACCTGTTGTGTTTCTTTTCGTCAATGTTCAGTTCACTGTGCGGGAGGATGCTGATCTGAAACTGTGGGACATGATTGAGGCTATCATACTATTCGTTATATTCGCGATCATCTCAGTCGGGTTCTGGGGATATTTCCACCCCACTTCTCAAAGTATTCGGAGACGGCTTTCGCGTTCCGCGCGTCGCTGACTCGGCGGGGCTTTGCGGCAGGCCGGACGCCGGAACTCACCGGGTGTCGAGCACGACGTAGCCCTCGGCGAGTCGGCCTTCGGGCAGTCCAGCGGCTCGGGCCTGCATGGTGCCCCAGTCGCGAATGCGCTCCTCCAGGTCCGTCATGTGTGCCGTCTGGCTGGTGTGCGCGCGCAGCGCGGCGATCTTGCGGTCGATGGTGTCGGTGATGTCGACGTAGTGCTCGGCCCGGTCGTTCGGGCTGACCACCCAAACCTCGGGCACGGTATGCGCGTCGAGACCTTCGGCGAGCAGTTCGGGATGGGCGAACGGGTTGCGGGCGTCCGGGTAGATCGCGCAGAATGCGGCTTCGCCTGCGGCGAGGTGGTCGGGGTGGCTGACGTAGAGGTTGCGCAGGTCGCGCTCTGGGGACGGGATCAGCACCCGATCCGGACGGGTCCGGCGAATGGAACGGCTGATGTCGCGCCGCAGCTCCAAGCTCACTACCAGCCTGCCATCGGGGTAGCCGAGGAACTCGACGTCGGTGACGCCCAGCGCAGCGGCCGCCTTGCGCTGTTCGTCCTGCCGGATGCCCCCGATCGCCGAGCGGGGCACCTCGGGGTCGAAACCGCCGGCGTCACCGTCGGTGATGATGCAGTACGACACCTCCAGCCCCGCCTCGGTCCAGGTCGCGATCGTCCCGCCGGATCCGAAGTCCACATCGTCCGGATGGGCCGCCACCATCAGAACCCGCCGTACCACCTCGCCCGTCACCGCACGCTCCCGTCCTCGTCGCTGCCCTCAGCGACCACAACAAACCTGGCCCAGCAAGCTTCCCGGGAAGATGATCATCTGTCTACCCGGCGGGTGAAGTCGGCCAACGCCAGGATTCCACCCAGGCCCGGCACTATATAGAGGCGGCTACTCGCTGTCCGGTCCGTGTCCGCAGCCCAGTGCCGTTGCAGCGTGGGCAGGGGCGCCACGCCCTGCCCGAGGGACTGCGTCGTCGGGGGAGTGCCGCCGCAGCGCTGGCATGGAGTGTAAGGCCAGCGGCAGAGGAAAAGCCCCGACGCGCGGGAGGTGCGTCGGGGCTTCCACACATTCAAGAGAGGGCCGCTCTGCTGAGAAATACCTCTCACTGAAGTTTTCGGCACCGTGACGAGATGTGTTACGGCCCTCTATCACCCGAACGGGTCGACCCTCTCCCCTGGACCCGAGCCGTTCGTCAGGAGGCTGAGGAGTACGTTCTGCAATCGCTGCGGGAGGACTTCTGGCTCGTTGACAGTGCCACGGCGGTACGGATGATCTACGACGAGGAGGGGAAGTTTACGCCAGGAGCTTGCAGCGACGACCACGCACCTGTTCTCCCGCGTCGATGAGCTTGTCGCCGTCTGGGACGTGGTCGGCCGGTGCAAGTGATCTGGCTCCGAGGGGCAGCTCGCGGCTGACGCAACAGGGGCCCTTGAAGCTACCGCCGGTGCCATCCTGCCTGGCATGTCTGAGATCGGACGTGCCGACCACGGCGCGTGTATATGATCAACTTAGAGTGACAGTGTGGGTAGTGGATGAATGGGTTCCTATACGGAGGTTGTCATGGGTAAGCACGACGCCAATCGAGACGGTCAGGGTGATGCTCAGCTGGAGAAGTGGGAGAACTGGGGTAGCAAGGACGACGGCAACCAGCACGAGGGCGATAACGACGAAGTAGATGACGTCGAGGTAGATGACGACAAATAAAGGTGGGCGCAACACCGTGAATGATTGGCGCGAACAACTCTCCGTGCCGCGCGACCAGTTCATTCCTTCCGTGGTGTGGATCGATGATCCCACTACAGACGGCTTCGTCTCTGTGTCCAAAATGGATGACGAAGCCCGGTGGTGGGCGCTGGTCGATTCCGACGAGCCGATCATTACGCAGGTCGATGACGGCAACACGCCGTCCGGTAGGGTCGGGCTGCAACCGTCAAGCTCATGTAGTCAGCCGTCGCTTGTTGCAGGCATGCTCGACGCGCTTGATGTGCACGCCGGACACCGAGTGCTCGAAATCGGTACCGGTACCGGTTGGAATGCAGCCCTGCTGAGCGAGCGGGTAGGCGAGCCCGGAAACGTCGTGTCTGTCGAGTTAGACAGCGACATCGCCGACCAGGCGCGGCGCGCGCTGGTCGGCGCTGGTTACGCAACCTTGGTTGTCTCGGCGGATGGTATGCAGGGATACGCACCCGGCGCCCCGTATGACCGGGTGATCGCCACCGCGTCCGTACGGGTCATCCCTCGCGCGTGGATTGACCAAACACGTCCTGGTGGCGTGATCGTTGTGCCGTGGGGTACCGACTACTGTAATGGCACTCTGCTGCGCTTAGACGTACACAACGACGGCTCAGCGTCCGGCCGTTGTGGAACCAACCTCGCATTCATGCGGATACGGGGCCAACGCCGTGACTACCTCGAACCGAGCGAGGCGGAACAGAACGTGGCGGACAGGACAACGACACTCCGCAGCGTTCCGGAACTATTCGACATGATCGCGTTCTCGCGAGCAGCGTTCGCGATCGGACTTCGGGTGCCGCGCTGCTATCTCACCGTTGAAGAGATCAATTCCAATCGGCGCATTATCGAGCTGCACGACGTGCACTCGCACTCGTGGGCACGAGTTGACCTCGTGCGCGGTGCGGACACGTTCGACGTGTACCAACTCGGCCCCCGCCGACTGTGGGACAAGGTCGACGCAGCTTATGCCTGGTGGATTGACGTGGAACGTCCGACACATGACCGCTTCGGGTTGACCGTGACGCCGGACGGTGCACACTCGGTGTGGCTGGACACACCGGACAGTTCATACGGCTGGCCGCTGGACCTCTGACCCATGCACAGGCTGGCGATGCGGTGGCCGGAGGGTGGCGCCGCTGTCCCAGCCGCGATGCCGGGCCCGGTGGTGCTCACCGAGCCGCAGCTGGTTCGGCTGCTGACGAACAAGGCTTCTGAACATCGCCGGTGCGGTTGCTGGGTCGCCTGAGCGGGGTGGCTTCCTGAGAGCGGTGCTGGTCGGTATGTCTGACATGATGAGCGCCGTGACTACGATAGATCGGACTTTGGTGTTGTGGGATGTTGACCACACGCTTATCGAGAATTCTGGCGTCAGTAAGGCGACATACGCCCGTGCGTTCGAGATGCTAACCGGTATTCCAACTGGTGTGAACCCAGACACGGACGGTCGGACGGACTTCGAGATCCTTCAGATCCTTTTCGGGGTCAATGGAATTACAACTCCCAAAGAATATCGTGAAATATTTGAGCGAGCACTGAGTGATGCGATGGCCGAGAACCGCGCGTCGCTCCGTGAGCGTGGCCACGCCCTCCCCGGCGCCAAGGAGGTACTCGCAGTTCTAGCTGGAGAGAAAAATATTATTCAATCGGCACTTACTGGCAACATAGCAAACAATGCCAGAGAAAAGCTCGCAGCGTTCAAACTCGATAAATATCTCGATCTTGAAGTAGGTGGATACGGATCCGATCATATCGTTCGAGCCGAACTAGTCAGAGCCGCGAGGGGTAAGGTTTTCGAGAAGTATGGCGTTGAGTTCGACCGGGACTCCACCATCATGATTGGTGATACGGTGCGAGACGTGCAGGCGGCACTTGAAGGCGATGCGATCATTATTGGTGTAGCCACGGGGAAGAATTATTCACATCAATTATTGAACGCTGGTGCACATGCTGTGATGGAGAATCTAGTGGACACTGAAGAAGTGGTCAGAGTTATTCAGGGCGTTCGCGCCAGAAATTCCTAGCCTGTTCTGTTCTCAATGGCGTAGGATTCTTCCGTCCAGATGAGTTCGAAGCTCCTCATGTACATGTCGAAGAAGTCACATCCTTCGACATGGCGAAGATGGAGTATGGGTGCCAGGTAGCCGTAGGTTCCGTAAATGTGCTGGTTGATGAGCATCTGATCATCGAATCGGAATATCGAATTGTAGAGAGCGGTCCGGTGAAGCCGGAACTCGACACCGGGAGCGTCGGTGAGTGGGTGATAGTATGCCAATGCCATGCGGATTCGAGCAGGTATTGCGTCGAATAGACGTTCCTCTCGTCCGCGAAGTTCCATCGCCGGTGAGTCCGGGTCACCCATTAGAATCCGAACCTTAGTGCCATTGGCGGCTTTGTACTTGATAATGTTGATCGATTCTGGATTCTCCTCCGGCAGGAAGAGGCTCGCGTTGGCGAAGAGGTCTATATTCTGCTGCGCCGAAATGATCAGATCAAGCCATAGGTGCTTGGGCGTCTCCGATCGATGTGGGTAAAGTGCCACCATTTCGCTGGGGTTCAGCCCGTTCTTGACCCGCTCCAAGTCAGGCCACAGCCAGTCTACTGGTACGTTTAGCAGTTTCGCGGCGCGTCCGGCCGTATTCCGATGCGGGGTCCTCCCTTGCGTAATCCATCGCTGAACGGTCTTCCGGTCAACACCAAGTTCGTCGGCAAAGAGTTCCTCCGAGTAGGTGTTCGCTCTGTGGCTTGACTCGAGGCGATCGTTGCGCAACATGCTCCCACCCCTTCGCTTGTGCGACATCGGGACGTTTCCAGGGACACTCTGCCGGATGGCAAGTGTCCCCGAAAGTCTTCCAGATGGTGTGTCGGCGTCCTTGCCTACCCGGTTTCCTGTGTTGCGCACCCCATGGGTGCTCGGCCAACGCCTTCCGTGTGACCGCAGGCTGGGGGACGAAAGGATGGGACCCAGTGAACCCGCGATCTGGAGCTTCAGCCCGGGTGAGCGATGACCGGCGCGAGTGGGGCACGCCGCCTTACCAAGATGTGCTGCGCCGACCGGTCCAAGACGGCGTAACCGGTCTCACGCTGCAGGAGGTGGTGCCTGGTGGAGACTGACAGCCCAGATTTGGTGATCGCGATGCGGCTGCTCGACCATCTCAAGCTGCGCGGCTTCCAGTTCCGGCGTAGCGCCCCGGGTGAGGACGGCCCACTGGTGGGACACCGAGTGACCGGTGACTGGGTGGACACCATCGGCATCGTGGGATTCAGTCGCGACTGCTTTGCCTCGCGACAGAGGGTGTCCTTGCTGATCGTTCCCGGCGATGGACTGGTGGAGCGTCGGGTGGATGGCAATGCGCTCACTGTGCTCAACGAGGTGCTCACCTGGGAGACAGGATCGTGAATCGCAAGCCCGCCCCCTGATCCCCGGTCGGCCGCCGATGAAGCGCCCCTCAAGCCCCACCATGGGCAGCGGATCGAGTTGGTCAGCCCTTAACGCCTGCTAGCGGGTCTAGCTGATAAGACGATGCGGCGACTCACGCACATGAGAAATGTCTGGGGGACACAGCACCGGCTGTACGTCGAACAGCTTGAGGAGATCGCCGACCGGATCAGTGATAATCAGCGAATAGCATCAAGGGTCGCTGAAGAGCAGACAGTCCGACTGCTGGCGACAGTAGCCAGATTGTTGCGGCAGCACGAGGTCAACAAACGGGGTCAGTGCAACTTCTGCTGGACGCGCTGGGGATGGAGACTGTGGCGTCGGCGGCCGCGGTGCATGATATTTCGAGCTGTGGGTTTCGCGCTGGGCCAGCCGTTGGACGTGGTGTGGTGGCAAGTTTTCGAGATCTTCGACCGCAACACCAGCTTGGCCGAGGTCCGGGAATGGGCAGCGCAGCGATGGCGGGGCGAGTCCGCACCTGGAGAGGATGAGGGATGCGGACCCATGAATGGATCACGATCACCCGACATGGGCACGCGGTAGCTGTGTTGATTGCCCCGGACGACCTCGCGGCGCTCATGGCGAACGGGCGCAGAGAGCCGGTTGAGCGAGGACTACCCGTGAGTGGCGTTGAGTGCTATAGCACTCAACGC
>JBQTGW010000035.1:0-2898 GCA_052390495.1 Pseudonocardiales bacterium
TCGGCGGTGACCGAACTGCTCAATCGGGATCCGGAGCTGACCGCGATCGTGTGCACCTCGGACATTCTCGCGCTCGGCGCACTGGCCGAGATCCGCCAAAGGGGCCTGCGGGTGCCCGACGAGCTGACCGTCACCGGCTTCGACGGGGTTCCCGAGGCCGAGCGAGCGGGGCTGACCACGGTGTCCCAGCCGGTACTGGAGAAGGGACGGGCGGCTGGGCAGCTACTGCTGGACCGCAGCAGTCCCGACGCCCGCACAATCATGCTGCCCACCGAGCTCGTGGTGCGCGCCACCTGCGGGCCCACCAAGGAACCAGACGACCGCTGGTTTTCTGGGCTGTAGGGCGCCCCCGTCAGTGGCGTTGCGAGATCGGGGCTATCGCCGGTCACGATGACCCTCCTGCGGTCTTCTGCTGGTGGTCATGGTGAGCTGGCGAGGCGGTGCGCGAGGGTGTGGGCGGCGTCGTAGGCGATGAGCACGCCGAGTCCGGCGTCGCCGTGGGGGTAGAGCACCCAGCCGTGTTCCCTGCGGTCCCGGATGGCGATCACGGTGCACGGACCGCTGCCATCAATGCGGCGTCCCTCCACGGCGCATCGCTCCTGCTCGCTGTACGGCAGGTGGTGCGGCCCGTCCTGCTTTCGTGGCTGCTTCACTGCGACCCCTCATCCCTGTTGTGGTCTTTTCTGTCATCCGAGCCCCGCGCCGACTGGGTCGGCCCTGGGTGGTCGCTGGCAAGCCTCGGCCTCCCAGGTCAATCTGACGTTCGATATCTTTCTGGAAGAAACTGAAAGTATCAAGAAGTTCTTGCCAACTTCCTTTCGAACCTGGACAACAACCTTGCCTAGTGACATGAGATGGTTTAATATGGAAGAAACTGAACGTTCCAACCCGGGAGGCAGACATGGTCAAGATCACCGAGATCGTCCGAGAGTCTCGCAACGGCGGCTGTCCTGCAGCCCACGGGGTCGACGGCGACCTCCGGCTCGCCCGTGGCGAGACCGTGTCTTCTGGCATGGCACTCATGCAGGGCTATCTGCTGGACGACCCCGACGCGGTCGCTCAGATCAGCTTCGATTACGGCGAAGGAGTCCTCGCCGTACCAGAGTCGCTGATCCTCAAGGCAGCCGACGAGATCAGGGCACGGAGATGAACGTGGATGACTTCGACGCTGTCTTCGACCGCTTCCGGGTGAGCGCGTTCCGCCTGGAGACCCTGTCCCGCTATGCCGACGACGAGGACGAGGAGTACGCACTCTTCCTGGCAGGCGAGCCACTGCCCGAACGCTCTCCGCGGACCGTCCCGTGGCTGCGGCGGGTGGCCGACACCACCGCTGCGGGCCAACGCTGGCGGCGCGTGCACGTGGTCAGCCAGCCACTGACGAACTACCTGCGCTTCGAGCTAGTCGGCTACGAGGCCAACGTCGAGGCCGGCGAAGACGTCCACCTCGCCGATCGCGGAGCACATCCAGAGCTGGCGGCGCTACACCAGGATTTCTGGCTGTTCGACGCCGAGACCCCGGACTCGTTCGCCATGCTCATGCACTACGACACCGCCAGTCACCTCGTCGATGTCGAGCTCACCGAGGACCCGTACATCATCGAGCGATGCAAACGCGAGCGTGACCTTGCTGCCGCCTGGTCAGTACCCCTACTCAAGTACACCACCACGGTGGACGTATGAATTACCCGTGAGTCACGAGGTGGACGCTGGCGGCCGGGTGGTGCCGTGATGGCGAGCCGGACACCCGGCCGGGCTACTCCCACCCAACGCCAGCGTCTCGGATCCAAGCTCAGAGCCTTGCGCGAGCTCGCCGGGCTACGCAACGAGGACCTGGCGGGCGCGTTGACGCTGAGCCCCGCGACCGTTTCCAGGATCGAGTCCGGCGACCGCCTCATCCGGCTCGACGAGATCGACACCTGGGTACGCACGAGCGGAGCATCGGCCGCTGTCCGCGACGAGCTGGCTTCCCTCGCCGAGGCGGCCGCCAGCCAGATCAGCCCATGGCCCTCGCGGCTACCCGCCGGTGCCGACCAGACTCAGCGGGACACCGCCGAACTGGAAGCCAGCGCAGCCACCATGCTCGGTTACGAGCATTCTGTTGTCCACGGCCTGCTCCAGATCCGCGAGTACGCCCGGCTCGTGCTCGAGATGGCCAACGTCGGTAACAAGCCGAACATCGCCGAGAAGGTCGAGGGCCGGATGCGGCGCCAAGCCGTGCTACTCGATCAGTCCAAGCGGTTCACCATCCTCATGACCGAGGCCGCGCTGCGATGGCGACCAGGATCGACCACACTGCAAGCCGAGCAACTTCGGCAGATCCGTGCGGTGATGGCGCTACCCAACGTTCAGATCGGCATGCTGCCGCTACGTGGGCAGGCGAAAGCCATCTACCCGGAAGGCTTCCACATCTACACCGACCGAGCCGACGACGCCGAAACCCTGGTTCTCGTAGAACTCGTCACCGACGAGGTCACCATCAGCGAACCCACCAGCGTGGCCCTGTACCTACGTGAGTTCGACCGCCTGCGCACCGAAGCGGCTTACGACAAGGCCGCGCACACCCTGATCGACCGGATCATCGCCGAGCTGCAAACAGAATAGACATAACCGCACCCGACCACCACGTGCACGTCTGGTCTGTCGGTCTCGGGCTGTATCCTCTTCTCCAAGCTGCCTAGCACGTACGCCACGTCCCGGACTCGTGGTCGGGCGGCCTGGATCTTGATTTTCAATCAAACGAGGTACGCACCCAGCTGGTCGGAGCCGCATCGCGATGGCCTCCGGCGCTTCGGCGGTGACCGAACTGCTCAATCGGGATCCGGAGCTGACCGCGATCGTGTGCACCTCGGACATTCTCGCGCTCGGCGCACTGGCCGAGATCCGCCAAAGGGGCCTGCG
>JBQTGW010000036.1:0-11259 GCA_052390495.1 Pseudonocardiales bacterium
GGTGGGGGGGCGGCGTGGGGTTGCTCCTGCCCCCCCCACCCCCCACCCCCCCACTCACAGGGGGGCCGACAGGCCCCCCGATACGTCCCAAAGCACCAGAGATTCCCCTCCGGATCACGCACGGTGAACCCCCGCGAGCCGTAATCCTCGTCCTTGAGCCCTCGGACAACCTCGGCGCCAGCCGCGGTGGACCGCTTGAACAGCGCGTCGGGCTGGTCGGTGACCACGTAGAGCCTTGCGTTGCCGGGCTTCGCGCCGAACTCGCCCTCGCTAGAGCCGAACATGATCCCCCCACCTTCGGGCCAGCGCAGTTCGGCGTGCACGATCTCGCCGTCTTGGTCGCCGGGGACGACGAGGGTCTCCTCGAAGCCGAATGCTTCGACGAGGAAGCGGATCGCGGCCCGCTCGTCGGAGTAGGACAGGCACGGCCAGATGGTGGGGGCAGAAGTGTTAGCGGTCATGCCGTCCAGGATGGCTCTTCAGTGTCCTCACTGTCTTGAACGGATGAGAGCTCCTCGGCCAGCCAGGTCGACGGGGTACAGCCCGCCAGCTCACGCCACTCCCTGGTCAGATGGGCCTGGTCGGCGTAGCCGCTGCGAGCCGCGACCTCAGCCAGACCGGGCCGCTTGGGTACCCGGAGCAGCTGGTTCGCGACCTCGAACCGCATCACCCGCCCCGCCACCTTGGGCGTCAGCCCGAACTCGCGGCGGAAGCGTTCGCCGAAATGCCGCCTGCTCCAGCCGACCTCCTGCGCCAGCGTGGCCACCCCGACCCGGCCATGGCTGGCGGCCAGTCGCCGCCAGGCCCACCCCAGCTCCGGTGCCGGCCCTTCACGTTGCCCGACGATCCGGGCGAGCACGTCGTCCAGTTCGAGGAACCGATCCGTCCACGTCCGCGCGGATCTCAGCCGCTCGACGAGCTCACCCGCCACCGGCCCCAGCAACGTGCCCAGCTCGACGACGGTATGAGCCAGCTCACCGGCGGGCAGCCCGAGCAGTACCCGGGCACCCAGTGGCGTCAGGCCCAGCTGGATGCCGTGCTGACGTCCGTCGTGGCTGATCAGCACCGGGCCGGCGTGCAACCCGCCAACGAGCGTGGTGAACGACGCAGGCGGCTGGGCCGGATCGGGCGTCGCCGCGAGGTCCACAGTGCCATCGAGCGTGACAATGAGGGTGAGGTGACGCGACGGCAAACCGCGATGCATCCCAGGCTCGGCACCCTCGATCCGGTAACCGTGATATCCCTCGACCAGCGAACTCAGCCGCGGTCGCGGTCGCACCGTCACCATCTCCACGACCGGGACCGTCTCCAGGACGGGAATGATCTCCGCCGACGCCTCACCCACGGCCACCAGGCTACTGGCGAGGTCCGACACCTTGGCGTGCCCGCGCCCGTGACCAGCACCGTTGCCGACGCCGCGCGCCCACTTTGCCCGATCACCGACCCGCTGTGTACGCTACTGCTCTGGCGGCTTCGACTGCGCCAGGAGGCTTCGCCTAGTCCGGTCTATGGCGCCGCACTGCTAATGCGGTTGGGGGTCACGCCCCCTCCCGGGTTCAAATCCCGGAGCCTCCGCCAAACGGTCGGATACTATATCGGCCGACAATTAAACATGCGCCCGTAGCTCAACGGATAGAGCATCTGACTACGGATCAGAAGGTTGGGAGTTCGAGTCTCTCCGGGCGCGCGGGTCAACGCTTTGTCTGTCGCAGATGCTCGGTCAGGGTCTCAGAGATAGGGTCTCAATTGGCGTTGGAGCCAAAAACCGTGCGGCGCATGCCCGGGAAAATACTCGTGACTCTACAGCAGCAGGGGGCAGTGTGAGTACTCCTGGCGAGCCTCAACCTCAGCAGTTCGAGAATTTGGATCTTCGGCCAAATATCTGCGGGAATAATTGCCGCAGTAATTGCCGCTGCGGGTGCAGTGTGGGCTGCCGACATTCAATTCGCCTCGCCCAAAGCAGAAAAGAGTCTTACTCCATCTGTTGAAGCCGCCCCATCCACCCAACCTCTCGAACCCGTAAATCCGCTCACCACAGCAGCGCAGCCCGGTCTGCAACCCCCGCCAGCATTTCCGGATTCAACTGCTAACACCAACGCGCCCCATCGAGAAAGTATACCCGAAGTAACTCAACCTCCAAGAGTCCCCAATTCTCCTCCGGATGAGGGACCAGTGAATTCGAACGGGGCTTCCCTCCATACGCTTAATGCAGGGGAGTCGCTGGGCGTCGATCAGCCCCTGATATCACAGAACCGTCTATACAGGCTTGTGGTGCAGAAGGATGGCAACGTTGTCCAGTACGGTCCGGAGGGCAAAATCATCTGGGCGAGCAACACACTTATAATAACTCGACGCTAGGCAGACTGGCACCAGACCGTCAACAAACATGCACGAAACCGCATAAACCCACCCATGAGCACCACACACGCCCGGCCCGTCCAGGCGGCGAAGTGGACCCAGCAGCCCTACCCCCGAGCCCACCGGCACCGACCAGAGGCGCCCCGCCACTGACCGGAACGCGCATGCGCCCCCCGTCCGTGGATCAACGACGACCACAGCAACCATCGTTGTGGGCATTCCTCCCCAACGCCGCAAACACCCCCGAAGGCGTTCTAGCAGTCACGGCGGTTCCAGTGAGCGCACAGTAGTAGATTCTGAGGGAGTTCACCGCGCCCGCAATCCCCCAGGAGATTTACCAGCGGTATGTCTGGGCCGACCCGCCAGGGCAACGGCATGTTCGCTCAGCGTCACCTGTAGCGACGTTAAGTGGTCACTGACACTCCACGACCCATCCTTACGGATGCTCCTGCCCTCAGCAGATGATCATCGCCCGACCCGTCGGCACCGTGGACAGCCATTCGGCTCCGAATGGCGGTTCCGGGCACCCCAAAACTGCGATTAGGCTCCGAATGGCGCTCGGCGAGAGCCCGGCAGCAATACCACTTAACGTTACGAGTCCAACACATTCAGTGATATTAGCGTGGTACTGGGCCCGCACCACATAGGAAAACTACCTCAAGTAACGATCACTGAACGCTAAGCGACCTTGCCGTTGCCCTGGCCCCCTGCACACGCGTGTTTCAGCGTGTCGGCACCGTAGAACAAGGTGTCCTACACTCCCGGCATGGTGCGTATCGGAGTTCGTGAGCTCAACCAGCACACCAGTAAGTACATCGCCATGGTTAAAGACGGTGCGACCGTCGAGGTGACCGAGCGCGGCCAGCTCGTGGCCCGGCTGGTGCCCGCACCGCGGACCGGCACGATCCTCGACGAGCTCGTGGCGGCCGGTCGTGTCACGCCACCAACCACGAGCTGGCACGAACTGCGTCCACCAGCGATCGCCGACGACGGGATCAACGTTGCCGACGAGCTGGCGGCAACGCGTGAGGAGGAGCGGTATTGATCTACCTTGACTCCTCGGCGTTGGTGAAACTTGTTCATCCGGCGAATTCCCGCCAGCGGTGGGACCGCTGCCGTGTTCTATGAGCGCGCGAGACGTGATATTGACTTGCAGCTGGGAATTCCTGAGTCACTGTTTGATTCCTTGGCCGGTTGCGATGCTGAAGAGTTTGTGGTAATTGTCTGAGCGGTGCTTGGTCAGCATGAAGAAGGAGTGATCCGGTGACTTCTCGTCCCTATGTACTGCTGTCGGTGGCGGCGTCGGTGGACGGCTATATCGATGATGCGAGTGACACCCGGTTGCTGCTGTCCAATGACGCCGATTTCGACCGAGTCGATGACGTCCGGGCGAGTTGCGACGCGATCCTGGTGGGCGCGAACACTATCCGGCGGGACGATCCGCGATTGCTGGTCCGTTCGGCGCGGCGTCAACAGCTGCGCCAGTCGCGCGGCTTGCCGCCACATCCGGTGAAGGTGACCTTGACCAGCAGGGGTGATGTGGATCCGTCGGCACGTTTCTTCACCGCCGGCGATACCGAGAAGCTGGTCTATTCCCCGACATCGGTCGTCAAGACTTTGAATCAACGGTTGGGATCAGCAGCTGAGGTGGTGGATGCCGGGGAGCCGTTGGGTCTGGGCACGGTGTTGGCTGATCTGGTCGATCGCAAGATCGAGCGGCTGCTGGTGGAGGGCGGCACCACGATCCACACCCTGTTTCTTACCTCGGGTGTGGTCGATGAAATTCATCTGGTGATCGCTCCTTTTTTCGTCGGCGACGTCGATGCTCCCCGATTCGTCGGCGTAGGAGATTTCCCGCAGCATTCCGGCCATCGGATGGCGCTGGCCGAGACCCGGCAGATCGGGGACGTCGTGCTACTGCGTTACCTATGTGGAAACCATTCTTAACTGATCATCGGAGAACGGTCCGAAACGTTACACTTGGTCAGAGGTGCGAGCGCCGGGCTACGTGCCAGTGCGCCCGATCGTGTTCGCACCCCGTCGGCTCACTGGACCACGCCAAGCGGGCACTGAGCGGCGGTATAGCAGTTCAGAGGGAAGGTTATTGTGGTCGTGCGGTTGGCGGCAGGCGAGCGTATCGAGGCGGTGTGGCGCAACGAACTCGGAGGGTTGACCTACCGAATCGCCGAAGATCGGTACCTCAAGTGGGCGCCCGCCGACAGCGGCTTAGATCCGGCTGCTGAGGTTGACCGTTTGACCTGGGCCATCCAGTACACGTCGGTTCCCCGACCTTTGCGAAGCGGGCGGGACGAGACCGGGTCCTGGCTCATGACTGCAGCCGTGCCCGGTGACAACGCCGTCGAGGACCGCTGGCGTGCGGACCCAGCCACAGCCGTCACCGCGATCGGGAACGGACTGCGTCAGCTGCACGAGGTTCTCCCGGTCGACGCGTGTCCGTTCTCCTGGTCCGGCATCACAGCCGACCACGATCGCATCCGCTACTATCGCCTCCTTTGGGACCTCAGCCCATGACACCTGCCGGACAATTCGACCTGCTCACCGGTTTCTGCGGGGTCGTCACTCTTTCGCCGCTTCGAAGTGCCGTTGGCAGAGTTTGCGTCGGCGCGCGTCCCAGACCATGCACGAGCTGGGTAAGGCCACGCCAGACGTCCTCCCAGCGGTCGCGCATCCGCATCAGCGTGAGCGCTGTGGCGGGTCGGCCCAGCGCGGTTCCTGACGATCGGGGGGTGAGCAGGCATGGTCCGTGGTTCGGCATGGAACGGGTATGCGTGGCCGAGGAGTACAACGCGAACCGGCGCAGGATCTCGGTGGCGGCCGCCCGCATCGCAATCGGGGCGAGCGCACGCGCCGGACACGGCCGGTTCGCGCCCACCCCGAACGGGATGTGGTTCACCTTTCCGGCGCCGATATCTCGCCATCGGTCCGGGTCGAACCGTTCGGGATGGTCGAATCCGGCTTGGTGGAACTCGGATAGTTGAAGCACAGGACCGAGCCGCGGGGAATGGTGCGCACGGCGTCCAGTTTGATGTCCGCCGAGGTGATCCGGTGCGCGATGCCGAACAGCGGATACAGCCGTAGGGTTTCCTCGATGACCCGGTCCAGATAGTCCTCCGGTGGCCCAGTCAGCAGCCTGGCCTGCACCTCGGGATGCTGCGCCAGCGCCATGAGCAGGTGCGCCATCGCCTCGGCGGACTGCACCACGGCCGTGTTGAAGAACGTTCCCTGTAGGTAGAACGCCTTGTCCAGCATGGAAAGGCTGCCGGGCAAGGAATGCGGCACCTCGCCGCGTTCTATCTTGCCGAGCAGGAATCGGGTCAGCCGATGTCGTCGGTTCATGTGACGCAAGCCGCAACACTTCAACGCGGTGACCACATCGTCGGCGTTGTCCACGATCAGCGTTCGGGCCAGGGCGGGACACCGCTCGCCGAACACGAACTCGTAATAGAACTCGGCCCAGATCGGCATCATCAGGTCGCGCAGCCGGACCAGGTGCACCGGGCGCGACACGAGCTCAGCCAGTACCCGGTCGGTGCAGTCGGTGGCGAGCGCGCCGGCCGATCCATGCCCAGCCGCCAGGATGCGCCGCGTGCTGCGGGCGACCTCGGTGTACCGCTCGCCTGGCTCCAGATGTTCTTGATGCACATGCGGACCGGGCGCGAGCCAGTACCAGAACAGGTCCGACAACACCGCGCCTCGGCTGCGGCCGTTCGCCGCCGGATGCTCGTACACCTGCCGGAACCGGGATATGTCCACCAGTTCACCGGGCACGTCGATCGCGTTCTCGCCATTGATCCGGGCGAAGATCCTGATGCGTAACGCGACCACGGCGCCGGGCAGCCAAACCGGGAGGCTGGCCACCACCGCCAGGCCGGCCAGTACTACGACGATCAGCATGTCCGGCCTCCGTGCCAGCGCACCAGGTCCGGGGTCAGCTCTCGGATCGAATCGCAACCGCACAGCGCCAACGCCCGGTCCAGCTCGGCGCGCAGGGTCTCCAGCACCCAGGTGACCCCAGCGGCACCGTCGACGGCGAGTCCCCACAGCACCGGCCGCCCGGATGGCAGCAGAACGCTGGACGCGACCGGAATGTGGGTGACACCGACGGCCCGGGGCCGCCGGCTTGGCGAGCTGCTCATCAACGAGATCGTGGAGTGGGGGCGGCGGCGCGGGGCCACGGTGATGGAGTTCGCGGTCACCGAGTCCAACACCTTCGCGATCGGTCTCTACCGGCGCCTCGGATTCACCCCGACCGGCCGGCGCCGCCACCTGGCGTCCAATCCCCGCCTCGCCGGAATTTTCATGGCGCGGGCGATTTGAACAGCTGCTGTGAAAGCGACCTCAGCCGTGGTCACCAGTGCGGTCGGCTTAAGGTCTGCGGATGTGGACTACGACGAGGTCACAAGGTACTGCCTGGCCAAGCCGGGCGCGGTCCGGGACGAGCCCTGGGAGGACGACCCGGTGGTCAAGGTCGGAGGCAAGATCTTCGCCTTCCTCGGCGGCGGCCGGCTCGGGGTCAAATGCGCCGCCACCGCGGACGCCGCTGCCGAGTGGCGCCTGCGCTACCCGGACGCCGTCTCGGTGATGCCCTACATCGGCCGCTACGGCTGGAACACCGTCGAGCTCAACGGCACGGTTCCGGACGAGGAGATCATCGAGCTGGTCGATGCGTCCTATGACGCGGTGGTGGCCCGGCTACCCAAGTCCAAGCGCCCGCCGGTCGGCTGAGTCCACAGCTGTACATCAAGGAGCTGTGAGCATCGGTTCGAGCGTGCCCACCACGTCCGCGGCGAAGCGCTGGACGTGCTCCGACGTGGCCTCCTCGCCAGCGAAGCGGACCAGGAACGCGCGGTGCAGGCAGGCACCGACCAGCAGCTCGGCCACCACCTCCGGCCGGGCACTCGCCGCGACCCGGCCCGCTTGCTGCTCGGCCGACAGATAGGCCGCCACGGCTTCGACCACTGTGTGCGGGCCTGCGTCGCGCTCTCGCAGCGCCTCCCGGTGCCGGGTCAGCAGGTCCGGGTCGGAGAAGATCGACGCCGCGATCGGGAACGACTCCAGGTAGAACGACAACAGCTCGGCGGCCAGCCGCTGCAAGCCCGCCCGCACCGTGTCGCGTCCGACGTGCTCGGCCACCTTCACCCTGGCCACGAAGATCGACGTGTACTTCGCCCACCCGCACTCGCCATAGGAACACCGCACCAACGAGAACACCAACGACCAGACCTACCTCGACCTCGTGGCCCGCGAACTCAACAACCGACCACGCCCTATCCTCGGCTACCGAACCCCAGCAGAAATCTTCACCGACCTCCTGGCCAGCACGATTGCTTCCACCGGCTGAGACCGCCCATCGGCGCGGTCCGGGTGGTGGCTACCGGCCCAGCAGGGTGTACTTGGCTTCGGTGGCGTCTTTCTGCGGCTTCCACCACCATTCGTTGTGGCGGTACCAGTCGATCGTCGCGGCGAGGCCAGCCCGGAAGTCACCGTAGCGTGGCGCCCACCCCAGCTCGGTGCGGAGTTTCGTGGAGTCGTTGGAGTAGCGCAGATCGTGTCCGGGCCGGTCCGGGACGTGGTCGTAGGCGCCGGCGGGCTGGTCCATCAGCTCCAGGATCAGCTCCAGGATCTCCTTGTTGCTGCGCTCGTCGCCGGATCCGATCAGGTACGTCTCCCCGACCCGGCCCTTGCGCAGGATCAGGTGGACCGCCTCGTTGTGGTCGTCGACGTGGGTCCACTCGCGGACGTTCTCCCCAGCGCCGTACAACTTGGGTCGGTCGCCCACTAGCAGGTTGGTGATCTGGCGCGGCACGAACTTCTCCACGTGCTGGTAAGGGCCGTAGTTGTTGGCGCAGTTCGACAATGTGGCGGCCACACCGAATGACCGAACCCAGGCTCGCACAAGCAGGTCCGAACTCGCCTTGGTCGCCGAATACGGGCTCGACGGGTCATAGGGCGTCTGTTCGGTGAACTTGTCGACCGTGTCGAGGGCCAGATCCCCGAACACCTCATCGGTGGAGATGTGGTGCAGCCGCCGGTCGTGGCGGCGGACAGCCTCCAGGATCGTGTAGGTACCGATGATGTTGCTGCGGATGAACGGCTCCGGATCGTGCAGAGAATTGTCCACGTGCGACTCCGCCGCGAAGTGGACCACCACATCCGTCTGCGCCACCAGACGGTCGACCAGCTCGGCGTCGCAGATGTCGCCGTGGACGAACCGGACCTGCTCGGTAACCGGCGCGAGACTATTACGGTTACCGGCGTAGGTCAGCGCGTCCAGCACGCATACCTCGTCATCCGGGTAGTTCTGCACCGTGTGGTGCACGAAGTTCGCGCCGATGAACCCGGCACCGCCGGTAACGAGTATCCGTCTCACAACCGGCCATCCTATGGGTGCAGCATCCAGTCACAGCACACCCTTGGTGGACGGCACCCCGCAGACCTGCGGGTCGAGCTCGACCGCCACCCGCAGCGCCCGGGCCAGGGCCTTGTATTGGGCCTCGGTGACGTGGTGCGGGTCCCGGCCGTGCAACACCCGCATGTGCAGGGCGAACTGGGCGTTGAAAGCCAGCGTCTCGAAGACGTGCCGGTTGAGCACGGTCGGGTAGTTGCCGCCGACGACGAAACCGGCCAGCACGTCGGGCTCACCGGTGTGCACGCAGTACGGGCGGCCGGAGATGTCCACCGCGGCGTGCGCGAGGGTCTCGTCCATCGGCACCCAGGCGTCCCCGAAGCGGCGGATGCCGGACTTGTCGCCCAGCGCCTCGAGTAGCGCCTGGCCGAGCACGATGGCGACGTCCTCGACGGTGTGGTGCGCGTCGATGTCCACGTCGCCGGTGGCGCGCACAACCAGGTCGAAGGCGGCATGCTTGCCCAGCGAAGTGAGCATGTGATCGTAAAAAGCGACCCCAGTGCTGATCTCTGTGCGCCCGGTGCCGTCGAGTTCGAGCTCGACCAGCACCGAGGATTCCTTGGTCACCCGCTCGACCCGCGCGGTGCGGCTCACGCTTCCTCCTTCAGGACGGCAGCGCTCGCGGCCAGGAACGCGTCGTTCTCCGCAGGCGTGCCGATGGTCACCCGTAGATAGCCCTCGATCCCCACATCGCGGATCAGCACGCCGTGCGTCAGGTAGCGACGCCACGCGGCGGGTGCGTCGGCGAACCGGCCGAACAGGACGAAGTTGGCGTCCGACGGCACCACCTGGGCACCACATCGACGCAGTTCGGCGATCACCCGCTCGCGCTCGTCCAGCAGGGTCGCCACCGAGGCTAAAGTGGCCGAGCCGTGGCGCAATGCGGCGCGGGCGGCGGCCTGGGTGAGCGCTGAGAGGTGATAGGGCAGCCGCACCAGCAGCAGCGCGTCCACCACGGCGGGCGCGGCGGCGATATAGCCCAAGCGCCCGCCGGCGAAGGCGAACGCCTTGCTCATCGTCCGGCAGACCACCAGCCGGTCGGGGAATTCCGGAAGCAGCCCGACCGCGCTCGGGCGGACGCAGAACTCGCCGTATGCCTCGTCCACCACCACGATGCCCGGCGCGACGTCCACCACTGCGCGCAGGTCCTCGGGCGGGATCGCCTGCCCGGTGGGGTTGTTCGGGCTGGTGACGAACAGCACGTCGGGCCGGTGTCGCTGCACGGCGGCCACCGCGCGTTCGGGATCCAGGGAGAAATCCGGCCGCCGGGGCGCCGGGATCCACTCAGTGCGGGTGCCTGCGGAGATGATCGGGTGCATCGAGTAGGACGGGGTGAAACCGAGCGCGCTGCGGCCGGGGCCGCCGAATGCCTGCAAGAGTTGTTGAATGATCTCGTTGGACCCGTTGGCAGCCCACAGGTTCGCCGCGGTCAGCGACACCCCGGTGCGCCCGGCCAGATACTCCGCGAGGTCGATGCGCAACGCGACGGCGTCCCGGTCGGGATAGCGGTGCAGGTCGCGGGCCGCCTGGCCGACCGAGGCCGTGATGTCTGCGACCAGGGCGGGCGGTGGCGGGTAGGGGTTCTCGTTGGTGTTCAGCCGGACCGGGACGTCCAGTTGCGGGGCACCGTAGGGGCTGGTGCCACGCAGGTCCCCCCGCAACGGCAGATCCGCGAGTGCGACCCCGGAGCCGACGGCGGTCACTGCGCCGGTCACGCTGAACTGGTCAGACCCGGGGAACCGGGCGGTGACGGCCTGGCCGTGTGCGGGCAGGTCCTCGGCTTCGGCGAGGGCGAGCACGTGATCGGCGACCTTGACCAGCGCGTCTTCGTCGTACTCGATCAGGTGGATGCCGCGCAGGAAGGTCTGCACCGACAGCCCCGAGGAGTGCCGGGCGCAGCCTCCGGTGGGCAGCACGTGGTTGGAGCCTGCGCAGTAATCACCCAGTGAGACCGGTGCGTAGGGGCCGACGAAGATCGCCCCGGCGTTGCGCACCCGGCGGGCCACCTCGGCGGCATCGGCGGTCTGGATCTCCAGGTGCTCCGCGGCGTAGGCGTCCACCACGGCCAGGCCCGCGTCCACGTCGGACACCAGGATGGCGCCGGACTGCGGGCCGGTGAGCGCGGTGCGGATCCGCTCGGTGTGCCTGGTCGCGGCGACCTGGCGGACCAGCTCGGCGTCGACGGCGTCGGCCAGGGCCTCGGAGTCGGTGACCAGCACGCTGGCGGCCAGCGTGTCGTGCTCGGCCTGGGAGATGAGATCAGCGGCGACGTGCACCGGGTCGGCACCGCCGTCAGCCAGGATGGCGATCTCGGTGGGGCCGGCTTCGGAGTCGATGCCGATCAGGCCGCGCAGGGCACGCTTGGCGGCGGTGACGTAGACATTGCCCGGACCAGTGACCATATCGACCGGGTCCAGCGTGGCCCCGTCGGTGTCGGTGCCGCCGTAGGCGAGCAGCGCGACGGCCTGCGCACC
>JBQTGW010000037.1:0-89187 GCA_052390495.1 Pseudonocardiales bacterium
CCGACCCGGAGACGGTACACCTGGTCGGATTACTCAGCGACGCCCAAGGCGCTCGGATGACCAGCCAAGAATGAACGACGTCCCTGGCGGACGTCGCACCCAGACCCCGGCCGGTCGTCGGTTGAGCGGACCCCCCCCAGCTCCCGGCGACCGGTCGGCCCAACAGTGCGCGCGGCAGCTTTGCTGCCAGCTGGTCAGCCGTCTGGCGTGGATGGTCGCTCTGACTTTGCCTACCTCGACCTCGACCCTCGATCCGGCCTCCCGCGTTCCTCGCCGAACCTGTCCGTACCTGGTCATATGGGCTCAGCTGAGCAGTTCGCGGAATTCGCCGGATTTGATGCCCGCTTGCCGCAGGATTGACGCGAGAGTGCCGCGCTTGACGGTGCCGTGTTGCGGGATGACCACGGCTCGGCCATCCGGGTGCCGATAGACGGCATGACTGCCCTTGGTGCGGACGTAGGCGAACCCCAGGGACTCGATGACGTGGGTGACCTTGCGGATCGGCAGGTCGGACAGGGCAGGGCTCACGCGGCGCCGGGTACTTGAAACGAGGTGACGAGGGGAGTGGCGGTCACATGCTGGTGGGGGTCCTCAACTTCGGCTAGGTACAGCTCGACCGCCTCGGCGAGGTTGCTCAGCGCTTCAGGGATCGTGCGGCCTTGGCTGGCCACATCGACCTCCAGACACTGTGCCACGTACCAGTCTTCCTCCTGGTGGATAGCGGCGGTGAAGTTCTGCGGTACCTCCATGACGCTTAGTGTGGCATCTCCCCGGTCTGGCAGCTGGCGGGTGCACGAGATGGAGACACGCCGTGCGCCAAAGCGTGCGACGGTTACCCCGGTATACGATCAACCGCCTGGCGCGGGTTGTCGGTCTGGCTTGGCATACTGAGTGCTTGACCAGCCGTTGCCTGCTGACACTGCCTGAGGACGTGCCCATGGCCATGCCACTGCGCAACCCGGGGTCACTGATGACCCTGGACGAGTGGGTCGCGCTGCCCGAGGACAACACCTTTCGGTACGAACTCCAGGAAGGTGTCCTGCTGGTGTCTCCACGGCCCGCTCCCAAGCATCAGCAGGCCGCTTATCGGCTCGCCCGGCAGCTTGACGAGCAGCTGCCCTCCGGATGGGACTTTCATCTCGATGTCGAGATCGTGGTGCGTACCGGGTACCCGGCGATTGTGCGGGTGCCGGATCTCGTCGTCACGAGGGTCGGGGCGGCGGACAACCGATTGGCGGCGTCGGATGCGCTGCTTGCGGTTGAGATCATCTCGCCGGGTTCGCGGAATGTCGATCTGCACCTCAAGCCGTGTGAGTACGCGGAGGCGAGGATCCCGCACTACTGGATCGTCGATCTCGATCCGCCTGCCCCGTCGATCACGGTCTGTCACCTGGGTGCACCGGATATCGGATACGTCGAGGCTCCAGCGGCTACCGGTGAACTCGTCACGACCGCGCCGTTCAGTCTGCGCATCGACATTCCTGCGCTGGTTGCTCCCCGTTCCTAGAACTCACTGCGTGCGTGATCACATACGGCACGTCGGGCAGCTCGTTGACCATGTTGCCGGAGTAGATCAGCACCCGACGTGGTGAGTTGCCGGTCACCGTCCACACTTGACCGCTACGCGGCGGAGGAGCCACGGTCCGCCTGTCCGCGCGCCCGGAGGTCCTCGCGTTGGTGGTAGTCGGCGAGCTGCCGCTGGGCGGCCTCGGGATGCTGTGCCCACCACTCGTTGGCCTCCTGGCAGAGCTGCCGGAAGTTCTCGCGTTCGATCGCGGCGACAACCCACGAGTGCACCGAGACACCGGCTGCGTCGGCGCGTTGCTTGACCTGTTCTGAAGGTTCTCGAACATAGAAAGCGGACACACCGTGCACGAGCTGCGGACCCGCCGGGGGTGGGGGAGGGGTGGGGTCGGGCGGCTACGGTACGGCGCGTGATGGAACAGGGCGTGCTTGGTGTGGTGCGGGAAGGGGAGATTCGGGACGAGTTGCAGCGGCTGGTGTTGGCCGACCTGCACGGTCCACTCGGCGGCGACGACGAGGAGTTCTCCGGCGAGAACCCGATCGACCGCTACCCGCTGGGCCGTCTCGCGCCCCGGGGCGAGGTATGGGAGCCGGATGATCAGGACGAGCTTGCTGCCGCCGATGCGGGCGATGCCAGTGAGGCCGACCCGGAGCCCAGCGCGCCGAACGTGCCCAGCCTCAACCCGTCCGCACTGGGCTTCACGGCACATGTTGACGGGCACGCGACCGAGCTCCGCGTTATGGCCACGTGGGCGCGCTACGAGCGCATCGTTTCCGACCGGGAGGAAACTATCGGTAAGCCGATGTGGCGGCGTGTGCAACAGGGCGGAACGGTCAGGCTGCGGCTCTCCGAAGGACCGCTCATTCCGCAAGCTTCCGATCCTGATCAGCCGGACGTCGTGGTGCGTGGCCGGGCCCGTAAGCACAACGGAAACTGGCTGGTCTCCCTGTTCCTGGAGAACCGCCAGAGCGAGCCGGACCGCAGACGGCACGCGCCGTCGTGGATCTTCCAGGTGCAACTGTCCGCGGCCGGCGGGGACGACCGGCCGGTGTTCCTCCCGCGGCCGGAACGCCCGAATGGCGGGGACCACGACGACGCGGCCGAACGGCAGCGGTTGGCCATGGCCTACCGGTTCCATCCCGAGTTCGCGTTCGGCAGCGGAGTGGCGGTGCATGCCGATATCGCCGTCGGCAACCCGCTACGGGCCAAAGAGATCCACACCCGGACGGTGCCCGACTACGAGATTCCGGCCACCGACGTGCCGAGCGCGGATACCGATCCGGATCTCCCCGAGCTCGCCGACCTCGAACTGGACATGAAGCGGCTGGCTGAGCTCGCCGAGACCTCGGCTGACGTGTTGGCTGCGGCGCTGCGGCCGTTGGTGGTCGGTTACCGCGCGTGGATCAAGCGCAGAACCGCCGACATCGACGAACCAGGCGAGTATCTGGCCGACTACGCCGACCAGGCCCGTGACAACCTCAAGATCGCGGCCCGCGCCGCTGATCGCATTGCGGCCGGTATCGATCTGCTGGCCCGCGACGACATCGCCCGGCGGGCGTTCGGCTTCGCCAACCGCGCGATGTACCTGCAGCGGTTGCACACCCAGGTGGCCGCGAAGCGCCGAGAGAACCCACAACGCGGCCTGGACGACACCGTGTCCGAAGTGGACGCCGCGAGCCGTCAACGCTGGCGGCCATTCCAGCTCGCGTTCGTGTTGCTGAACCTGCCTGCGCTGGCCGATCCCCGCCATCCCGAGCGTTCCGAGGACAGCAAGCAGGCGATCGCGGACCTGCTGTGGTTCCCCACCGGCGGTGGCAAGACCGAGGCGTACCTCGGGCTCACTGCGTTCACGATCGCGATACGCCGAGTGCAACCCCGCTACGGCGACCTGGACGCCGCCGCCGGAATCGCGGTGATGATGCGCTACACGCTGCGGCTGCTCACCATCCAGCAGTTCGAACGCGCGACGACGCTGATCTGCGCCGCCGAGGTACTGCGCCGCGCCGACCCATCTACCTGGGGCGATCTCCCGTTCCGGATCGGCATGTGGGTAGGGGCCCGGGTCACCCCCAATACCAACGACCAGGCCGAAGAGTGGCTCAAACAGCGCAGGCGTGCCCAGGGACCCGTGGTCCGGGGACAGGGCTCGCCGCATCAACTGTCCAGCTGCCCGTGGTGCGGCAGCAAGCTCGACGGCGGCCGGGACGTCGTGGTGCACAAGGCGTACCGGCGCACGCTGGTGCTGTGCCCGGACGTCTCGTGCCCGTTCGGAACCATCCTGTTCGCCGAAAGCGGGCCGGACGCTGAGGAACGCAAGGGCCTGCCGGTGCTGGTCGTCGATGAGGAGATCTACCGGCATCCGCCGTCGCTGCTGATCGGGACGGTGGACAAGTTCGCCCAGCTGCCCTGGCAAGGTGAGACGACCACGTTGTTCGGCCGGGTCAACCGCCGGTGTGAACGGCATGGATTCGTGACCGACGACCTGGCGGCCAAGGAGTGGGAGCACGAACGCCACCAGCCCACCCCCGACGCGCCCGCAGCCCGGATCGTGGGGGTACCCATGCTGCGCCCGCCCGACCTGATCATCCAGGATGAGCTGCACTTGATCTCCGGCCCGCTGGGTTCACTGGTCGGGCTCTACGAGGGGGCCGTCGACAAGCTTGCTACCTGGCGGGATCCGCAGACCGCCCGCAACGTCCGGCCCAAGGTCATCGCCTCGACTGCCACCGTCCGGCGGGCCAACCACCAGATCGGCTCGCTGTTCAACCGCGCCACTGAGGTGTTCCCGCCCCCCGGCCTGTCCGCAGCCGACAATTTCTTCGCCCGCCAGCGCGATACCGCCTTCACCCCAGGCCGCCGCTACGTCGGCATCTGCGCGCACGGTACCCGAATCAAGTCGACCTTGATCCGGGTCTATGTCTCGGTGCTCGGCGCCGCGCAGAAGCTGCATGCACTCTATGGCCGCAACCGCGTCACCGATCCGTACATGACGCTCGTCGGGTACTTCAACAGTTTGCGAGATCTCGGTGGCATGCGCAGGCTCGCCGAGGACGACGTCAGCACCCGGCTGACGCGAGCCGACGAGCGTGGTCTGGCCAAGCGTTTCGAACCCGAGATCAGGGAACTGACGTCGAGACTGTCTTCTGATCAGATCCGGCCGCTGCTCGACCTGCTCGCGGTGCCCTTCCCCCGAGGCGCGGGCAAGGACGCCCCCCGCCCCATCGACGTGCTGCTGGCGACGAACATGATCGCGGTCGGCGTCGATGTGTCCCGGCTCGGTGTCATGGTGGTCTGTAACCAGCCCAAGTCCACCGCGGAATACAT
Source organism: Pseudonocardiales bacterium (assembly GCA_052390495.1). GTDB lineage: Bacteria > Actinomycetota > Actinomycetes > Mycobacteriales > Pseudonocardiaceae. Next base: position 4,850 of record JBQTGW010000037.1, read on the forward strand.
CCAGGCCACCAGCCGCGTCGGGCGCGCGGCGCCGGGACTGGTGTTCACCGTGTACAACTGGGCCAGGCCACGGGACCTGTCGCACTACGAGAGCTTCGAGCACTTCCACGCGACGGTCTATCGGCACGTCGAAGCACTGTCGGTGACGCCATTCGCGGAGCGCGCGGTGGATCGGGGTCTCACCGGTGTGCTGGTCTCCCTGGTCCGCGAGCTCGACCCCGCCTACAACGGCAATCTCCGGGCGCAGGACTTCAACAAGAACTCCCAGCTCGCTGATCACGTGGTCCGCTATCTCAAGCGCCGCGCCGAGGAGATCAGCGGACGCGAGACCAGCCGCCGGGTCGAGGACGAGCTGGAGGACCGGCTGGCCAACTGGGACCAGCAGCGCTCGACCGCGGGCCGCAGGCTCGCGTACGCCCAGCCGCCGCGGGCCGACGACATCGCCGGTCTGCTGCACAGCCCCACCGAAGGACCCTGGCGGCAGACGACGTGCCCGACCTCGCTGCGTGATGTCGAGCCAGGCATTCCGCTGTTGTTGCAGCCTCCCGGCGGGTACTCCGCCGCCGAACCACCGTTTCGCCCACCGGCCCCCGCTGACACCCCAGGGCGCGCCTGATGTCGCCGGTGGAGTCGCCCCCGCTGCGGGTCGGCGCGCTGCGACCGAACCAGCTGCTGCACACCTACGGCGTCGGCGCAATGGCCGACCTGCCGAACCTGTCGGTGGTGATGCTGGGCCTGGACTTCTGGAACCTGGAACGGTCACGGACAGTGCCGGAGGAACGACTCCTTACTGCGGTGCGCGCGAAGTTGGGCCAGCAGGTCGATGCGCTGCGGTTACCGCCCTACCTGCCCGAGACGTTCGACCCGTTCGCCGAGTGGACCAGGGTGGGTGTGCCGGTCGGCCTGTTCCCCGGTTGGCTGCGGTGTTCGCGCTGTCACCGCCTTGGCCGAGCCAGTGGCGGCTTCTTCGAACTGCTGAAGCACGCGGTCCAGCCGGACCAGATCCGCTATGTGCATCCGTGCGCGGGCCGGGGTGGTAGCCGGCCGGTCGCGGTGCCCGCCCGATTCGTGCTGGCCTGCGACGACGGGCATCTGGACGACTTTCCCTGGCTGTACTACGCCCACCGGGGTACCGAACCGGAATCCGGACACTCGCTCAAGATGACTGAAAGCGGCAGCACTGGGGAGGCCGCCAACGTGTTCGTCTCATGCGACGAATGCGGAGTGCGCAGGCCGATGTCGGACGCCTTCGGTGCAGCGGCGGAGCTAAGCCTGCCCGCCTGCCGCGGCCGACACCCGCATCTCGGCGCCTTCGAGCCGTGCGACCGGCCCACCCGGACCCTGGTGCTGGGCGCGACCAACAGCTGGTTCCCCCTACAGCTCCGCGCGTTCACGCTGCCGCGTAACCGCAACCCGCTCGACCACCTGATCGCCGAGTTCTGGCGCAACCTGGAACCGCTGGCCAGCCTGCCGGAGCCAACCGCCAAGCAGCTCATGCCGACCCAGACGTGCTGGCCGGAGCTGGAACCCTACGGGGTCGATCGGGTGTGGCAAGCGATTCGATCGCGGGTCGCGAGCGGTGCACCCGCTCCGGAGCGGCCGAGCGAGCTCGATCTCCTGGCACCCGAGTGGGACGCCTTGACCAGCGGCACGCCGGTGAACCTGCCCGACTTCACCACCCAGCACGAGCCGGTTCCCGTCGGCGCCCGCCCCTGGCTGCAGCGAGTCGTACTGGTGCCCCGGCTGCGCGAAGTCGCCGCGCTCTACGGCTTCACCCGCATTGATGCCCCCGAATGGGAGGTGCAGGACACCCCGGACAGCCGCCGGGCACCCTTGTCGGCCATCGAGCCGACCTGGGTGCCCTGTGCCGAGATGCGGGGGGAGGGCGTGTTCCTGCGGTTCGACGAAAGCAGAATCGCCCAGTGGGAGAGCGGCACGGCAGCCCGCCAGCGCGAGCGGAACCTGCTGATCCCGGCTCATCGGGCCTGGTGCGAGCAGCGGCGGGTAGCTGCAGGCCAGTGGCCTGGCCTGCGCTATGTCCTGCTGCACACCTTCGCCCACACCCTCATCCGCGAACTGGCCTTGGACTCCGGATACAGCGCAGCCGGGATCGGTGAACGGATCTACACCCGTGGTGGCGACGATCCGATGGCCGGAGTGCTGCTCTACACGGCGGCTCCAGACAGCGAGGGCACCCTCGGTGGGCTCGTCTCACTCGGTCGCACCGACCGGCTCGGCCAACTCATCGATCGTGCGCTGGAGGCCACCCGGCTGTGCAGCTCAGACCCGCTCTGCGCCGAGCACGATCCACGGGTACACGGCCGCCTCTACGGTGCCGCCTGTCACGCCTGCTTGTTCGCGGCGGAGACGTCCTGCGAGCGCGGCAACCAATACCTGGATCGAGCACTGCTCGTCGACACCCTGGCGACCACGGGCCGCGGGTTCTTCTCGTGACGGCGGTTCAGTTGTCGGTCGGCGGGATGATCTCGACGCTGGACACCCGGCTGACCTCGAACTGACGTCCGGTGTGCCGCAGCTGGCCGACCACCCGCAGCGGACGCTTGGCGCCGTGCGCGGAGAGCGCGAGGTCATACTCCCGGGAGGCCAGCCGCATGGTTACCCGGTCTTCGTGTCGCTGGCCGCCTGCCTCAACCACGCCCTCGACCTGCACAGTGCCCAGCTTGTCAGTCGGGGTGCGGTGCAGATCCACCACCCGTCCGACGACGATCGCGGTCTCGATGACGGGGAGCTCGCGGAGGTACTGAGCGCCGTCCTTGAGTGCTGTGATCAGAGGTCGGTCGAATCGGACTGTCGGAGTAGCCAGATCCACCGGCCACGCCGGAGCCCATGTGAAGCGCATCTCGAAAGGACTTCGTCGTTGACCACCGATGTCGACCATTGCCTGACACAGGTTTGCTGAAACGCCGTCGCCGACTCGTTCGGCGAACGCCGTGAAGTCACTTCCGCCGGCCCTGGCCGCGGCTGCATCCTGAGCGGAACTCGTTGCCTGATACAGGTGCAGGAGTACTTCGCGGGAGGACACCGGTGGCTTGACGCTGGGCGGTGGTAAGGGGGTCTCCACCCGCAGCACGTAGCTGCCCCGGCTGGTCTGTCCCAGCCGCACCTGGTCCAGAAAACCGTGCGCCTGCGGGGGTTTCTTGCTAGGCAGTACTGTCGGCCGCTCTGATGAGACCGCTGACGTGGCCGCTGCGAGGAACAGGTCGCGCACACCCTTGATTGCGAGGTAACCCTCACGCAGCGGCGTCGATCCACTGGGGCCGTCCGGCATCATCCGGATGTACTGCACATCCAACATCGGGGAGCGCAGGTCTTGCAGGACGTCGGCCGCCGACCGCTGCTCGACCGTCGACAACGCGCTCGTCAGCTCCGCTAGCCGGATCGGGTAGTCACGCAGCTCGGCGCTGTCGGGCACCAGTACTTCCGCTTCGGTGTCGGCCACAGTCCGAGTCCAGATCACTGTGCGGGCGTAGGTGCCCGTCTCACGCCAACCGGTTGCCCGTAGGTACGTGATGACGCCTGCCAGGTCAACCGAGGCCAGCTCACTGGCCGACACGCCAGCTGGCATCATGCCTCCCTGCGCTTCGGTTCGTCGTGCATCATCGCCCGTAGAGCATCCACGGTAAGCAGGTTCGCGCGTGGGACGGGAACCCGGACCTTGGTGTCTGGGTCCACGTTCACCCGATCATCGTCTCGCAACGACCGCCAGTAGGCGGCGTACTTCAGATGCACCGAGTCGGGGCTGACGGTCGCGTAGTCGACCCAGTCGTCGGGCACGATGACCAGGACAAGGAAGCGGGGCAGCGCGAAGTCCGCTCCGGCGAGTTCATTGAAATGTCTCGCCCTCAGCTGGTATTGCCAATGCCCGCCCTGCCAGACCGCCCGGCGGCGGGACCATGACTTGACCTGCACCTCGATCTTGGGATGGCGGGTAACTCCGGAAACGCTCTTGTGGCTGATCGTAAAGTCGCATCCGTCCACGTCGAGTTCCGGTCTGGACACGATCAGGCCAGCCGCCGACGCGAGTACCCGGACGAACGACTCGCCGAACAACCCCTGATGCTGGTTCGGGTCCAACCCCATACTCACCACTCGATCGAGTAACGGTCGGCCACACCGTACTTGATCTCTCCGCGCGGGGTGTGGCTGCTGTCAGCGGTCCGGGGCGAGGCCTGAGTACTACTCCAGGGCCGTCGGCCGGCGTGTCGTCGGTCGTTGTGGTGGGTCATCCCCGTGCCAGGACCGTCCGGACCGTCCGGGTCTTCCTCCACGACATACCCGATGTCACTATCCGTGAGCTCCGGTAAAGGACTGTCGCAGTATGCGGATGTGCCACCAGCGGCAACCCACACCCGAAGTCGCCGTCTCCGGGAGTCGCCGTCTTCGGGAGTCGCTGGTTCCGGAGTTGCCGCTGGTGACACGTCCGTATGCTGCGACACTGTCACTCCCGAGGTGACGGACAGTGATAGTGCTGTCTTGTCAAGGGTGGAGGGGCGCCGGTGACGGAGAACCGGGCCCGATCGAGGAAGGCAACCTCCTGCCGCCACCAACAGCAACAGTCGACAACCACGGAAGGTGATAGACGGCATGACTGCCCTTGGTACGGATGTAGGCGAACCCCAGGGACTCGATGACGTGGGTGACCTTGCGGATCGGCAGGTCGGACAGGGCAGGGCTCACGCGGCGCCGGGTACTTGAAACGAGGTGACGAGGGGAGTGGCGCTCACATGCTGGTGGGGGTCCTCAACTTCGGCTAGGTACAGCTCGACCGCCTCGGCGAGGTTGCTCAGCGCCTCGGGGATCGTGCGGCCTTGGCTGGCCACATCGACCTCTAGACACTGTGCCACGTACCAGTCTTCTTCCTGGTGTATGGCGGCGGTGAAGTTCCGCGGCGCATCCATGACGCCTAGTGTGGCATCTCGCCGGTCCATCGTCTGCTGGGTGCATGAGATGCGGACACACCGTGCACAGGACGCGGACACGCGCGAGAGTTGGGTCACTGGCCCTGGTAGCCCTGGCGCATGTCCTGCACGATGCGGGGGCGGTCGAGCGTCGAGGGGGCCAGCTGTTGCGGGCTACGGTCGCGGGGGAACACCGCAGCCGCCGCCAGCACCGCGTCGTCGAGGAACCGCAGCTCGGGGGCACTGGGGGAGATGCTCAGCTCGGGCGGCACCTGGCCGGCTTGGGCCAGCACGAAGCCCCAGTCGCCGAAGCTCGGCACGTGCACGTGGTACGGCGTGCCGGCCAGCCCGGCCGAGGCCACCGTCGACGCAGTCCGCCAGTAGGCGGTGGGGGTGGAGTACGGGCTGCCGGACTGCACCACCACGAGACCACCGGGGCTCAGCGCCGCAGCCACCAAACCGTAGAACTCGGTGGAGTACAGCCGGCCGAGCGCGGGGGTGTCCGGGTCGGGCAGGTCCACGATGACCGCGTCGAACCCCTGCGCCGGACGTTCGCGCAGCCAGCGGAACGCGTCGTCGACCACCAGGTGCACCCGAGGGTCGCGCAGGGAGCCGTCGTTGAGGTCGGCCAGCCGGGTGTTGGCCAGCTCGATCACCGCGGGGTCCAGCTCCACCTGGACTACCTCGCGCACGGATGGGTGGCGCAGCACATCGCGGGCGGCCAGCCCGTCACCCCCACCGAGGATGAGGACCCGCCGAGGATCGCGCGCAAGCGCCGGGTGAACCAGCGTCTCGGTGTAGCGGTGCTCGTCCAGGCTGGAGAACTGCAGGTCCCCGTCCAGGTACAGGCGGACGTCGCCGTCGCGTTCGGTCACCACGATCTGCTGGTAGTCCGACTGCTCGGCGGCCACCACCGGGTCCGCGTAGAGCCGCTGCCGCGACGTCACCTCGATGTCGGCGGAGCGCACGATCAGCACTCCGAGCACGGCGGCGGCGGTCAGCAGCGCGGCGGTCGCTCCGTGCCGGGCGGCCCGGCTCAGTTGCCAGCGCAGCAGGAAGGCGGCGACGATCGCCGCGGCGACCAGGTTCACCATGCCGGTCAGGGCGGCGCCCCGGATCTGCCCGGCCAGCGGCAACAGCACGAACGGCCAGGCGAGCCCGCCCAGCAGGGCACCGGCGTAGTCGGCGGCGTTGAGGTTGGCCAGCACCGCCCCCGAGCTCTGCGCGTCCACCCCGCCGCGGCCGGACTGGAGCAACGTCATCAGCAGCGGCACCTCGGCCCCGACCAGGATCCCGAGTACCGCGGTCGCCGCTACCAGCACTGAGGTGCTCGTGCCGTAGAAGGAGAACGCCATATACAGCGTCACCGCGCTGAGCCCACCGGCGACGCCGAGCAGGATCTCGACCGCGACGAACGCGGTGGCCGCGTAGGGGAGGAAGGGCTTGGCGAGCAGCGCGCCGACCCCCAGTGCCGCGACGTAGCCGGCCACGATGAGCGAGGTCTGCGTGATGCCGCCACCGATGAGGCTCACCGACAGCGTCAGCAGCACGAGCTCGTAGATCAGCCCGCAGGCCGCGCACGCCGCGACGGCGGCGAGCAGCAGCGCCCGCGCGCGGCGCCCGCGCACCCCCACTGCCTCCCGGGGGCCGGATTCGACCGTCGAGCCGCTCATCGGGTCAGGACAGCGCGGCGGCGTTCACGGCGCCGATCGCCACCAGGCTGATGCCGACCGCCCAGGCCGCCCCGCTCATCCGGGGCTCGTTCACCAGGTTGCGCAGGTGGCCGGGCACGAACACGTCGAGCAACCGCAGCGCGACGGCCTGCAGCACCACCCCCAGCAGGCCGTAGACGGCGGAGTCGACCAGGCCCTGCCCGAGGCTGTCGGCGCTCGTCGTGATCGCGGTCACCACGATGATCGCCAGTGCCAGGTGGTTCGCGCCGAGCAGGATCGCGGCGTTCGGGTTGCGGTCGATGTACACCTGCGTGCGCAGGTTTCCGGGGGTGAGTAGGTCCAGGGTGAGGAAGCCCAAGCCCAGCACCCCGAAGCCGATCACGAAGTAGAGCAGGGTCGCGAGCACTCCCTGGCTCAGCAGATCACCCGAGACCACCCCGAACTCCAGGGCGTGGGTCGTCGTGTTCACGTGCTTCTCCTGGGGTCGTGGGGCTGGCGGGTGATCATTTCACGTCTCCCGGGCCACCGCTGTAAGATCCGCCGGCGGGTGAGCCGGGGCTGAAGCCTGGGCCGAGGAACCCGAAGTAGCCGCTGCGGTAGCGGCTGTTGAGATCTTCGACGCGGACAGTGCTGCCACCGGGCGCAGCGCTGACGCTGACGATGTCGTCGTTATAGCGCAGGTACTCCGTGCCGCCGTCAGCCTGGCGTGCCGTCGGCTGCACCGCGTTGACGATCCTCGATGTCGTGGCCCCCACAGGATCTCGGGAGACGTAGGTGGCGGTGTCACCGCTGCGGCTCTGCAGTACGTATGAGTTCCCGACGACGTCCCGGACGTCGTTGCCGACCCCGCAGCCGACGAGCACCAGGGCGGTCGCAAGCAGCGGCGTGGCCAGGGGCCGCGCTCTCACAGCGGCGCCCACCTGCTCCGGGTTGTCACGATCGAACTCGTCTTCTCGCCGGGAGCCACGTCGCGCGGCTGCACGTCAAGCAGGTGCACACTCATGCTTCTGGCGCCGAGTGGTAGACGGTCAGCTCGCCCCGCATGACCGACCGGCCGGTCGAGACCTCCCAGGACTGCGTCGGCGCCCAGCGCTCGAACGCGATCATGCCGGTGCGGTCGGCCGTCGCGTAGTCGGCGTAGTCGACCGACCCGCTCGGCGGTGTGCCGGTGGTGCCCTCCGCGGTGTAGGACGCCCTGCCACGCTCGATCTGCCGGTGCACCCGGTCGTCGAGGATCACCTCGCCGTCCGGGGTCAGGCCGGTGCCCTCGCGCCGCATCCACAGCGTCATCTCCAGCTCGCCCTCGTCGTCCTCGACGGTGAGCCAGCGCCGCCCCGTGGAGCCGTCCAGCAGGTGCTCCCGCCAGGTGATGCCGCCCTCATCAAGCACGATGGTGCCGCGTACGACGTGGTCGATCCCGGCGTAGGTGATGACGTCGCCCACGCCGATCTTGTGCGGGTCGTAGACGTCCGGCTGATTCGCGAGCGGGTCCACCCGGCGGCGTGCCGAGGATTTCGTGGACGATCGGGACCGCAGCACGAGGACGATCACGCCGACGATCACGGCGAGCACGAGGACGATGAGCAGGAATCTGATCATTGGGCGGCTCCTGGAGACGTGCGAACGGGCCTTAGCAGCAAGAGCGCCTGGTTGCTGGTGTCGGCCAGCGAGTGGACCGACTCCGCGAGCATTGATGACGACGCCGTCAACAGGAACGCGACGAACTTGGTGACGGCGATGCCCAGATTGGCGAACATCGCCGTTACGACAGCCTTGATGGTGTAGCCACAGCAGTCACTCTACGAGCACCCAGGCTGCACCAGCGACGTGCCCTACCTGGACGTCTATGCCTTCAGGTGGCAATGCCTGGCTCCTTATGCGGAGCCGTCCGTTTCACGTAGTCACGGAGCTGATCACCGAACTGGATGACGTGCACATCATCGGGATATCGACTGGTCAGCTCGCCGTGGAACCGAACGAGCGAATCACAGATCAGGATGGAGGACGTCGGCGCGGCCAGCTCGAGCGCTGTCTGGGCTGCTGTGACGGACTCGGTGAGTTCACGCTGGGCCAGCCTGACCTGGGCGATCCGAATCTCGTCGTTAATACAGTAACGACCGTAGCTGTGTGTACGGGAGCTGAGGATATGCCGCTCGGCCCGTTCAGCGTGAGCCATGGCACGGTTACTGTCCTCCGCGCGGAGCGCTAGCAGGATGTAGGCGTTGGCCACGAGGCCGTCAGCCTCGCCCACGCCCATGTAGTGCTGCCAGTCCGGGATCGGCTCACTACTGGCCTCTTGCCAGACTTCGATGCAGGCATCAGCGGCACGAGTGGCCGCTGCCTGATTGCCGAGGCGGGCGTGTGTTCGGGACTCCACCCCCAGGAGTTCGGTGCGAACCAGCTCACCGCCGTGGCGGGGCAAGATGTACAGCCCCGTACGAATGAGGTCGAGACCGTCATCGTAGTGGTGGTACTTCGTCGATAGTCGGCTCATGTCGCCCAGAATCTTCGCGGCCAGCGCCGGTGACCGGGCTTCCTGGCAGGCGTTGAGGCCAAGTAGGTAGTAACGCTGCGCGGCGCCGGGCAAGTCTTGGTCAAAGGATACCCAGCCGGCCACCTGCGCCAGCTCGGCCGCGATCTGGAACAGCCGCTGGCTCACTTCCGGGCTGTGCGGCTCGCGCAGGGTCTCCGTGACGGCGTTAAGCTGCCCGACCACCGCTTTGCGGTGCAGCCCGCCCACGCCCGCTGAATCCCACCGGCGAAAGACCGTCACGGCGCGCTCCAGAGCATCGAGGGCATCACTACCCAGGGTCTCCGGTGTGACCAGTGGGACAACCGCCAGGGCCTGGGCCAGCCAGCGGCGAACCGGCTCCAGCAGAGTGGCGCCGGACATGATGAGCAGTTCCTGCAGTACTTCGCGACGACTGGAAATGTCCATGGCGGCGAACCTTTCCATGAGTGTGCCGATCTGTGCCGAGGTCAAGTTTCCCGTCAGCGACAGCAGCAGCGCATCACTGTGTTGAGCCGGTACGTCATCGAGCGTAGCCAGCAGCTCGTGGAGCTTGTCCAGCGACACGGCCAGGGCCTCGGCCAGCTGGGGCCGGTGCACGGGCAGCGGTTCCGTCTCGCCTGCTTCCCAGCGCACCACTGTCGAGCGCTCGACACCGAGCAACGCGGCCAGCGATTCCTGCGTGTGGCCGACCGCCCGGCGACGGTCAGCCAGCGCGCGACGTTTCACAGCCATAGACGTACGCCCCTCCTGAATCCCTCCTTGTGGGGAACTGAGCGTAGCGGTCAGCTAATACCCAGCAGTGTCCCCACTCGTCAGTGATTCCCGTGGTTGCGCGATTCATGTGGTTGCCACGCACCATGCGTCACCGATGCGTCAAGTACCCGGCCGGTCTGCTTCACTGGCGCTGTAGCCCCATAGAGCGCCATTCGGAGCCGAATCGCGGTTTTGAGCACCCTGTAGAGCGCTATTTGGAGCCTAATCGCAGTTCCAGACGACCTCTGGACCGTGATTTGGAGCCTAATCGCGGTCCGCGCAACCAACAGTGGGGGCCGGCTTGCAGAAATCACGCGGCGCCCGTACGTGGAACGAGGTCATTAGGGGAGTGGCGCGGCACCGTGACGTGCGCATGAGAAGCCGACACACCGTGCACGAGATGCGGACACGCCAGGGTCACACCCAGGGCAACGTCATGTTCGCTTAACGTTTACCGGTAGCGACATTGAGTGGTCACTGGCACTCCCCACACCCCCCTCGTCCCGATCTCCCGGCCCGTCCCGGCAACCGCGTGGACCACGATCCGGATCCGGACAGCTGCCCACCAGGCGCCCCACACCGCGATGAGCCCCCCATGGCAGTTTCCCGGTTCCCCCAACCACTGTGCGTCGGCCATGACCGGCTCTGCTGTCGCCGAGTTCGACATCAGAGCTGCCCGGACCACCCAGACAGCTCTGATGTCGAACTCGGCGCACGTAGTGCCCTCCCGTGCGCCAGCCGGGCCAGTTTCACCTCTCGGGGTGGAGAGACGCTCCCAGCCAGTTGGCTTCGGAGGGTGTCCCGGGGAGAACTGGTGTTGAGGGAGGCAATCAGGCGGCACGTGGCGGCACGAACTCGCTACATTTAGCGATCTTGACGTGGCCCTGGGGGTCGGGGTTAGCGGAGGGGGCCAGTGGCTAGGAGGCCGCCGTCTACTCGGATGGTTTCGCCGGTGATCCAGGAGGCGGCGTCGGACACCAGGAACGCGACCAGCCCGGCGACGTCCACGGGTGCACCGAGCCGGCCCATCGGGTAGCTCTTGGCGACCTCATGCTCGCCTCGGGCATAGAGGGCGGCGGCGAATTTTGTTTTCACCACGGCGGGGGCCACTGCGTTGACCCGGATTGACGGGCCGAGCTCCCAGGCCAGTTCCTCGGTGAGCCGGATCAGTGCCGCCTTCGACATCCCGTAGGCGCCGATCGTGCCGGTGGAGCGCAGTCCGCCGACCGAGGCCATGTTTATTACCGAGCCGCCGTGCTCGCCCATCCACGCCCGGTGCGCCTGCTGCACGAAGCCCAGCGCGGCCACCACATTGACGTCGAAGATCTTACGCACCGCGCCCAGATCGATGTCGATCAACGGCCCGTGCACCGGGTTGATCCCTACGTTGTTCACCAGGATGTCCAGGGAACCGAAGCGTTCGACGGTGCGATCCACTGCCTGGGCACGGGCCGCTGGATCGCCGGCGTTGCCGGGCAGCGCGAGCACCCGATCTCCGCCGTCCTCCACAGCGCCTGCCAGGTCATCAGCAGCGCTACGCAACTCGTCGGCCTTGCGGGCAGTGATCGCCACGGCGGCGCCCTGGGCAAGCAGTGCGGCGGCGATCGCGTACCCGATACCCCGGCTACCGCCGGTCACCAGAGCGGAGCGACCGGTGAGCTCAAGTGTGGGGTGGGTCATGGCGGCACCTTAATCCGGATGCGGCCGCCGGTAGTCTGGGCCCGTGGTCACGACGAGCTGATCCGCCGTCGACCCTCCGTGCTGCGGCACGTGGGGCGCCGTCCCCTGCCCGCGACCATCCTTGGAGCCATCGCATCGTGATCACAGCAACTGACCTTGAGCTGCGTGCTGGGTCCCGCATCCTGTTGTCCGGGGCCACCCTGCGGGTACAGCCCGGTGACCGAATCGGCCTGGTCGGCCGCAACGGCGCAGGCAAGACCACCACGCTGCGGGTCCTGGCCGGTGAGAGCCAGCCCTACGGGGGCCAGCTGCACCGAGCCGGGGAGCTGGGCTACCTGCCGCAGGACCCCCGCGAGGGGGACTTGTCGATCTCAGCAAGGGATCGGGTGCTCTCTGCCCGCGGGCTGGACCAGCTGCTGCGCAAGATGGAGAAGGCCCAGACCGCGATGGCGGAGCTGGCCGACAGCGCCGAGCAGGACCGGGCAGTGCGCTGCTACAGCCAGCTGGAAGACCGGTTCTCCGCGCTCGGTGGTTACGCCGCGGAGAGCGAGGCGGCCAGGATCTGCGCCAACCTCGGCTTGCCGGACCGAGTGCTGGGCCAGCCGATGCGCACGCTGTCCGGTGGTCAGCGGCGCCGGGTGGAGCTGGCCCGGATCCTGTTCGCCGCCTCCGACGGTTCGGGTGGCCGCTCGGGTACCACGCTGTTGCTTGACGAGCCGACCAACCACCTCGACGCCGACTCGGTCAACTGGCTGCGCGGCTTCCTCACCGCACACGACGGCGGGCTGGTGGTGATCAGCCATGACGTCGATCTGCTCGCCGCGGTGGTCAACAAGGTCTGGTTCCTCGACGCGGTGCGCGGGGAGGCCGACCTCTACAACATGGGCTGGCAGCGCTATCTGGACGCCCGCGCCGCCGACGAGAAGCGGCGGCGCCGAGAGCGCGCCAACGCCGAGAAGAAGGCCGGCGCCCTGATGGTGCAGGCGGACCGGATGCGGGCCAAGGCGACCAAGGCCGTCGCCGCGCAGAACATGGCTCGCCGAGCCGCCACCTTGCTGGCCGGGGCAGGGACCGAACAGCGTGCCGAGCGGGTCGCGAAGATCCGCTTCCCGCAGCCCGCGTCCTGTGGACGGACCCCGCTGGCCGCCAGCGGCCTCGGTAAGTCGTACGGCTCGCTGGAGATCTTCAGCGGGGTGGACCTCGCGGTCGACCGGGGCGCTCGGGTGGTGGTGCTCGGCCTCAACGGCGCTGGGAAGACCACCTTGCTGCGGTTACTCGGGGGTGTGGAGACACCGGACGCCGGGCAGGTAGAGGCGGGGCATGGCCTGCGGATCGGGTACTTCGCCCAGGAACACGACACCCTGGAGCTTGACGCCACGGTGTGGGAGAACATCCGCCACGGCGCGCCGGATGCTCCCGAGCAGCAGCTACGCACGTTGCTCGGTACCTTCCTGTTCCGCGGTGCGCAGCTGGACCAGCTGGCCAGCACATTGTCCGGTGGTGAGAAAACTCGGCTGGCGCTGGCCGCGCTGGTGTCCTCCGCAGCGAACGTGCTGCTGCTCGATGAGCCGACCAACAACCTCGACCCGGCGTCTCGGCAGCAGGTGCTCGATGCGCTGCATCACTACTCGGGTGCTGTGGTGCTCGTCACTCACGACCCCGGTGCGGTACAGGCGCTTGAGCCCGAGCGGGTGATTTTGCTACCGGACGGTACTGAGGATCATTGGAGCGCCGAATACCTCGACTTAGTCCAACTCGCCTAGTCGTGCACCCGATTGGTCTAATTTCGATTACTGAGAGTCTGCGGTGATCCTGTCTTTGTGATCACGTCTTCCGTCCCGGCGCAAGTACCGCTCACAGATCCACCCGGAGATCGTCTAGCGTAGATCGCGAACCTGGTCGATCATTGACCGGAGGGCCATGAACGGCCCCGACCAGTGACGGAAGGAAGGCGTGTCGAGGTGACCGACCTGAAGAAGGGAAGCCGGATTACCGGCAACGCCCGGGACAAGCTCGCATCTGATCTGAAGAAGAAGTACGAGAAGGGTGCCAGCATCCGCGCGCTTGCGGAGTCGACCGGACGTTCGTATGGCTTTGTACACCGGGTGCTCTCGGAGTCTGGCGTGACGCTGCGTGGTCGTGGAGGTGCCACCCGGACGAAGAAGAAGTAGGCGTGCTGGGGCGATCGATCCGGAGGCATCGCAGCGTAGGGATCGCGCGGGAAGCAGTTAAGTGCTTACAACGTTGCACCGGACGCCGTTATCGGTTTGTGGGGCAGCGAAGGGGCCTTGTATGGACAACTCGCGGAGCCTGCTTTACAGCTCGATGCGCCAGGGCGGTGCTCCGCGCGCCCTCGCACCAGGCACGCTGCGCCGGATTGTCGCGTTCGCCAAGCCACACAAAAGGTCGCTGCTCGTCTTCCTCGGGCTGAGCACGGTCTCGGCCGCGCTCGCGGTCGCCACACCGGTTCTGGCCGGCCGAGTCGTCGATGCCATCGTCGGGCGCGGGGGGGCCGCGCTGGTCGTCTGGCTGGCCGTGCTCATCGCTGCGCTGGCGGTGGTCGACGCCGGGGTCGGGCTGGCCTCTCGGTGGCAGTCCTCCCGGATCGGTGAGGGGCTGATCCTCGACCTGCGCCGTGCGGTGTTCGAGCACGTGCAGCGGATGCCGGTGGCGTTCTTCACCCGCACCCGCACCGGGGCACTGGTCAGCAGGCTCAACAACGACGTCATCGGCGCGCAGACGGCACTGACGTCCACGCTGTCCGGGCTGGTCAGCAACGTCATCCAGCTGCTGCTCACGCTGGTGGTGATGCTGACGCTGTCCTGGCAGGTCACCCTGCTGGCGCTGGTGTTGTTGCCGGTCTTCGTGCTGCCCGCGCGCCGGATGGGCGCCCGGCTGGCGCAGCTGCGGCGCGAGGCGTCGACCCACAACGCGGCGATGACCACCCAGATGACCGAGCGGTTCTCCGCGCCGGGCGCCACGCTGGTGAAGCTGTTCGGGCGCCCGGAGGCCGAGGCGAGCGAGTTCGGCGACCGGGCAACGCGGGTCAGCGAGATCGGGGTGCGTAGCGCAATGGCCGCGCGGGTCTTCCTCACCGCGCTGACCTTGGTCTCCGCGCTCGCGCAGGCACTGGTGTATGGCCTCGGGGGCTGGCTGGCGCTGCGTGGCGATCTCGCCCCGGGCACCGTGGTCACCCTGGCGCTGCTGCTCACCCGGCTGTACTCGCCGCTGACCGCGCTGGCCAACGCCCGGGTGGACGTGATGACCGCACTGGTGGCCTTCGAACGGGTCTTCGAGGTCCTCGACCTGCGTCCGATGATCACCGAGCGGCCGACGGCCAGGACGGTGCCCGATGGCGAGGTGTCGGTGGAGTTCGACGGCGTGCGCTTCTCCTACCCGTCGGCCGAACAGGTGTCGCTGGCCTCGCTGGAGGAGGTCGCGACGTTGGACGCGCGCTCGGGCGCCGAGGTACTGCATGGGGTGGACTTCCGCGCCGCGCCCGGGCAGCTGGTGGCGCTGGTCGGCTCGTCGGGCGCGGGCAAGTCGACGATCGCGTCGCTGGTCCCGCGGCTCTACGACGTCGACGCCGGTTCAGTGCGCCTGAACGGGGTCGACGTCCGCGACCTGTCGTTCGCGGCGTTGCGCGACACCGTGGGTGTGGTGACCCAGGATGGGCACCTGTTCCACGACACCATTGCGGGCAATTTGCGCTACGCCGCGCCGGAGGCGTCCGATCAGAAGCTTTGGGACGCATTGCGCCGGGCCCGGTTGGAGGAGTTGGTGCGCTCGCTTCCCGACGGGTTGGACACGGTGGTCGGCGACCGCGGGTATCGGCTCTCCGGCGGCGAGCGGCAGCGGCTGACGATTGCCCGGCTGCTGCTCGCCCAGCCGCGCGTGGTGATTCTCGACGAGGCCACCGCGCATCTGGACTCAGAGTCCGAGGCTGCGGTTCAGGCGGCGCTGGCCGAGGCGCTGGCGGGGCGCACCGCACTGGTCATCGCGCACCGGCTGTCCACCATCCGCGCTGCGGACCAGATCCTCGTGGTCGAGGACGGTGTGGTGGTGCAGCGCGGTAGCCACGACGAACTGCTCGCAGCAGGCGGGCGCTACGCGCAACTGCACCACACCCAGTTCGCCGTGGTGTAACCCCCCGTGGTGTGACCCTGCGAACCGTTGCGCCTTCGCAGCCGAAAAAGCCGAAGCAGCGTCACGCGGCGGTTCAGGAGAGGACGCCAGTACGGCTGCGTGTAACGCTGCGAGTGTCGGGGTAACTGGGTAGCGTGGCTGCGATGCCACTCGATCGAGGGACGCAACTCGCTGACAAGCAGCAGATGGGTGACGAGTGATGGCACGGATACCCCCAGTCAGCGCACCAGTGGCCGCGACACCGCCCACTGTGCTGCGCAACCGTGACGAGGCCGAGGTCTACGTCGCCTCGGTCTGCTTCAAGCACGGGCCACCGAGGTTGCTCGGCGCCGAGCTCGAGTGGGTGGTGCAGCATTCCGGGAACCCCCACCGCCCGTTGCAGATCCGCCACCTCGTCGACGCGCTCGGCAAGCACGCCCCGTCCTCCCTGGTCCCCGACAGTCCCCAGATCCCTCTCCCGTACGGCTCGACCGTCACGGTCGAACCCGGTGGTCAGCTCGAGATCTCCAGCCCACCTTGCTCCTCGCTGAGTGACCTCATAGTTACTGTTGATGGCGATACCGCCGCACTGACTGATCTACTCGATCCCGCAGGCCTGGTTCTGAGCGCTTCCGGCGCCGACCCGTATCGGCCCTCCCGTCGGTTGATCGACATCCCGAGATACGCCGCCATGGAGACCGCCTTCGATCGGATCGGCCCGATGGGCAGGGCCATGATGTGCTCGACCGCCGCGGTGCAGGTATGTGTGGACGCGGGCACCGTCACCGAGGTGGCGCAGCGCTGGGCGGCGCTGCATGACCTGGGTCCGGTGCTGCTCGCGGCGTTTGCCAACTCGCCATGGCTGGCTGGCGCACGCACCGGCTGGGTGTCCTCCCGGATGCAGGCCTGGTTTGCGCTCGACCCGGTGCGCACCATGCCCCCTCCAGTGCAGGGTGACCCGGCCACGGACTGGGCCCGCCGGGCGCTGGAGACTCCGTTGCTGTGCCAACGGCGCCCCTGCGGGAGCTGGGAGGTGCCGACGGGGGTCACCTTCGCCGACTGGTTGGCCGGAGCGCTCCCCGGCCATCCCAGCACCGCCGACCTCGACTACCACCTGACCACCCTTTTCCCCCCGGTCCGGCCACGCGGGCACCTCGAGGTCCGCTACCTGGACACTCAGCCGCCGGGGCAGTGGTTGTTACCGGTGGCCGTGGTGGCGGCCGTTCTGGCCGACCCGGTGGTTACCGCCGCCGCCCGCGAGGCATGTGCCCCCGCGGTGGGGCGCTGGTTCGAGGCAGCCGAGCACGGTCTGCGTGACAGCGTGCTGGCCACCGCCGCGGCCACGGTGTTCGACCTGGCTTGCCGCGCCCTCCCGGCCCTGGACGCCCCAGTCGGGGTGCAGCTACTCCTGGAGGAGATCACCGAGGCCCGGGTGCTGCGCGGCCGCTGCCCTGCCGATGACGTCGTGGGCGACCTGAACGGACGCCGCAACGGAACCCGAGTACCCCAACCCAGTGGACTTGTATCGGAGGTCAGCTGCTGTGAGCACGCCAATGATCGAGCTAGGCGACACGGCCTTGCGTGACTACCTCGCCACCGAGTTGGAGCGCAGCCGCGCCCGTAGCACGGCGCTGACCGACGCGGTGGACGACGGCGAACTGGTTCGCCAGCATTCCCCGATCATGTCCCCGCTGGTCTGGGACCTTGCCCACATCGGAAACCAGGAGGAGCTCTGGCTGGTTCGCGATGTGGGTGGGCGCGATCCGCTGCGCGCGGACATCGATCACCTCTACGACGCGTTCAAACACCCCCGGCGCGACCGTCCTGCGCTTCCGCTGCTCGACCCGGCGCAGGCCAGGGGATATGTGCGCGAGGTGCGTGGGAAGACGCTGGACGTCCTGGAGCGAATCCCGCTGGAGGGCAGGCCGCTGGTGGAGCACGGATTCGCCTTCGGAATGATCGTTCAGCACGAACAGCAGCACGACGAGACCATGCTGGCCACCCATCAGCTCCGCAACGGCGCGGCGGCGCTGCACGCCCCGGCACCTCATGCCCCGACATCTCGGCCAGCGGGTGCCCCGGTCCCCCGGCCAGCGGGTGCCTCAGCCCTGCCCACCGAGGTCCTGATAGCAGCGGGTGAGTTCACCATGGGTACCTCCACCGAGCCGTGGGCGCTGGACAACGAGCGCCCCGCCCATTCAGCCCGCACCGGCGCGTACTGGCTGGACACCACCCCGGTGAGTAACGGCGATTACCAGCGGTTCATCGCCGACGGCGGCTACGACGATCCGCGGTGGTGGAGCGAGCGCGGGTGGGCACACCGCTGCGAAGCCGGCCTGGTCGCGCCACAGTTCTGGCAGCGCGACGGCGGAATGTGGTGGCGCACACGATTCGGCGTCACCGAGCCGGTTCCCGACGACGAACCCGTTGTGCACGTGTGTTTTTTCGAGGCGCAGGCCTACGCGGCGTGGGTGGGCAAACGCCTGCCCACCGAGACGGAGTGGGAGAAGGCAGCCCGGTTCGACCCCGCCACCGGGCGCTCCCGCCGTTTTCCCTGGGGTGACGGGGACCCCACCCCGGCGCACGCCAACCTCGGGCAGCGCCACCTGCAACCGGCTCCGGTGGGCAGCTACCCGGCCGGGGCGTCCCCGCTGGGTGTGCACCAGCTGATCGGCGATGTGTGGGAATGGACGTCCTCGGGCTTCTCCGGATACCCGGGCTTCACGCCGTTCCCGTACCGGGAGTACTCCGAGGTGTTCCTTGGTGGCGACTACCGGATGCTTCGCGGCGGTTCCTTCGGCACCGACGTTGCGGCCTGCCGGGGGACCTTCCGGAACTGGGACCACCCGTTTCGCAGGCAGATATTCGCGGGCTTCCGGTGCGCCCGAGACGCCGAACTAGCCGACCTCGCCCCGACCGACCTCAGCCTGACAGACCTCGGCCCGACAGACCTCAGCCCGACAGACATCGGCCCGACAGACATCGGCTGAGCGCGGGCCGAGGAAACTCATGTGCCGCCATCTGGCCTGGCTGGGCCCTGCGGTCGAACTGGCTGCGCTGCTACTCGACCCGCCGCACTCCCTGCTGCGGCAGAGCTTCGCACCGGTTGATATGCGCGGCGGCGGCACCGTCAACGCCGACGGATTCGGCGCAGGCTGGTACCCCGACGGCGCAGGCCCGCCGATCCGGTACCGGCGGGCGGTGCCGATCTGGGCCGACGCGTCGTTCGCCGCGCTGGCCCGCGAGGTGCGCAGCAGCGCGGTGCTGGCCGCCGTGCGGTCGGCCACGGTCGGAATGCCGATCGTGGAGACCGCCTGCGCTCCGTTCGCCACGGGCCGCTGGCTGTTCAGTCACAACGGAGTGGTCGCGGGCTGGCCGCACAGTGTGGCCGGGCTGGCCGCGAACCTGCCGGTGACCGATCTGCTGACCCTCGAAGCGCCCACTGACTCCGCGCTGCTGTGGGCGCTGGTCCGGCACCGCCTGGCCACCGGTGACTCGCTCGGCTGTGCCCTGCGCTGGGTCACAGCGCAGGTGCTTGCCGCTGCGCCCGGCTCACGGCTGAACCTGCTGATCACCGACGGCACCGAGATCGCCGCGACCGCGGTGTGCCACGCCTTGTCGGTCCGCGCAGGTGCTGGCGCAGTACTGGTCTGCTCCGAGCCCACTGACCGATCCGTGGGGTGGCAACCGGTCCCCGAGGGTCATCTGCTCACCGCGACACCGTTCACCCTGGACGTCGTTCCCATTCCTCTCAACGCTGTCGAGGAGCTATGACCGCACCGGTGCTCGATATCCACCTGTCCGATTCCGACGCCGCCGATGCGCTGTATCACGACGTGCGGGTCGGGCTGTCCGCCGATCTCAAATGGCTACCACCCAAATGGTTCTACGACGCCCGGGGCAGCGAGTTGTTCGAGCAGATCACCACGCTGCCCGAGTACTACCCGACCCGCACGGAGCGGACTCTGCTGCGCCGCAGCGCAGACGAGATCGCCGGACATGCCGCCGCCGACACCCTCGTGGAGCTCGGCTCGGGTTCCTCGGAGAAGACCCGGTTGCTGCTCGACGCGCTCACCGCGATCGGGTCCCTGGAGCGTTTCGTCCCGTTGGATGTGTCGGAGTCTGCGTTGCGTGCCGCGATGACCGCGGTCGCCCAGGAGTACCCGCAACTCGCGGTGCACGGCGTGGTCGGCGACTTCACCCGCCATCTGGAGCTGCTGCCCTGCGACCAGACCGGACGTCGGCTGGTGGCCTTCCTGGGTGGCACGATCGGCAACCTGCTGCCGTCTGAGCGGGCCAGCTTTCTGGTCGCGCTGCACGCCGTGCTGGAGCCAGGCGAGCTACTGCTACTCGGCGCCGGGCTGATCACTGATCCCGCCGTGCTGGTGCCCGCCTACGACGACGCTGCGGGCGTGACCGCCGAATTCAACCGTAACGTGCTACAAGTGCTCAACCGCGAGCTCGGGGCCGACTTCGACGTCGCGGCCTTCGAGCACGTGGTGGTGTGGAACGTGGAGCGAGAGTGGATCGAGATGCGGCTGCGGGCCCCCCGGGCGATGACCGTGCGGCTGCCCGCGGTGGACATGACCGTACAGTTCGCCGAGGGCGAGGAGATGGTGACCGAGGTGTCGGGAAAGTTCCGGCGCGCCGGGCTGACCGCCGAACTGGCCGAGTGTGGGTTCGCCGACCGCGCCTGGTGGACCGACCCAGATGATCGGTTCGCGCTGGTGCTCGCCGCAGCGTCGTGACCGCTGAGCACACGCTCTGTCGACTTGATTGACAAAATTATTACGGAATGTGATTGTTTCCGCTGTCGTTTCTGGGAGACGCATGGCGGCGGGGGAGGTGACGGGTGTCCGGAGGACTAGCGGGGCTCGGTCGTTCGGTGACTCTCGAGGTGGTAGCCGGGCACGCCGGGGTGTCCCGGCAAACCGTTTCCAACGCACTCAACGCTCCTGGCAAGCTACGCCCAGAGACATTACGTCGGGTGCAGGAATCGATCGCTACGCTGGGTTACCGACCGGACCGGCACGCCCGCAGCCTGCGCACCCGCGCGGCTGGAGCACTGGGCTACGGCTTGGCGCCGGGTGGCTCCGGTGGCCTGGCCGATCGGTTCCTGCCCGCGCTCTGCCACGCCACGGAGATATCTGGGCGCTCGCTGCTCCTGTTCACCGCGCCCCCCAGCCGGGAGGGGTTGGCCGCCTACGATGAGCTGCTCTCGCACGGCGTCGTCGACGGTTTCGTGCTCTCACACGTGGTACCCGGTGATACCCGGCACGCCTGGCTGGCCCAGCGCGGGGTGACGTTCACCTCGGTGGGGCGGATCTGGATCGGCGAGCAGCCAGGGCCGTGGGTGGACGCCGACCACGCGGCAGGTGTGGAAGCAGCGGTGCGTCATCTACACAGTCGCGGTCACCGCCGGATCGCGCTGCTGGGCTGCCCACCCGGTGCGGGTGCGGCCGAGGACCGGGTAGTCGGCTGGCGGCGGGCCTGCCGCGCGATAGGGCTGCCCGACGAAGAACTTCTCTTCACTCGGGCCGTGGACGGGATCGCAGGTGGGCGAGCAGGCACGGCCCACCTGCTCGACGCCAGCCCGCGACCCACCGCGATTGTCGCGGTCAGTGACGACCTAGCACTGGGTGCGGTGCACGCGATCACCGAGCGCGGCCTGCGGCCCGGCCCGGATATGGCGATCATCGGCGTTGGTGACTCGGCTGTCTGCACGGCTATCCAGCCAGCGCTGACCACGGTCCGGCTACCCATTGAGGAGATGGCACGCCGGGCGGTCCGACTGCTCGACGAGGCCGCAGTACCGGTTCTCGAGAGGTCACGAGGGTTGCTCCTGATCCCCGAACTGATCATCCGGGACAGCACTCCACCGCCCGCTGCACCGTAAGCCCGCAGCCGACTCAGCTGGCCATGCTGTGCCGCCTGCTCAGCAGGCCATGACAGCGGCCATGGCCCGGCAGAACTCATGCCATCGCTCTGGTGGGATCCGTCCGGCCCGGCGCAGCAGGCACGTGACGGGAATGAGTTGGACATTGTCCACGCTTGCGACCGATCCGTCCCGGACGCCCTCCGCCTCACCCACGATGACCTCAGTCGCGAGGCCACGAACCGTGCTGGTCACCGGGGCGACGAGCACCCGGTGCAGCCGCGGGGCGACACGTGCGCGGGTCAGCACGACCACCGGCCGGACCTTGTCCAGGTCGGCCCACCACACCTGAGCGTGCCCCAGTCCGTTCACCCGGCGAGCGAGGAACGGCGTCGCGCCTGCGCCAGTTCGAGAACGTCATCCGGGATCGCGCCGTCGTAGGGGAGGTCAGGCCCTGGAGGTGCCTCCCACGCAAGGTCAGGATCTTTGTCATAGGGATGGCTGGCCAAGACCGCAAGCTCCCGATCGGTCTCGAGGTGTTCGATCAGCACTGCAAGCGCTCGGTCGAGCAGCCGGCTGCCGGTCTCCCCGGCCAGCCGAGCAGCCACCTCAAGGCGTTCACCATCGACGGTGGCAGAGATCCGCACACGTGACATGCCACGAACTGTAGCACCAGAAGTAGCGTGGAATGCGTCGACTTACAGCATCGCCCACCCGACTCCTCGCCATCGGCGTGCCGACCGTCCCGAACCACAGTCAGCACCGAGTGCCCAACGGTCAGCAAGATTATACGAAGATCATGACCACGAGTGGCGTTGCGTACTACAGCTCACCGTGGCATGTCGACCTGGGCAGGGGTCGTGGATCACAGTCATGAGATTAGGACAGGTATTGGGTCGTCGTCACTGCGTTTGTCACCCAAAGTTCCCTCAATCCCTTCACTGTCCGTGTTTCACGAGGGCTGCTCCTGGCCCCGGAACTGATCATCCGGGACAGCACCCCGCCACCCAGTGCCGTAACACCATGACGGCCGCAGTCTGGCCGGGCTTCCTCACCCGTCCGGTGCACAGTTGCCTGAACCGGCATGGGTGTTAGTTCTGCAGGGCGCTGCGGGTGAGAAAGGTGGTGAGTCGCTCGTCCAGCTCACGCAGGTGTGGGGAGCCAGCGCGCAAGGGCTGGATGTGCCGATGCAGGGTGCGCAATCGTTGCGTGATCATGGTCGAGCTGACGTCGGTGGCGGTGCGTAGCGCGTCCCGGCCGTATTTGGCGGCTTGTTCCAGATCCCGGCCGGAGAGATGGGTGATGGCGATGTGGGTCTGGACCAGCGTCTGGGGGCGGACCTTCCAGGGCTCTAGTCCCTGCAAGGCTGTGGTGCTCAGCGTCAGCGCATGCTTGAGGTCGCCGATGTTACTGAGGCAGAGGCCGACGTCAGCGATCAAATCGTTTTCGGCGTAGAGAAGCCGCCACGGGGGCTCATCGCCGGGGCGTACCGACTCGTAGCGTCGCTCGGCGGCCAGTGCCGCGTGGCGGGCCGCGTTGGCTTCGCCGAGCAGGGCCAGGCCGCGGGCCTCCAGCGCGTGCAGCTCGGCGGCCAGTGCCGGGGTGGCCGCGCCCTGGGTGATGGTCAGTCCGGCTCGGGCGAGGGCGACGGCTTGGCGCCCGTGGCGAACGGTGTCGTGCTCGGTGGGTATGTTCTCGCCGATCCGGATGGTCATCCGGCTCATCGTGGCCAGTACGAAGGCCGCATACAGCCGGTCTCCGGCTCGCATGGCCAGGTCCAGTGCCTGGATGTGGTAGCGCTGGGCCAGCGCGTCGCGGCCCACGTCGGCGGCCATGTAACCGGCCAGCCGGGTGGCCTGGGCGACCCCGGAGAGCAGGGCCTTGCCGGTCTTCTCCGAGTAGCTGCCGTGCAGCAGTGTGTTGGCCTCCCGATTCAGCAACACCACCACCTGCGTGCGCACCCGTCCGGAGCCGAACTGCAAACCCAGCCTGGCTAAGTGATCGACCTGTTCGGTAAGCACCTGCACATCGGCCAGGCCGACCCGCTGGCCCGCCGTGCGGGCGGCGCCCTGCGCCGGGGGCACGATGAGCGCGCAGACCATGGGCTCGGCGAACGCGGCCACGCTGAACACCGAGCCCAGCAGCAGCTTACGGCGATGCATGTCCCGCCCTGATAACTCGACGACCGTGCGGACTGTGCCTTCCAGTGTGCCCGAGCAGCTCAACCCGTCATACGGATCTTCTCCGGTGGGTTCGCGGTCGATGAACCCGCACTCGGTGACCTTCACCTCCTGCTGCAACCGGCGGGACAACACCATGGCGACCAGGCGCGGCACCGGCCAGTGCGGCTGGGCACCGTCCAGCATGCGGCGCACCGAGGTGGCGCTGGTACCCAGATACTTTCCCTCCCGGGCGGCGGCATTGACCACCGCGCGGGCCAGCCCGGTGTTGCTCATCTCCGCCTCCTCCAGCAACGCCCGCAACGCCCCGTTGCCCGCTGCCGTCCCACCCGCACCGCTCATGCCCATTGCCACCCCGTATCCGTCCGATCGCTGAGTGCGTCATCGTGGACCGTTCTCGGGCGGCTTGGGAAGCCGTCACCGCTGAGTGAGACCCCAGTGAGACCCCCGTCCCGCACCTGAACCCGAGGCCGAGCCGCAGCCACCGCTACCACCGAGGAGCTGGGTGTTCACTACTTGCGACCGATTGCGGTGAAAAGTTGCCAAAGGAGATAAGGTCACGTTCTGCAAGCAGCGCCCCAGGACCATGCGGGGCTCCTCTCAGGCCCCCTGCCCGACACGGATGCGCTCGGCCACGCAGACAGCCAGTACCACCACCCGAGACCACCCCTGAAAGAGTCACCACGTGAGTACACCCCGAGACACGAATGTCAGCACTGCCGCCGAGGCCGCGCAGGCTGACGCGCTGCGCGAGGCGATGATCGCTGAGTTGCGGGAGATGAAGGCGATCCGCAGCGACCGGGTCGCCGACGCCTTCCGCACCGTGCCGCGGCACCTGTTCGCGCCGGGGGAGCCGTTGGAAGCCGTGTATGCCGCCGACAGTGCCCTGGTCACTAAAAGGGACGAGCACGCCGCCGCGGTCAGTTTAGTCTCCTCAGCACATATCCAGGCCACGATGCTGGAACAGGCCCAGCTCGGACCCGGGATGCGGGTTCTGGAAATCGGATCGGGCGGCTACAACGCGGCGCTGATCGCCGAACTGGTCGGCGAGAGCGGGCAGGTCACCACGGTCGACATCGACCCCGACATAGTCGACCGGGCCCAGGACTGCCTGGCGGCAGCCGGGTACAACCAGGTCAACATGGTAGTAGCGGACGCCGAAGGCGGTGTGCCGGACTATGCGCCCTACGATCGGGTGATCGTCACCGTTGCCGCCTGGGACACGCCCCCTGCCTGGCTCGACCAGCTCGCCGCCGACGGCCGGATCGTTGTGCCGCTCCGGATGCGGGCCCTGACCCGCTCGGTGGCCTTCGAGCGCGACAGGGATCACCTGGTGAGCCGGGGCTATCACCTGTGCGGCTTCGTGCCGATGCAGGGCGCCGGTGCTCACACCGAGCTCCTGGTCTCGCTCAACGGGGACGAGGTCGGCCTGCGGATCGATGGAAAGCAGCCAGTTGACGTCGATCGGTTGCGGGAGGCGTTGTTTGCGCCGAGGGTGGAGCGATGGTCGGGCGTCGAGCTCGGCGGAGTCGAGCCGATCGACAACCTGGACCTGTGGCTTGCCACCGTCGTGGACGACTTCGGTCTCCTCACGGCGACCAAGGACGCAATCGACAGCGGACTTGTCGCCAAGTCAACGCGCGTGGGGGCAAAGACAATCATGGCGGGCAGCACGTTCGCCTACCGGGCCTCGGCACGACCGGTCGACCTGGATCGCACCAGGTTCGAATTGGGTGTGTATGCCCACGGCCCGGAGGCTGAGGCCCTCGCCAAGGAATACGTCGAGCTGATCCAGACGTGGGACCGCGACCACCGTGCTGGCCCGGGGGCACGCATCGAGGTATATCCCGCGAGAACCCCGGACGCGGAACTTCCCCTGGGGCGAGTCGTCGATAAGAAGCACACCCGAGTCGTCATTTTCTGGCCCGGACGGCGGATACCGTGACTGGAAGCGAGAGCTCTCGGCAACAACACCATCACCAAGGAGGAATCTGTGACCAGTCAAATGGATGAGATGGCGGTAGTGCCGGGTACTTCGGCGACTTTGGTCTCGAACTCCAGTTGCGCTACGGCGAGGAGCACCACGCCGTAGCGCGGGTGGATAGCGAATGGCTGGTGGGCGCGATCAGACGCCTAGAGACATGCCCTGAGCTGCGGCATCGACTGCCGGTCGTGGTGAACAATCTGGCGTTCGTCCGCGACGGGAGGCTCGTGGTGGGTTGCCAGCAGCAGCCCGTCGAGTCGAGCCGAACGGAGCCTGCGGAGGTGTCGGTCCGGTACACCCGAGCCGTCGAGACCGTCATCCAGGCTGCGGAGTCGCCGATCCGCGTCGCTGACCTGGCCGACAAACTTGCGGCTGACTTCCCTGAGACCCCGGAGTCGGTGATCGACGGCTTGCTGGCCGAGCTGGTGGCGCAGCGGATGCTGGTCACCAGCCTGCGCCCGCCCATGACGGCCACCGATCCCCTTGGCCATGTCGTCGAGGAGTTGGCCGCAGTGGGCGCTGACGCGGTACCCCAGGTGGCCGAACTGTTCCACGACCTGCGCGACATCCACCTCGACCTGTCTCGGCACAACCGGGGGTCGTTGCCCGCCGTAGGACGTGACCTGAGAATCTCCGCATCGCGGAGGATGGCTGCGATCTTCACCATAGAGCGACCGGTCACGGTTGACCTGCGAGTCGACTGCACGCTGGTGCTACCGCACGCAGTAGCGCGGGAAGCGGAGGCTGCGGCGGCGGCGCTAGCGCGGCTGACCCCGTATCCGGCTGGCGTTCCGGCCTGGCAGGACTACCATCACGCCCGGTTCCTTGACCGGTATGGCCTTAGCGAGACTGTTACTTAGGAGATGAGGATCATGTCAGACCGGTCACCGATCGAGTGGACTCAAGCGACATGGAACCCTACAACCGGCTGTGACCGTGTCTCGACCGGTTGCGACAACTGCTACGCACTCAGCCTGGCCGCCCGGCTGAAGGCCATGGGGTCAACGAAGTATCAGCGCGACGGTGATCCTCGTACCTCTGGGCCGGGGTTCGGGCTCACGGTGCATCAAGACGCTCTGGATGTGCCACGCCGTTGGCGCGCTTCCAGAATGATCTTCGTGAACTCGATGAGCGACCTGTTTCACGTCAAGGTCCCGATCGGCTTCGTACGGGATGTATTCGCGGTGATCGCTGACACTCCGCGGCACACCTACCAGCTCCTCACCAAACGCCCGCACAGGCTACGTCGGATTGCCGACCAACTGGAGTGGCCAGTGAACCTGTGGATGGGTGTCAGCGTGGAGAACGACGGAGTACTCGGGCGGGTCGAGGACTTGCGTCATGTTCCGGCGAAGGTCCGGTTCCTGTCTTGCGAGCCGTTGCTCGGCCCGTTGGATGGTATCGATCTCACCGATATCCATTGGGTTATCGTGGGAGGTGAGAGCGGTGTGGAGGCGCGCACGGTGCAGGAGGTGTGGATTCGGCAGCTGCGTGACACCTGCACCAACGCCGGTGTGCCGTTCTTCTTCAAGCAGTGGGGTGGACGCACGGCCAAGTCCGGCGGTCGCATGCTGGACGGCATGACCTGGGACCAGTACCCGCAGCCGGTGGTCACACTCAGTTGACCGGTCGGATCATCTCGCGGAAGAAGTACTTCTCGACGCCAGTGTTTACCACCTCACCGGCGGCGTGCAGTGCTTTGACTGCGGCGCGGACATGACGGTCATTGGCCGCGCCGAGGATAGTGCCGTACACCGCTACGATGTGATCGGGTAGGCGGAACGGTCCGTGCGCGGCGAGCAGGTTACGGATATTGGACTCGATCACGGTCTGCCACTCGACGCGGTGTCGCCGCTCGTACTCATCCGGGTCGAACAGCTCCGTGGCGAACAGCTCCTGCGGGTCGAACAGGCCAGGTTCATCGGCGTGTTTCTTCTCGGCCTTGGCCAGATTCAGGTTCGTGACTTCAGTCCGCCAGGCACCCTCCCAGTCTCGGCCAGCCTTGCCGAGGGCATCGGCGAAGTGCCACAGACCGTCGCCGTGCCGGGTGAACAGGATAAGCACGTACTTCGGGAGGTGATCCGGGCGTCGCCGTACCGGCATACTCACCCCTTATACCCCGTCAGCGCGCAGATATTCTTCCTGAACAATTCAGCGACCCGCAGCGCGACGCTGGTCGCCCGCTCCTCGTCGCCTTCACCTTGGATCGGTGTGAAGTGCTCCTGCCACAACGTGTCACCCAGGAACCGGTTTACATGCCCAATCGACTTGGCGTCGGCCGGGTTCAGGATTTCCACGCCCTGTTCGCGCCGCCGCCGGAGCAGACCTCCCAGGCGGGCGACCCATCCTCATACTGCCCGCGGCCCGCATAGCCGTCCAGAAGCACAACTCGCCGCCCCGTGACTCCTGTCTTGGATGCAAAGACCGTCGGATAACGCGAGAGGATGCCGTGCTTGAACACCGCCTGCGCCCGACGTTCCCGGAAGAACTCCGCATTGTCGCTCACGCACAACCCTCCACCGGGCCACCACCGACGATTCCACTGTTCTCATCCAGAATAACCACATGTCGAGTCAAGAGCGTCGTGACGCGCCCGTCCGATCGAAGGTGTCTACTATAGAGAGCTTGTCACCCAAGGCCAGTCGTTGCGGGCACCGAGGAGCGCAGTAGAGACATCATCGCGGTCACAGTGACCTGCGTCGTACGGACCACATCGTGGTCCGTACGACGCAGGTTGCAAGGCGGGGTTAGGAGTTTGAGTCCCCTCAGTCTTCACAGCCCTGGACAGCTACTTCTTCGTCATCCGTGGCGAGTCGACCGGCGAGCCGCCGAGTTCAGAGACCACTGGTGCCGCTACTGGCTGAAGGTATACAACAACGGCCTCATCGGAACCTAACTGTCGGCCAGGTTGTGTGCAGGTCGCGGATTTCATCTGCCTGCGGGGCTTCATCGGCGTAGTGGCAGGCGCTTGGGTGGGTGCCCGCGCGGATCACGAGGGTGGGTTCCTGGTCGGCGCACTGGTCGGTGGATTTCCAGCAGCGGGTGCGGAATCGGCACCCACTGGGCGGGTCGACGGGGCTGGGTACGTCTCCGGTGAGCCGGATCCGATTGCGTCGTGCTCGCGCGGCCGGATCCGGTATCGGTACGGCGGAGAGCAACGCCTGGGTGTAGGGATGTGTGGGCCGGGTGTAGATCTGCTCCTCGGTGCCGATTTCGACGATCTTGCCGAGGTACATCACCGCGACCCGATCGGAGATGTGGCGTACCACCGACAGGTCATGCGCGATGAAGAGGTAGGACAGGGTGAAGTCGCGTTGCAGCGCACCGAGCAGGTTCATCACCTGTGCCTGGATCGAGACGTCCAGCGCCGATACCGGTTCGTCGCAGATGATCACTTCGGGGCGCAGCGCGAGGGCCCGCGCGATACCGATCCGCTGGCGCTGGCCGCCGGAGAACTGGTGTGGGTAGCGGTTGATGTGCTCGGGGTTGAGCCCGACCACGTCGAGCAGTTCCTGCACCCGGCGCCGCCGGTCGCCTTTCGGTGCGACCTCGGGGTGGATCTCGAACGGCTCGCCGACGATGTCGGCGACGGTCATCCGCGGGTTCAGCGAGGTGTACGGGTCCTGCAGCACGAGCTGGACACTGCGGCGCAGCGCGCGCAACGCCTTGCCCCGCTTGGCGAAGATGTCCTCACCGCGGAAGCTGACCTGCCCGCTGGTCGGCGGCTCCAAGCGCATCAACACCTGCGCGAGGGTGGACTTGCCGCAGCCGGACTCCCCGACGATGCCGAGGGTCTGGCCCTGGTGCAGCTCAAAGGACACCCCGTCGACCGCCCGGACGTGCCCGACGGTGCGTTTGAACACGACGCCCACCTGCACGGGGAAGTGTTTCACCAGGTCCACGACCTGCAGCAGCGCCGTCATCGCCGGGCCAGCTCCCTGGCGAAGAGACAGGCCGACGAGCGACCACCGTCCAGCGGGAGCAGATCGGGGATCTGCTGGCTGCACTGGGGCTCGGCCATCGGGCACCGGGGATGGAACGGGCAGCCCGGCGGCACCGCGGTGAGGCTCGGTGGCAGCCCCTTGATGGTCCGAAGCTGCTGGCCCTTGAGATCGACCCGGGGGATGGACTCAAGTAGCGAGAGCGTGTACGGATGGCACGGTTTGTCGTAGAGCCCGTACACATCGGCGTTCTCCACGATCCGGCCCGCGTACATGACCGCGATCCGGTCCGCGACCTCCGCGACCACGCCCAGGTCGTGCGTGATCAAAATGAGGCCCATCCGGCGCTCGGTCTGGATCTCGGCGAGCAGGTCCATGATCTGGGCCTGCACGGTGACGTCGAGCGCAGTGGTCGGCTCGTCGGCGATCAGCAGCTCAGGGTCGAGCGCAAGCGACATCGCGATCATGACGCGTTGCCGCATCCCGCCGGAGAACTGGTGCGGGTGATCACCCACCCGGTACCGCGCGCTGGGGATTCCGACCATGTCGAGCAGCTCGACGGCTCGCCGGGTCGCTGCCTTGCGGTCCAGGCCACGACGCTTCCGCAGCTGCTCGGCGATCTGGAAACCCACCGTGTAGACGGGGTTCAGCGCGGACAGCGCGTCCTGAAAGATCATGGCGATATGCTCGCCACGGACCTTGCGCCGCCGCTGCGCCGACGCGGTGAGCAGGTCCTCACCGCGAAAGCGCACCGTCCCGCCGGTCACGAACCCCGGCGGAGTGTCGAGAATCCCCATGATGGTGTTCGCGGTGACGCTCTTGCCCGAACCGGACTCGCCGAGCACGGCCAGGGTCTCGCCGACATTCACGTGACAGGTGATCCCGTTGAGCACCCTGGCCACCCCGTCCCGGGAGCGGAACTCCACACACAGCCCGTCGACGGCGAGCAGTGGCTGGGCCGGGTCGTCAGAGGTGGGCATCGAGTCACCGTGACCTGGGGTCGAACGCCTCGCGGACGGCATCGCCCAGCATCACGAAGGCGAGCACGGTGACCGTGAGGAAGCCGGCCGGGAAGAGCACCATATGCGGCGAGGAGCGGAGGTAGTCGCGGGCCTCACTGATCATCACTCCCCAGGACACCACCGGATGACGCAGCCCGATCCCGAGGAATGACAGGGTGGCCTCGGCGCCGATGAACGCACCGAGCGCGATGGTGGCGTACACCAGCACGGGCGCCAGGCAGTTCGGCAGGAGATGGCGCCGGATCACCCGCAACGGCCCGGCGCCGAGCCCGCGGGCAGCGCGCACGTAGTCCTGTTGGCGTGCCGAGACGGCGGCCGAACGCATGATCCGCATCGTCACCGGCCAGCCCAGCAGGCCCATACTCCCGACGACGAGCGCTGTGATCCCCACCGCGCTGCCCCCGGTGAACTCGCGCAGGGTGGTCAGTATCACGATCGCGCCGAGCACGAAGGGCAGCCCGAAGAACACGTCGGCGGTCCGGGAGGCCACGGCGTCCACCCATCCGCCGAGGTAGCCCGCGACGAGCCCCATGGTCGCTCCGATCGCAACGGTGATGCTGGTCGCCAGCATGCCGACGACGATCGACACCCGGGTGCCGTAGATCGTGCGAGCGTAGATGTCCCTGCCCTGCAGGTCATAGCCGAACCAGGCCTGCGCCGAGGGTTCCTCGCGGCTTCGCGCGAGGTCGGCGACGTTCGGGTCAACCGATGTGAACAGACCTGGCGCGGCTGCCAGCACCAGCAGGAAGGCGATCAGCGACAGCGAAACCAGGAACAGCGGGCGGCGGCGCAGGTCGTACCAGGCGTCTGAGGCGAGACTGCGCGGCGCGCCGGTGGACAGCGTCGGTTCAGACAGTGACCGTGGGTCAGTCATAGCGGATCCTCGGGTCGAGCACCGCGTAGAGGATGTCGACCACCAGGTTCATCAGCAGGTAAACAATCACGAGCAACGTGACGACTCCGACCACCGTTGCGCCTTCCTTGGTGTTGATCGCCCCGAAGATCAACCCACCGATGCCTCGGATGTTGAAGATTCCCTCCGTCACGATGGCACCACCCATCAGCCCGCCCAGATCGGTGCCCAGGAAGGTGACGACCGGAATGGCCGAGTTGCGCAGTAGGTGAACCCCGGCCACCCGGCTCGGCGTGAGGCCCTTGGCTACCGCCGTACGCACGTAGTCGGAGCGCCTGTTCTCCGCGATGGAGCTGCGGGTCAACCGGGCGACATAGGCCATCGACAAACTGCCGAGCACGAATCCAGGCACGATCAGTTCGCTCAGCCGGGCCTGCGATGAGACCGTGGGCGCGATGATGCCCCAGCGCATGCCGAGCTGGAGCTGCAGCACGAACCCGGTGACGAAGACCGGGATGGAGATCAGGAACAGGGTCGAGACCAGTACCAGGTTGTCGAGGAAACCGCCGCTGCGCAGACCGGTCAGGATCCCGGCGATCCCACCTATCACCATC
The DNA here is from genome assembly GCA_052390495.1 of Pseudonocardiales bacterium. Lineage (GTDB taxonomy): Bacteria > Actinomycetota > Actinomycetes > Mycobacteriales > Pseudonocardiaceae. Next base: position 36,981 of record JBQTGW010000037.1, read on the forward strand.
TCGATGAGCAGCGCCACCAACGCCAACTTGAGGGTTACCGGGTACGCGTTCGCGATGAGCTCGCCGACTTCGATCCCGGAGAAGGTCTCCCCGAAGTCCCCCTGCAGCAAGCTGAGCAGGTAATTGCCGTACTGCACGAGCAGTGGGTCGTCCAGGTTGAACTTCTCCCGCATCTCGGTGATGTAGGCGTCCGGGCACCCCCGATCGCCACATTGGGAGGCGAACGGGTCGCCGGGGATCGTCCAGACCAGCACGTAGATCAGAAACGTGGTGCCGAGGAACACCGGGATGAGTTGCAGCAGCCTGCGCAGCACGTAGCGCCCCACTGGTCACCTCCCGCCCAGACCCAACTCCAGACACCTCCGGTTGGGTCAGCCGACCTGGACGGACTCGAGATCGAGCTCGATGAACGGCGTGACCTGCACGTTGCGCAACCGCTCGGACCAGCCGGACGGGGTGGTGTAGAAGTACACGGGGATGGCGGGCATGTCCTGGATGATCATCCGCTCGGCCTCCTGGTACAGCGCGGCTGCCTCTTCCTGTGAGGTCGCGGCGTCCGCCTCGGCGAGCTTGGCATCCACCGCGGGGTTGGAGTACTCGCCGTCGTTGGACGAGCCCCCGGTGCGGTACAGAGGGTTGAGGTAATTCTCGATCGACGGGTAGTCGGCCACCCATCCGGAGCGATAGATCGCCGACATCTGCCTTTCGTTGATCGTCTGTCGGAACTCACCGAACGTCGGGACCGGGAGGAAGTTGCACTCTGACTGGAGGACGTTGGCGATGCTGTTGCAGGCCGCCGTCATCCACTCCGCGTTGCCCCCGTCGACGTTCGAGGTGAGCTGCACGGGACCGCTGAAGCCAGCGCTGTCGAACAGCCGCTTGGCCTCCACGGGGCTGAACTCGCACAGCTCGCCGCACTGGTTCTCCGTGCGGCCTGGGATGTTCGGCGAGACCAGCCCGTCAGCGGGGGGCCGGGTGCCGTTGAAGATCTGCTCGTTGATCTGCTCACGGTTGATCGCCATTGAGAGGGACCGACGCAGGTCCGGATTGGCGTAGCGCGGGTCGTAGAGCGGGAAGCTCAGGGTCTGGATCCGCAGCGCTGGCGCGGAGACGAAACGGCCTGCGAGATCGGTCTGATAGAGGTTGTCGGTGAGCCCGGAGGCCGGGATCGTGTCGAGAAAATCGAGGTTGTTCGCGACCACGTCGGCGTAGGCGGATTCGAGTGACTCGTAGATCCGGAACTCGACGCCTGCGATGCTCGGCTTGCGCTCGCCGAGGTAGTCGTCGTAGCGGCTCAGCTTGATGTCGGTGCCCGGCTGCCGGGACTCGAATTGGAACGGACCGTTGCCGACCGGTGCGGCCTCGAACGCCTCCTGGTCCTCGAAGAACGAATCGGGCAGTGGCGAGAACGCAACGTAGCCGAGCTGGGTGGGGAACACCGCGAACGGCTCGGTGAGGGTGACCTCGATCGTGTAGTCGTCCACCACCCGCAGCCCGGACATCTCCTGCGCGGCAGGCTGTGGGGCCTGCTGCGGCCCTTCGGAGCCGTCCGGATCCTCGGTGTGGACATCGCTGTAGCCCTGGATCTGGACGAAGAAGCTGGCGTTTTGTTGCCCATTGGGCGAGTAGGCGGTGTGGTTCCACGCGTCGACGAAGTTGTGCGCCTGCACCGGGGTGCCGTCGTGGAACGTCCAGCCCCGCTTGAGCGTGATCGTGTACACCCTCGAGTCGGTGGTCGTGATCGACTCAGCCATCTCTTTGTAGGGCTCCGCCGTCTTCGGGTCGTACTCCACCAGCCCGGTGAACAGCGCGTCGACCACATTGCCGCCACCGGTCTCCGTGGTGTTGCCCGGCACCAGCGGGTTCTCCGGCTCGGTGTTGAAGACAGTGATCGCGCCATCGCCGGACTGCCCACAGGCCGTGGCTACCATCGCGAGAACGGCTGACGCGGCCAAGCACGCCGCAGCTCGTCGGGTTCTCATGGATGCCTGCCCCTCTGATCGGACCCCGGACGGGGGTGGCTGGGTCATGTTCCCGCGCACCGTAGCGTGCTGGCTACCGTTCGTATCCCGCGGCATCACAACAGAACGCCCCTCACGGGACGCGAAGCGCCATTCGACGCAGCACGTACTGCAGGATCCCACCGTTGCGGTAGTAGTCCGCCTCGCCGGGGGTGTCGATGCGCAGTACGGCGTCGAACTCCACCAGTTGGCCACCCTCGCGGGTCGCTGTGACGCGCAGGCTGGGTGGGGTGGAGTCGTCGTCCAGCGCAGTGACGCCGGTGATGTCGAAGGTCTCCGTGCCGTCCAGGCCCAGTGACGAGGCCGACGTGCCCGCTGGGAACTGCAGGGGAAGCACACCCATCCCGATCAGGTTGGAGCGGTGAATGCGCTCGAAGGATTCAGCGATCACTGCCCGCACCCCGAGCAGCCGGGTGCCTTTGGCTGCCCAGTCCCGGGAGGAGCCCGATCCGTATTCCTTGCCGCCGAGGATCACCAGCGGTATTCCGGCCTTTGCGTAGTGCTGTGCCGCGTCATAGATGAACGTTTGCTCACCACTCGCGGTGAAGTCACGGGTGTAGCCGCCGCTGACGTCCTCCAGCAGCAGGTTACGCAGCCGGATATTGGCGAACGTGCCACGGATCATCACCTCGTGATTGCCTCGGCGGGATCCGTAGGAGTTGAAGTCCCAGCGCTGCACGCCATGTTCGGTGAGGTAGCGACCCGCGGGGGAGTCCGCTTTGATCGCCCCGGCAGGTGAGATGTGGTCGGTGGTCACCGAGTCACCCAGCAGTGCCAGAACCCGAGCTCCGGTGATGTCCCGCACCGGTTGCGGACGGACCGTCATACCGTCGAAATACGGCGGCTTGCGGACGTAGGTGGACCCCGGGTCCCACGTGAAGGTCTCGCCCTCCGGGGTGGAAAGTGACTGCCAGCGAGAATCCCCGGCAAAGACGTCCGCGTAGTCCTTGGTGAACATCTCCTGGCTGATCGTGGACTCGATGACTTTCTGGATCTCCTCAGCAGCCGGCCAGATGTCGGCGAGAAAGATTGGATTCCCGCCGCTGTCGTGCCCAAGCGGATCAGTCTTGAAGTCGAAGTCCATGGTCCCCGCCAGCGCATAGGCGATCACCAATGGCGGCGAGGCGAGGTAGTTCATCTTCACGTCCGGATTGATCCGGCCCTCGAAGTTGCGGTTGCCCGACAACACGCTGACCACCGCGAGGTCGGAGTCGTGCACGGCTTGGGACACCTCCTCGGGCAGCGGCCCCGAGTTGCCGATGCAGGTAGTGCAGCCGTAACCGACGAGGTGGTATCCGAGCTTTTCCAGGTACGGCCACAGGCCGGCCTTCTCGTAGTAGTCGGTGACTATCTGGGAGCCCGGTGCCATCGATGTCTTCACCCACGGCTTGGTGGTCAGGCCCCGGTCCACGGCGTTGCGGGCCAGCAGCGCGGCGCCGAGCATCACGGACGGATTGGACGTGTTGGTGCACGACGTGACCGACGCGATCACCACCGCGCCGTGGTCGAGCTCATAGCTCAGGCCGTCGGCCGTGTGCACCACAGCGGGAGTACTGGTGCGGCCGAGGGCACCTGCTGCGGCGGAGACCAGGGGATGGGGTTCGCCGCCGCCGTTACCGCTGCTCACCGCGGGCGCATCGCTGGCAGGGAACGACTCGATGCCCGCCTCGTCCACAGTAGATTCCCCAGACTGCGCCTCTTTCTGGGCCTCGTTCTCGGCGGAATCCACGTAGCTGACCAGTGCATGCCGGAACGAGTTCTTGGCTTCGACGAGCGCAATACGGTCCTGTGGGCGCTTGGGACCGGCGATCGAGGGGACCACGGTGGACAGGTTCAGCTCCAGGTAATCGGAGTACGTGGCTTCCCGGCTGGGGTCATGCCAGAGGTCCTGCTCCTTGGCGTACGCCTCGACCAGTGCGAGCTGCTCGGGCGAGCGCCCGGTGAGCGTCAAGTAACGGATGGTCTCCTCGTCGATCGGGAAGATCGCGCAGGTGGAGCCGAATTCCGGGCTCATGTTGCCGATGGTGGCCCGGTTGGCCAATGGCACTTCCGACACACCTGCACCGTAGAACTCGACGAACTTCCCCACCACGCCCCGGCGGCGCAGCATCTCGGTGATGGTGAGCACGACGTCAGTGGCGGTCGCCCCCGCCGGGATGGTGCCGGTGAGCTTGAAGCCCAGCACCTGCGGGATGAGCATGGACACCGGCTGGCCGAGCATCGCCGCCTCAGCCTCGATGCCGCCGACGCCCCAGCCGAGTACGCCCAACCCGTTGACCATTGTGGTGTGACTGTCGGTGCCCACCACCGTGTCGGGGTAGGCCTGCCCGTTTCTCGTCATGACGACGCGCGCCAGGTGCTCGAGGTTGACCTGATGCACGATTCCGGTGCCCGGCGGGACGACCTTGAACTCGTCGAAAGCCCCCTGACCCCAGCGCAGGAACTGGTAGCGCTCCCAGTTGCGCTGGTATTCGAGGTTGACATTGCGTTCGAATGCGTCCGAACGGCCGAACACGTCGGTGATCACAGAGTGATCGATGACCAGTTCGGTGGGGGCGAGCGGATTCACAGCCTGCGGGTCGCCGCCGAGTTCGGTGACCGCCTCACGCATCGTGGCCAGGTCCACCACGCAGGGCACCCCGGTGAAATCCTGCATGATCACCCTAGCCGGGGTGAACTGGATCTCGGTGGCGGGCTCGGCGCGAGCGTTCCAGCGAGCGAGCGCCTCGATGTGCCCTCGGGTGACATCCACCCCGTCTTCGATGCGCAGCAGGTTCTCCAGTAACACCTTGAGGCTGTAGGGCAGCACGCGCCAGGAAGGGCCCGTTACGGCGTCGAGCGCGGCTAAGCGGAAGACCTCGTAGGAGGTGTCGCCGACCACAAGGGAACCGCGGGTATCGAAGCTGTCGGCGCTGCGTGCTGCTCGGGTCATGGGCAACTCCTGGTTGTGACGAAGGTAGGGGGAAGGGTAAGGGGACGTTGAGGGACATCGAAGGAGGCGAGTCTGAACTATCGATTGGTCCGGCCCGCAACCTGCCCTCATAACTCAACGTACGCCCGTCCGGTAGGACTCACCCTCTCGTGGAAGCCCTCGTCGTGCAGGCCCCCATCTTGGAAGCCCCCATCGTGGAAGCTGAGTACCGCCGTGCAGGCTGAGTAACCACAATGATCGTGCAGGAACGACCCTCGCCGGAGGTAGCAGCCATGCGGGTGCCCTTGACCGTCGCCGACTTCCTCGCCCGCGGTGCGGCGGCCTTCGCGGACTGCGTCGCCGTCGTCGACGAGCCCGACCAGCCGGGACCGTCGGTGCCGACGTTGACCTATCGGGACCTGGACCGCCGGGTCCGCGCCTGGCAGGTCGGCCTGGACGCGCTCGGGGTGGCCGAGGGCGAGCGGGTGGCGGTGGTCAGCCACAACTCGGCCCGGCTGTTCGAGTTGCTGCACGCTGTCCCGGCCAGCGGCCGGATCTGCGTTCCGGTGAACTTCCGGCTGCACAGCGATGAGGTGGCCTACATCGTGGCGCACAGCCGCGCCTCGGTGCTGCTGGTCGACCCCGAGCTCGACGACGCACTCGCCGGGGTGAAGGCGCCGCACCGCTTCGTGCTGGGCGAGGAGACCGAGCAGCACGTCATGCGCTTCGGCGCCGAGCCACGCCCATGGGCCAGCCCCGACGAGGACGCCACCGCCACGATCAACTACACCTCGGGCACCACCGCACGACCCAAGGGAGTGCAGCTGACCCACCGGAACATCTGGATCAACGCGGTCACCTTCGCGATGCACATCCGGGCTTGGGAACGCGACGTCTACCTGCACACCCTGCCGATGTTCCATTGCAACGGCTGGGGCATGCCGTTCGGGCTGGCCGGGCTGGGGGCCAAACAGGTCGTGTTGCGGAAGGTGGACGGCACCGAGATCCTGCGCCGGGTGCAGGAGCACGGCGTGACGCTGATGTGCGGTGCCCCGGCGGTCTGGAACGCGGTGCTCGGCGCCGCCGCGGACTGGGCAGGGGAGATCCCAGGGCGGGGCACGGTGCGGCTGGTCTGCGCGGGTGCGCCACCGCCCACCAAGACCATCCTGCGGATCGGCGAGGAGCTGGGCTGGGAGTTCATGCAGCTCTACGGACTCACCGAGACTTCGCCGCTGCTCACCTTCAACCGCAGCGCCCCGGCCGATGACGAGCTACCCGCCGAGGCGCGGGCCCGCAGGCTGTCCCGCGCGGGTGCTCCTGCGCTGGGCGTGCAGCTCACCACGTCGGACTCCGGGGAGGTGCTGGCGCGCTCCAACGTCGTCATGGACGGTTACTGGGACAACCCCGAAGCCACCGGCGACGTGCTGGTGGATGGCTGGTTCCGCACCGGAGACGGTGGATCGGTAGACGAGCAGGGCCACCTGTCGATCTCCGACCGGAAGAAGGACGTGATTATCACTGGTGGTGAGAACGTGTCCTCGATCGAGGTGGAGGACTGCGTGTTCAGCCACCCAGCGGTGGCCGAGGTCGCGGTGATCGGCGTCCCCTCGCAGCGGTGGGGTGAGACGATCAAGGCACTGGTCGTGCTGGCCGAGGGGGCGCAGGTCACCGAGGACGAGATCATCAGGCACTGCAAGGAGAGACTGGCCGGCTACAAGGCACCGACGTCGGTGGAGTTTCGCCGGGAGATCCCGCGCACCGCCACCGGAAAGATCCAGAAATTCAAGCTGCGTCAGCAATACTGGGAGGGCATGGCACGCCAGGTAAATTGAGTGACCACGCCTTCACCCCAGCCACACCGGCGCAGCGGTTTCGTCTGCGGTGAAACTGCCGAAGGGCGTACCGTGCGCCCTCTCCCAGTCCGCTGCCGCGCCCCGGAGGAGCTTGTGTCTCATGAAGATCAGTGAGTGAAGCCGACGGCGGGGTGCCGTCCCCCGCTCCGGCAGGCAACGGTGGTCACCCGACCACCCCGGCCCGAGATGCCCAGCTGCTGGAACGGACGGTCTTCGAGATCAAACGGGTCATCGTGGGCCAGGACCGGCTGGTCGAACGGATGCTCGTCGGCCTGCTGGCCCGTGGGCACCTGCTGCTGGAGGGCGTGCCCGGAGTGGCCAAGACCCTCGCGGTCGAGACGGTGGCCCGCGTCGTGGGCGGCTCGTTCTCCCGGATCCAGTTCACCCCTGACCTGGTGCCCTCCGACATTCTCGGCACCCGGATCTACCGGCCGGGCCGCGAGCAGTTCGACGTCGAACTGGGCCCGGTGATGGCCAACTTCGTGCTGGCCGACGAGATCAACCGCGCGCCGGCCAAGGTGCAGTCGGCGCTGCTGGAGGTGATGGCCGAGCGGCAGGTCTCGATCGGTGGCACAACTCATCCGATGCCCGCGCCGTTCCTCGTGCTGGCCACGCAGAACCCGATCGAGAACGAGGGGGTTTACCCGCTGCCCGAGGCACAGCGGGACCGGTTCTTGTTCAAGCTTCTGGTGGACTATCCCTCCGTCGAGGAGGAGCGGGAGATCGTGTACCGCATGGGGGGCCGACCTCCGCAGGCGCATCGGGTACTCGACCCGGGTGAATTGACCCGGCTGCAGGAGGTCGCCGAGCAGGTCTTCGTGCACCATGCCCTGATCGATTATGTGGTGCGTTTGGTGGTGGCCACCCGGGCGCCCGCGGAGCACGGCCTTTCCGATGTCGCAGGCTGGGTGGCCTATGGTGCCTCGCCCCGGGCGACCCTCGGCATCGTCGCAGCGGCGCGTGCAGTCGCGCTGATTCGCGGGCGGGATTACGTCCTGCCCCAAGACGTGGTGGATGTCTCAGCTGACGTGCTGCGACACCGGCTGGTGCTCTCCTATGACGCGCTGGCCGATGGGGTCCCGGTGGAGCACATCGTCACCCGGGTGCTCCAGACGGTGCCGTTGCCGCAGTTATCGGCTCGTCCTCAGGTGCCGGACCCGCCAGCGGCTGGCACAGGGGCCGTCGCCGAGGCGACGGGCCGGATCTGATCCGGCCCGACTGACATGACGGCACCCACCGGCCGGGATCAGCGGCACAGCTGGGCCCCGCCCGCATTACGAGAGGGGCGCATGGAGGTCGCGTTGCGCGCCCTGGAACTCACCGTGGCCCGTCGGCTGGACGGGTTGCTGCAGGGCAACCACCTCGGCTTGGTCCCGGGGCCAGGCAGCGAGCTCGGGGAGGCCAGGCCATACGAGCCAGGCGACGACGTCCGCCGGATGGACTGGGCAGTGACGGCGCGCACCACCCAGGCGCACATCCGGGAGACCGTCGCAGATCGGGAGCTGGAGACCTGGCTGGCGGTGGACTTGTCGGCCAGCCTCGACTTCGGCACCGCCGAATGTGACAAGCGGGAGCTGGCGGTGGCCGCCTGCGCTGCCGTCGCGCACCTCACCCGCGGTGGCGGCAACCGGGTGGGCGCCGTGGTGAGCACCGGTGCCGAGGTGCTCCGGATCCCGGCGCGGGGCGGGCTGCCGCACGCCCGCGGGATGATCCGCCGGATCGCTGAGCTGCCACGTGCCGCCGAGGGCGTCCGCGGTGACTTCGCCGCGATTCTGGAGCAGTTACGCCGCCCACCACGGCGCCGCGGGCTGGTAGCGGTGATCTCGGACTTCCTCGGCCCTGGCTCAGGTGCGGCGTTCGGCCATGACATGTTCGAGTGGGAACGGCCGCTGCGCGCGCTGTCCGCCCGGCACGATCTGATCGCGATCGAGGTGCTCGATCCGCGTGACCTGGAACTGCCCGACATCGGCGCCGTCGTGCTCGCCGACCCGGAGACCGGACGGCGCAAGGAGATCGTGACGACGCCGCTGCTGCGCCGGGAGTTCGCCGCAGCCGCCGCCGCGCACTGCGAGGACGTAGCCGCGGCGCTGCGACGCTGCGGCGCGAGCCAGCTGAGGCTGCGTACCGACTCGGACTGGGTGGCCGACATGGTGCGCTTCGCGGTAGCCCGCAAGCGCCGCTGGTCGGGAGGGGTCGCATGAGCCTGGGCGAATTCACCGCGCCGATCTGGTTCCTGCTGCTGGTGGTGGTCGCGGCGCTGGTGGCGGGCTACGTGTGGATGCAGGGCAGACGACACAAGCACATGCTGCGCTTTGCGAACCTCGCCATGCTGGAGCGCGTCGCGCCGCACCGTCCTGGCTGGCAGCGGCACGTGCCGATAGCCCTGCTGCTGGCCGCACTGGTGCTGTTGACGGTTGCGCTGGCCGGTCCGACCGCAGCGCAGAAGGTGCCGCGAAACCGGGCCACCGTGATGTTGGTCATCGACGTGTCGCTGTCCATGCAGGCCACCGATATCGAGCCCAGCAGGCTGGCTGCGGCACAGCGCTCGGCGAAGGCGTTCGCCGAGGAACTGACTCCGGGGGTGAACCTGGGCCTGATTTCGTTCGCCGGCTCGGCAACGGTGCTGGTCTCCCCGACCACAGAACGCGCCTCAATCACCCAGGCGATCGACAACCTCAAGCTCGCCGAGGCCACCGGTACAGGTGAGGCGATCTTCGCCGCATTGTCCGCGATCGACGCGTTCGGCGCCGTGGTCGCGGACGCCCAGGGGCCCCCGCCGGCGCGCATTGTGTTGCTGGGCGATGGCAAGCAGACGGTGCCCACGACCGATCCCGACGATTCGCGCGGCTCGTTCAGCGCTGCCCGCTCCGCTGCGGAAGCCGAGGTGCCGATCTCCACCATTTCGTTCGGCACCGCGTATGGCCGCGTCGAGATCAACGGCTCGTGGCAGGACGTGCGCGCCGACGATGAGTCGATGCAGCAGATAGCGGAAATTTCCGGGGGAGAGTTCTACGAGGCGAGCAGTGCGGGCCAGCTCAATGAGGTCTACGACACCCTCGGCGAGCAGATCGGCTACGAAACCAAACACCTCGACGCCAGCAAACCGTGGCTGATCGCAGGCACCATCGTCGCCCTGCTCGCCACCACCGCCGCCCTGGCCATCGGCCAACGCCTGCCCTAACGCTTCCCCCGGGCGATGCATCGATTCCGGTGGATGCGCGAGAAGAGGAACATGAAAACCATCTTACCAAGCGTATCCCGTAGCTTACCCGGTGATACCATGGTCAGGGTTTCGGGCGAGGAGCTCTGAGACGATTTCGCCAACCATCGGAGGGAGGAGAAGTGGCACCGCAAACCGGTGATCGGGTAGAGGGTAAACGGAATCAGGGTGGAAAGCGGAACAGGAAGAATCGAAAGAATGCCTACCGGGACGTCAACACGGTAAAGACTAGCAAAATTTGGACATGGATCGGCTCGGTTGTGCTAGCTGTTCTCGCGGTGATCCTCGCTTTTACTCTAGCTCCGAGCCAGCAGGTGGGGGTCGAACGCGCTATCGAGAAGGATAAGGACCTTCAGGATCTGGAAACAGCTCCGGCCCGAGTGACGAGCGAGCCAATTTATACTCGAGGCTACGAAAGCCTGACTTTCACGGACGATCTCGCGCCGTCCGAGCTTGCGCTGCTAAAGCAAGAAATTACGCATCCGGTGGTGACGGCAAAGGCGCACCGTATACTCTCGGCGACCTACGGCCAAACTGATCCGCGCAGTCGTCAAGATATCGAGTTCACCTTGACGGGGCAACACTTTGCGCCCGTCAGCGTTCGAGAGATAACTGTCCGCGCGGTCGGCCGAAGAGAGCCTGTAAATGGGACGATGGTATGGGTTCACCCGGAAGGTGGTTCTGAAACCGGTCAAATCGGTTTTGAACTCGACTCACCCGACGCGAGAGCACGTACGCTGGACACAGAGGGAAACCCGACGCGGCATCGATATTTTGAGAAGAATCAGGTTACGCTCGCCCGCGACGAGCAATTCACCTTTTCCGTTTCGGTCATCACTGTCAAATACGATTACGATTTCGTATTTGACATAAGATTCTCTGATGACTGGGTGTTAACGGTGGATGATGGCGGTAAGCCTTGGACCATCTCAGCTCTAGCGTCTAGTTATCAAAATTCATACCGAGCTGATGCAATCAATGGTATCGAGATTACTTCTTGCGCCTGGCCAACGGGTTGCAGAGCTCCCAGGTTCTCCTAGTATGAGATCGGTCAGGAAGTCCTCGTACTCCCTCACCGGAACCACCTCCGTTCTACCGAGCCCGATTCTCTCACCCGGCTAGCAGCCTCGACTTGCCCACGATCCCATAGTTCATCCCACGAGGGAGGGTACGTGACAATCAGCTGGGACCAGGTGCGTGCGTGGCGTTTGCGGCGGCAGTTCCTGGATCCGCGCGCAAGCGCCGACGCGGTCGATGTCGTCAGTCGGCTCTGTGGTGTGCAGGCACAGGTCACGTCGTCAGCTGAGCTGGCTGTGCGGCTACGGCAGGCCGAACCGAAGGCTGGGCAGGTCGAGGACGGCATCGCCGATCGGACCCTGGTCAAGACCTCGGCGCGTTCGACCAGTACGTGCTGAAACCGGGAACCAACGACCCGCAGATCCTCGCGCCTGCCCACCGCGCCAAGGTGAGCAAGGTTGCGGGCTGGATCGCCCCGATCGTCGTGGTCGGCGGCAGGATCACCGGTGTATGGGAGCTGACGGACAACGAGGTGAGCGTGTCCTTCTTCCCCGGTGCCACCAAGCTCTCGGCCAAAGCCCTGGAGACCGAGAGGGCGCACGTCGCCAGCGCGAGCAGGACCACCAGCCTGCGGCTGCGGGTGCTGTAGGCGCGCTGCCAGATATCCACGTTGGACAGTCGTGTCACCGGGTTCGCGGTCAGCTGGCAATCTTGGGCGTGGGTCAGGCGCTGCGTGGAGAACGGCGGATATCGAGGTTGTCGAGCGATTCGACGCCGAGCTCATCGAGCCAGAGCTCGGTAGCATCAACGATCTCGCGACGAGCGGACGCATAGGAACGCGCCCAGGTGTGGCAGCGTGGCTCTTCCGCGATATGGACGAGCCATCGACCCTGGACGTCGCGCTCGTAGACGGCCGTGACAGTCACCATGGTGCTCACCTCCGTAGCCAATCGCTGTCTAAGCAGTGGCGAAGCTACTCCTCGGTCTTGCTGAGTGTGCCGCGCCGGTGGCGAGCTGCCTGGAATGAACACAGGAAGATCGGGTCTCGTAGCGGCGTTGACGCCGGATACATTCGCCACTCTCGCCCTGCGAGCAGCGTCAACCCGAACGAGCTGCGTTACGAGATGAGTTCCAGGCCCTCGTGCTCAGCGAAATCCCTGAAGTCCTTGATGTTGAGAGTGGCGAGCGGCAGCTCGCGGGCCAGGCAACAAGCGGCGATCCACGTGTCGTTCGCCGGCCGTGGTCGGCTGCGCAGCTGGGCGTGTGCCTGCAACTCGCCCCAAGCATTCGCGACGGTCTCGGTGTAGGGCAGGACGACGACTCGGGACAGGAATGTCCGCATTCCGGCCAGCCGCTGCGGCCCCCACCGTCGCACGAGTGTCCACTTGCGCAGCTCGCCCACGGTCACAAACGTGATGGCGAGGGACTGCCCGGTCAGCCGACGACCTATCGGGTCGGGAACGCGTTCGCGCAGCACTGCCGAGGCCACGTCGGTGTCGAGGACGATGAAGCTCACGCGACGTCGGACCGCCGCGAGGCGTAGAGATCGGTCAAGAAGTCCTCGTACTCCTGGTCGGATTCCCAGAGCTCGGGCTGTGCGAGCTCGTCGAGCGAGGCGATCGGGCGCACACCCTGGCGGCGAGCGAGTTCTTCGATCGGCAGGTCCTCGTCCGCGGGCCAGCGCTCCGGCACTTCGGTCGTCAAGCTCACCGGAATCACCTCCGTTCTACCGAGCACGATTCTCTCACCCGGCGTCCATGAACCGCGTAGATGACGGTGCCCCCGGCAGGATTCGAACCTGCGCTCCCGCCTCCGAAGGCCGAGACCTGCCGTAGGAAGGCCGATCCCTGCACTGCACAGGCTGTACATTCTGTGCATGACTGAGCTTGATTCCGAACGGCCCCCGCAGGTCCCGACTCTGCCGTTCACCGAGGCCCGCGCCCGGTTCACCGAGGTCATCGGCCGCGCGGAGTACGCCAAGACTCCGACGGTCATCACCAAGCGCGGCCGTGAGGTCGCGGTAGTGATGCCGATCGAGGCCCTCGCCTACTTGCTGGCCCGGCTTCCCCAGGACAGCAGTCACAAGAGCATCGCCCAGACGATCGAGCGCATGGCCCAGATCGGTGCGGACTCCAGACTCACGCACGACCAGGTGATCAACGCTGTCCGCGCGGTCCGGGAGGACGACGAGTGATCGTCCTGGCGACCAGCGCACTGATCGAGCTGCTGACCGACGCGCGTGACCTGCGTCAGGTGGTCGCCACCCGGCTGCTCGCCGAGGAAGCGGCCGGAGAACAGCCGTTGCTGTCAGCGCTCGCTGTCACCAGCAGGATGCGGCCTTCACTTGTAAGTCCCGGGCGGTAGATATGCCGAATATCTAGAGTGTTTAGTGCTAGGGTGGATTGGGTTGGTCAAATAGTAAGTCTCGTGCGGGGACAGTTCGAAACGGCTGGCCATTATTATCGATAGTAAGTTTCCCTGACCTGCTTCCAGATACCCAATGCAAGTGGAGTCTCCAACTACAGTCGCATGTCGTTGTGTGTAGATTGAGATCGAAGACTTCCAGCTCAGTCTGATTAACTAGATAGGGAAAGGTGGTCGGTTTTTCGGGAAGTAGTTCTCCTGGTTCTCCAAGGTGGTAGCGCCCGTCCTCGGATTTGATTAGTGCCGGCGGATTTTTGTTGAGATCGAAACTCATGTATCGAACATTTACTGGTCCAGCAGGGCATATTGCGGGCAGGGTGAATCCGTACCGCGAAGGCGTACGCCGATCAGTAACTTCAATATCGAGCGACTGGAGCACTATGGAGCGATCTGATTTCCCGGTTACGGTAATTGTCAGATTGGTCTCGTTGCCATCAATGACACCGACGTTTTGCTCCCATTGTTCATATTGTTGTTGATGTTGCTGCGTCCATTTCTGATGCTGCCTTTCCCATTCTCTGTATTGTTCAGAGTCGGGATCATAGGAATGGAGTTCGGGCGGATCGGTGTCGGGATAGGGTTCAGGAGGAACGTCGTCGGGGGATTTCAATACTACTTTACGGGCAGAAGGACTGCACTTGTGTGAAGGTTCGGCGACGATAGCCAGCGGTTGATCAATTTGCTCGACGCCTGATTCGAGAAGCGAAACGACTCTCGTGCTCACAAAAGCAGCGACCCCTGCGAGGATGGTTCCGATAACCCAAAGAGTGACCCGTGTATGCCATTGTTTGCGTTTGTCAGGATTGTCTTGCGTGGTCACTATTCGCTCCTCGTTAACGTGCAGTCATTCCATCGATTAGATACAACTATAGGGTGTATTCGATAGTGGTAAGATCCATGGCGATCCACCCGACAGCTTGGTCCGCATATTCGCATGTACCGCCGCCCCCGATCAAGAGGGCTTGGGTTCAAACGGTTGTAGCGACAGGGAAGGTGATGGCGAAGCCCGCCTCCTCACGTGTTGGAGGCGGGCTTCTTGGTGTCGGACTCACGGGCGTTTGAACTCGCCGTCGTCAATACCGCCGACGAACGCGTTCCACTCGCCGTGACTGAAGACGAGCGCTGGCCCGGTCGGGTTCTTCGAGTCGCGCATGGCGATCGAGTCCCCGACGAACGCTACCTCAACGCACTGACCGTTAAAGCTGCTCCTAGAGCTTTTACGCCACACGGCCTGCGAGAGGTCACTGTTTCCCATCTCTGTTACCTCCTCACATAATCTCGTTGGCCAATTCGGCTACGATAGCAGCCGAATCATCGGGGCTCGGCGCGACGGCTCGTAGGTTGTCGAAGATGGAAGTGTACCTACTTATGTCGGCGTCGGACTCCAAGAAGAGGTCGCCGGCCATGCTGTCGATGTAGATCAAATCGGTGTCCATCGGGTCGCTGAAATCCATCAGCACGAACGCGCCTGGCATACCGGCGTGCGCGCCTGAGCTGAACGGGATGATTTGTAGTGTGATGTGCGGTTCGGCCACGGCGTCCACCAAGCGCCGAAGCTGTGCTTCCATCACCTCCTTGCCACCGACCAGCCGCCGCAACACCGCCTCGTCCACGATGGCCCAGAGCTTGAGCGGATTGTCCTTGGTGAGCAGCTGCTGCCGCTCGATGCGAGCTTGAACGCGATCTTCGATTTCCTGCTGACTCGCCATCAGAAGGCCACCACGGAGCACCGCACGAGCGTACTCCTCGGTCTGGAGCAGGCCAGGGATGAACAGGGACTCATAGTTGCGGACGCTTGCCGCTTCGGCCTCGAAGCTGATGTAGGCGGTGTACTCCTCCGGCAGCTCCGAGTGGTACGGCCGTAGCCAGCCCTGCTCGGCGGCGTCCCGGCACAAGATCGTCATGTAGTCGTGCTGCTCGGCGGCGACGCCGTACAGCTTCAGCAGAGTTGTCAACGTGCGCATCTGCGGCCGCGCCTTGGCGGTCTCGATGCGGTAGAGCGTGGCGTAGTTGATGCCGGTCTGGGCGCTGACAACCTCCCTGCTCATGCCGGCCGCGCCGCGAATTCGGCGCAGCTCGGCCGCCAGCCGTCGCAACCTGACGGTCGGCGTGTGCTTCCTGCTTGCCACGGTGTCGATCCTTCCTCACCCCTTCAGCCGGGGCCACGCAAGTGTGGCCATGATGCACGTCGTGCTCAAGTCAGAACGCAAACACAACCTCCGAAATGCAAGGATTGTGCTGATTCCCAAACGGA
Source organism: Pseudonocardiales bacterium (assembly GCA_052390495.1). Classification (GTDB taxonomy): domain Bacteria; phylum Actinomycetota; class Actinomycetes; order Mycobacteriales; family Pseudonocardiaceae. The sequence goes on from JBQTGW010000037.1 coordinate 52,681, forward strand.
GGCATCGTTTCACACAGTGCCGGTGGGTCACACCTCGATTGCCCACCGCCGCTGCCAGTCGGACTGGTGGTGCCGCCCGTCATAGCCGCCACCAGTCCGGCCGACCGAACGCGGGCTCAGCAAACACAACGGCGGTGACTCTATGACGCGGCGCAGGCTCGTGGTGAAAGGACGAGGCCAGCAAGCCCGTGTCGCCATCACCATCGAGGTCCATCGCGGGAAGGTATGGGTGACTTCTTTCGACTGCCCGTTCACCTCTGAAGCGATCCTCGAACCTACGCAAGCCGACAACTTTGTCGACCTCATAGCGCAGGCCGCCAGAGAAGCGCGTGGTTACCAGCCGTGAGTAGCGCACAGGAAACCCAGCACCGCTTGTGGGCCGAGCAACTGAGAAGTCTGCTGGATGGCAAACATGCGTCGCGGGAGCTCACCGCCGAGCAGACCAGGCGCTTCATGATCGCCGCTTACGTGGTGCTACAAGAACACCAGGTCAACAAGCGGGGGCAGTGCCGACACTGTCGGCGGTCCACCTGGTGGCCGCGGCACCGGAAGACGTGCACTGTCCACTTGACCTTCATGATCGCCATGAAGCAACCGATCGAACTGGTTGGGGGCTGGATGGTGGATCATTAGTTTCAATACGATGCGGAGCGGACCCTGCGCGAGATTCTGGCCTGGATCTTTCACAGGGGATGACCGGCTTGTCCCGGTGATCGTCGGTCTAACACTACAGCCACACGTTCATGCTGAGTGACCCCTAAAGACATGCAGGGCGGACGCGACACAGCCCCTAACATACGCACCCCTCGACCACAATAAGGATCCGAATCGCAGCCTGGAGTGGTGCTGGACAGTCATTCGGAGCCGAATCGCAGTTCTGATCACCCGTAGGCAGCCATTAGGAGCCGAATCGCGGTTTTAGGCACCCCGTTGCCCGCTATTCGGATCCGAATAGCGGTTTTGGGCGCCCCGTGCCAGCCCCGCCCAAGACCGAGATTGCTTCGAATGAGGCCACGTCGGTGTCGAGGACGATGAAGCTCACGCGACGTCGGACCGTCGCGAAGCGTAGAGATCGGCCCCCGCAGGTCCCGAATCTGCCGTTCACCGAGGTCATCGGCCGCGCCGAGTACGCCAAGACTCCGACGGTCATCACCAAACGGGGCCGGGAGGTCGCCGTTGTGATGCCGATCGAGGCCCTCGCCTACCTTCTCGCCCGGCTGCCCCGGGACAGCAGACGTAAGAGCATCGCCGAGACGATCGAGGAGCGGACCAGCCAGGCATAGCTGCCCCCGGTCACCGGGTTGTGGCGGCGCTGGGTGCGCCACACTCCCGCCTTCTCCTGGGCCCGCCCGACGAACAGCACGCCCTCGTCGTCGGTGAACCCGGCCAGGAACCGCCCGGTGAGATCGTCCTTGCGCTGGCCCTTGGCGAAGTGCACCAGCTCCAGACCCCACGCGCTCCAGACCCCACGCGGCCACGAAGCCGAGGATGTCGGTGACGAACGCCTTGGTCATCGAGTCTATCAACGCCCTGGACGCGTAGTGGTGCCCCCGGTGGCCGACGAAGAAGCCCTGGACCACGGAACATGCCCGCCGGGATGGGGCGAGCCCGGCTAGTGGTGATACTGGTGCACCACGGCGTGGCCCTTGCCTCGGCGGATCAACGCCCGGTTGATCGGCACGGTGACCACGAATGCGACGGCCAATGCGACGGCCAGCGCACCCCAGAACAGTGGGCTGGTGAGTCCGGCGTCCATCGCTCCTGGGATGGCCAGCATGATCGCGTTGTCGGTGATCTCCATGACGGTGATCGAGATGGTGTCCGCGGCCAAGGCCACCCCGATCGCGGCGCCGAGCGCGAGGCCGGAGCGCAGCACCGGGACGATGGTGAACGAGTAGCCGAACAGGAACGCAAGTGCGATCGCCAGCGCGATCGTAGGGCCGTTGCTCCAGCCTAGTGCGGTGCCGATGACCAGGCCCAGGATCTCGCCGATGGCGCAGCCGGTGAGGCAGTGCGCGGTCGCGGAGACAGCGAGCCGGTTGAGCTCGCGTCGGCCCTGTGGGGTGTCCGGGGCGCCACCGCGCACACCTGCCCCGTGCCCGGCGTGCTGATTCGCGGCGTGCCCGGCCATGTTGTGATCGGACATGGTTAGACCTCCTCGTCGATGTCGGCTTCTTCGGCCCGTTCCTCGGGGTGCGACGTCGCATCGATTGCGGAGGAGCCGTCCTCGATCACCCCGTCGGTGGCGATCTTCTCCCCGGGGCGCACGACGAACCGGTCAGCGACCGCGAGCTGGTTGGCCGGGATCCGCATTTCGACCCCGTCACGCAGGACGGTGACGTCCTTGGCGCCGAGTTCCAGCAGCTGTTCGTGACAGCTTTGCTGTCTGGTGCGGCCTACCCGGCCTCCGTGTTTCTGGTTCAGGTCGGTGAAGTGGATCAGGACCTGACCAGGCGGGCGATCGCGGCGCTTGCCTCGGCGACCTTCTGGTCGGCCATCGCCCCGCCCTCCGCGGCGGCCTGGGTGACACAGTGCTTGAGGTGCTCGTCCAGCAGGCCCAGCGCCACCGCCTCCAGGGCCTTGGTGGCGGCGGAGACCTGCGTGAGCACGTCGATGCAGTACTGGTCGTTCTCGATCATCTTCGCGATGCCGCGGACCTGTCCCTCGATGCGGCGCATGCGCTTGAGGTAGGCGTCCTTGTCCTCGGTGTAGCCGTTCATCCGTCCTCCTTGATGCTGATTACCAGCATACCATAGGGGGGTACCGTATTTAACGGGATGAATGCGTCTGGTGCGGCCGGGCCATAAGTGCCGTCGGCGTGACTTTCAGGAGTAAGTGGCGCAGCGCGGTTCCCTCGGTCGCCGCCTGCGGGATACTCATCTGCCGGAACGTCGAACGCAGCTCGGTGGTGGTGCACTCCCAGCTGCTCAGCTACGGACGTTGACGGTGGCCATCATGCCGGCGTCTTCGTGGTCCAGGATGTGGCAGTGGTAGACGCTGCGCCCGGAGTACGTGGTGAACGGGATGCGCAGCCGGACCCAGCCGCGGGCCGGGATGAGAACGACGTCTTGCGGGGTGCCGGTGGGTGGGGTGGCGTCGCTGGTGGCGAGGACGGTGAACGGCCACACATGCAGGTGAAACGGGTGCGCCAGCGGGCTGGGGTTGGTGACGATCCACTCCTCGATGGTGCCCAGGCGCACGGTCTGGTCGTCGCGCTCGGGGTCGAAGGCGCGGCCGTTGATGGTGAAGGCCATACCGCCCATGCCCATGCCCATCTGGAAGGCGATCTGCCGCACTGCGGTAGCCGACGCGGTGCCGGATATCTCGGCGAGCAGGGTGGTCGGCAACGGCGGCGACATCGTGGTTGCCCCGGCGGTGACCATGGTGGCGAGCGTGACCGGCCCGCTGCTCGCGTTGCCGCCTCCCATCATCCCGCCCATACTGCCGCGATCGACGGCGTCGGTGGTGAGTGGATAGCGGCCGATGCCGGTGGGACGGATGACCATGTCGGCGCGGTTACCCGGGGCGAGCACCACCCGATCCCGGGACGCCGGGACGGGCAGGAACGTCCCATCTTGGGCGACCTGGACGAGCTCGTGGCCGGCGAGGCGGATGGCCAGCACCCGGGAGGTGCAGCCGTTGATGATCCGCCAACGCTGGGTTGCGCCCGGGGTCGCGAGGATGGTGGGGTGGTGCTGGCCGTTGACCAGCACCAACTCGCCCTGGCGCCCCATCGCTCGGTCCATGTCACTGATCTGGGTCACTCGGCCGTCGCCGTCCAGTGTGGTGTCAGTGACGAGCAGGACCCGGTCGGCGGTGACCGGCAGGTCGGGTCCGCGGTCGACCAGCAGTACGCCGGCCAACCCGCTGAAGATCTGGTCGGCCACCATGCCGTGATGGTGGGGGTGGTACCAATAGGTCCCGGCCGGGTGGTCGGCCGGAATCCGGTACAGGTAGTCGAACGATGCGCCAGGGTCGACGCGGAGGAACGGGTTGTCGCTGTTTCCCTGCGGGGAGACGCGTACCCCGTGGGTGTGCAGGTTGGTGGGTGCCTCCAGTTGGTTTGTCAGCCGCACGGCGAGTTCGTCCCCGGGGCGCACCCTCAGCGTGGGTCCGGGCGAGGTGCCGTTGTAGCCCAGCGCGTGGGTGTCCTGACCGATCAGACGTACGCCTGCGGCGGCGGTGAGCCCGACCTCGAGCCATCCGTCTTGACTGTCCAGCACTTGCGGTTGGTGTAGTTCGGCGCCGGTGTCACCGGGCTGCAGTCGGCCGCCCGTCCCGCCGCCCCGGCTGTTGGCGAACCAGCCCGTCGCGCCGGCAGCGACGCTGGCCGCGCCCAGCCCGCCCAGGACGATCGCTTGGCGCCGACTGATCGGTGCTGGTTTCATTGCAGCTCGGCGCGACGTCGGCGGTATTCCTGGTCATCGATCTCACCGCGGGCGTAGCGCTCGTCGAGGATCTGCCGCGCAGACGAGAGACCGGTCGGCGATCCGGTGCCGCGGTTCTGCGTGAGCCGGTAGGCCCGGCCTGCAGCGACTGGCGGTTTTTGTCCCCGGTGCAGGTTTCCACTCCGATCAGCCGGGTGGCGGGGCTGAGCGCGGCGGTCACCACGCCTGCCCCGGCCAGCTGGCCTCCGCCGCCCAGCGGCATGACCAGCGTATCCAGCGGACCGGCCTGCTCCAAAAGTTCCAGTGTGGTGGTGGCTGCGCCGGTGATGATGTCGACATGGTCGTACGGCGGGATGATCGTCAGGCCGTGTTCGATCGCCAGTCGGTCGGTCAACGCGAAGCGGTCTTCGACGTAGCGGTCGAAGGTCACCACCCGCGCCCCCAGCCCAACGGGCGTGCGGTATGCGATACCGGCCAGTCGTCCGGCTGCGGAATGCACCTCGTCGGCGGTGACGGTGGTGCTGGGATCAGTGGTCATCGGTCCGCTCCGCTTTCGGCGGATCTGGCCACGGTGACGGGAATGTCCTTGGCTGGTGCGGGCGCTACGACGGTGACCGGCAGGTGCCGGTGCCGGGTGAGCCAGGCCAGCGCCAGCGTGCCGGTGACTCCGGTCGCGGCCAGCGCGACCCACACCAGTGCGGGTACATTCCATGCCTGGCCCGCGTCCCACACCAGTCCGGTGGCCAGGTTGCCCACGGTGATGCCGATCCCGGACAGGGTGTTGTAGAAGCCGTAATGGGTGGCCACCCGACGCCCACCAGCCAGGGTGACGATAGTGTCCATCTCGAACGGGTAAGCCAGCACGGTGCCCAGGGTGAGCATGATCGTCGCTGCCAGCGTCGGGACCAGTGCCAGCACGGCCCGCGCGGGGGTGAGGGGTTCATCCTCGAGGCTCAGGTGCGCGGTGAGAATCAGGGGAACAAACGCCCCGCCCATCAACCCCAGTCCCACGGTGAGTGATCGGCCAGGGCTCCACCGTTTCCTGGCCCAGGCGGTGAGCCGGACTTGCCCGAGGATCGCCACGATCGCCGAGGCGGCGAACAATGCGCTACTGCCGGCGTCCCCGCTGTCCTGGCCAAGCACATGGCTGGCTTGCAGCGGCAGCGCGAGATAGATCTGCGACGACAGCACGTAGGAGCTGATCATCGCCAGGGAGAACAGCAGGAACGCCCGGTTGCCGATCACCATGCGCCAGTCGGCCAGCACACCCCCGAGGCCCACCGGCCGGTCACCGCTGTCCTCGGGGGCACGGGCAGGCAGCGACCGCAGTTGCATGATCGTCAACCCGGCGAATATCGCCGAGGCGACCAGGCAGACCACCCGGAAGTCGAGGGTGATCAGCGCCAGCCCGACCAGCGGGCCGATGAGGATGCCAGCCTGGTAGAAGACGTTGAACACCGCGAACGCCTCCACCCGGCGCCCACCGGCCTCCGCGGCGAGGTAGGCGCGCACGGCGGGGTTGAACAACGCCCCCGCCAGACCGGTCGCGACCGAGGCCACCAGCAGAGCCGGCAGCGTGTCCACGAAGCCGAGCAGGCCGAAACCCACCATGCGCAGCGCACACCCGGTGATGATCATGGGTTTGTACCCCAGCCGGTCGGCCAGCGTCCCGCCGAGCAGGAACAAACCCTGCTGGCTCAGCGTGCGTACCCCCAGCACCAGGCCCACCGTCCACGCCGCCATGCCCAGTCCTCCGGACAGGTGGTTGGCCAGGTACGGCATGAGCAGGTAGAAGCCGAGGTTGATACCGAACTGGTTGATCATCAGTAATCGCACACAGCCGTTGAAGGACCGGAACTGCCGCCACGTGCCGATCACCGCTGCGCCCCCAGGTACGCCAGGCGGGGGTCGGTCACCGGATCGACGACGTGGCGGCAGCGGGTCCAGCGGGTGACCTCGTGGGCCGCCGGGTGCGTGATCTCATCGGGTTCGGCAGGCAGCCGCGTGGCGAGCAGCCCGTGGCGGTGGCAGTACTCGTCGTTGAACACGGTATCGAAGTAGCGTTGTGGCCCGTCGGGGAAGATCGCCGTGATCCTGATATCGGGATCCTCAGTGCGGGCCAGCCAGCCGGCTACCAGGGCGACGGCACCCACACTCCAGCCTCCGCTGGTGTAACAGGCGGCGGCGAGCCGACGGGCGGGGAGGACCGCCTCGTGCGGGGCGACCCAGTGCACCTCGTCGAAGGCGCCGTAGTCGATGTTGCCCGGATAGATGCTGGAGCCCAGGCCGCGCATCAACCGTGGCCGGGCGGGTTGGCCGAAGATGGTGGAGCCGACGGTGTCGACCCCCACCAGACGCAGCTGCGGGAAGTACTCCCGCAGGATGCGGCTCACCCCGGCCGAGTGCCCGCCGGTGCCTACCGAGCACACCAACACGTCGATCCGTCCGAGCTGGGCCACCAGCTCCAACGCGAGCGGCGCGTAGCCCTCGACGTTGTCGGGGTTGTAGTACTGGTCCGGGCAGAACGAGCCGGGGTCGTCAGCCAGCAGCTCACCGGCCCGCTGGCGGCGGGCTTCCTGCCACCCGCCGGTGGGATGCGGCTGCTGCACGACCTCGATTCGAGTGCCGTGGGCGGTCAGCAGTCGGTGCATGATCGGTTCGAGGCCGGGATCGGTGATCAGCGTCACCGGATGGCCGTAGGCGATACCGGCCAGCGCCAAGCCGAGCCCGAACGTGCCGCTGGTTGATTCGACGATGGTTGCGCCAGGTTCAAGCTCACCGCGGCGGCGGGCGCACTCGACCATGTGCAGCGCCGGGCGGTCCTTTATTCCACCTGGGTTGTGCCCCTCCAGCTTGGCCCAGAATCCGCGCCCGGCGGGAGCCAGTGGATGGTCAATCCAGACTACGGGGGTGTTGCCTACCGTCGAGGCGACTGTGCCGCAGCGGGGTGCCGCGGCGATGACACGGGCTGGCGGAAGAAGGGTTGGCGGGAGGTGAGGAACGTGCGGAAGCAGTGTTGTCATGAACCTGTCTTTCCTGATCAGAGTCTTCAGTGGTCGGCAGGCGCAGCGGAACCCACACCCCCTGACCGCGTCAGGGGCGGCGGACGCCCAACAGGCGTGGGTGAGCGGCTGCGCGGACCCGATCAGATTCGGGCGACACCAACAGAGATCAGCAAGTCACGCCCGGCCCGTGGTTCGCCGGGAGCTCCTTGGGAGCGTGGACTTAATGAGCCCACCTGAGGATCGACGATGGCGGGTGGTTGCACGGCCAGGACAGCGGGTAACGCGAATACCCCAGCTGCCTGCGGATGGCTCTGGCGAGGGACCGCGAGGCATGTCTCGCTGGCCGGGTCGTCATGGCGCTGGTGATCACAGTCGTCGCTCGGGGCGCTGGGGGACAGCCCGTGGTCGCCGTCCGTCGTGGTCGCAGCGGACTGATGCGGGTGGGATTGCCCCTGGTCCGCCCCGAGCGAGCAAGAGACGAGGTGCACTGCGAGGAAGGCGAGCAGAACGGGGAAGCCGATCAGCCAACGCAGTGCCCGCCCGTGACGGTCGGTCCCCCCGCTGCGTCTCACGGACCGGACAGTAGCGCAAGCACCCGGGTGAACCGGGAGTCGCACGACCGTGGGATTCCCGGTCACGGGGTCGCTGTCTGGTGACATGTGCAGTCGGCGGAACCCGTACGGTGGGGACGTGCGATGGACGTCGCGGTCCTGGTTGTGGGGTCTGCTTGCCGTGCTGCTGTTCGGGCTGGTGCTGATGCATCACGCTCCGAGCCACGGTGGGCACTATCCCGAACTGGCCGCGGTCACCGCCCCGGCCATCGGGTCGGGCATGGCAATGACCGATAACCACGCAGCGCAGTGCCCATGCCCCGCTGCGGGTCACGATGCCTCGCTTCCTGGCGGTGGGGGTGAATCAGGTACCACCGCGTTGCTGCATTTGTGCTTGGCGGTCCTCGCCGCGCTCGGCGGCATGCTGGCCGCAGGACTCATGCTGTGCGGGTTCCTCTCCCACGCTGGCGGAAACGCCGGTTCCGCTGGGCGGCGAATCGGCTTGGAGTACCTGCGGCCGCCCGTTCCGGTTTCCCGCCGTCTTGCCGCCCTGTGCGTGCTCCGGCTGTGACGGGCCGGCGTGGTGTTGCAAGCCCCCGGGCTCGCACATCACGCCGTGCCACCGCACAGCCGAGATCACGAGTGCCCTTCGGGGTTTCATGCAGGGAGAGATTATGCGCGTACGCGCACTTACCGGGATGCTCGCCACGGCCGCCGCAACGCTGGTGCTGGCCGGTTGCGGCGGGAACACCACAGGCACCACGTCCCCAGGCGGCCCGCAGCCGCCGAGTTCGGTGCCGCAGCAGGTCCAAGATCACAACCAGGCCGACATCAGCTTCGCCCAGGAGATGATCCCGCACCATGCCCAGGCGATCCAGATGGCGCAGCTGGCCCCGGACCGGGCCCAGTCACCCCAGGTCAAGGACCTCGCCAGCCGGATCGAACAGGCCCAGGGCCCAGAGATCGAGACCATGACGGGCTGGCTGCGGGCCTGGAATGCCGAGGTTCCACCCACCGGAGAGTCCGGCGGTGCCCACGGCGGCGGGATGGGCACTGGCGGGATGGATCACCAGCAGATGCAGCAGCTCGGACAGGCCACCGGCGTTGAGTTCGACCGGCTGTTCCTGCAAATGATGATCAAGCATCACGAGGGGGCCGTCGAGACGGCCCGGACCGAGCTCGAGAACGGCCAGAACCCCGAGGCCAAGCAGCTCGCCCAGCAGATCATCGACACCCAGCAAGCTGAGATCGAAGAGATGCAAGCCCTGCTTCCACAGGGCTGACAGTCCTGCGCTGCCGCTCGCGTACCACCCTGTTGGGTGGGCGAGCGGCAGCGGAGGTCTCCGGCCGCGGTGGATCGTTTCGACGAAATGGATGGTGACGGGATTGTGAATAACCAGGGCGACGTAGCGAATAACCAGGGCGACGTCGCGCGGCTGCGTAGGCGTTGGGAGCGCTACGCGCCACGCTACGACCGCGACATGGGCTTTTTCGAGCGGCTGCAGTTCGGCGGTGGCCGCGCGTGGGTGTGCTCGCAGGCCAGCGGCGATGTGCTGGAGGTAGCCATCGGCACCGGCCGCAATCTGGCGTTCTACCCAGCAGAGGTGCGGCTGACCGGGATCGACTTCAGCCCGGCCATGTTGGGCATCGCCCGCAAACGCGCCACCGAGCTGGGACGCGAGGTGGACCTGCGGGAAGGTGATGCGCAGGCGTTGGAGTTCCCTGACGCCTCGTTCGACACGGTGGTGTGCACGCTGGCGCTGTGTGGCGTGCCTGATCATCGGGCGGTGATCGCCGAGATGCACCGGGTGCTGCGCCCCGGCGGGAAGCTGCTGTTGCTCGACCACATCGGCAGCCACCACCGGCTGATCCGCCTCGGACAGCAGCTGCTGGAAAAGCTGACTGTACGCCTGCTCGGCGACTACCAGACCCGACGGCCGCTTCCGTTGGTGGAGCAAGCTGGATTCGTGATCCAGCGCCAGGAAAGGCTCAAGGCAGGCACCGTGGAACGGCTCACCGCGATCAAGCCGAGTGAATCGAGCGGTTAGCAGCCCGACGTCTCGATGGCTTCTACTCTGGGTTGCCGACGCCCTCCATCCGGAGCCTCTTGCTGCCGCCGGGTGTCATCAACCAGCCGCTCACCGTGGACGATCCGCAACCCGGTCGCTCACGACCCTAGGGCCGTCCGCACCGTCACAGACGATGCGCTGCTCGGCTCCTGACGACGCTCTCAATGGTGCACCGTCGCCTGGACAACGCCCGCCGCACCTGGCTCACTGACGCTGATCCGATCGCCCGGAATCCCGTGCTCATCCTGGACCGGCGGGCCAAGAGGCGTGTGTGGGAGCTGGACAGCCTGTAATCGGTTCGGTATCGGCAAGATCCACTACGTGTAGACACCCGCTGGTCACGCAGGCAGTGTGCTGCGCTGTATCAGGGCCTCGTAGTCGTCGAAAGTCCCAGGGAGAAGTCGCAGATGCACGATCGTGCCCGCAGGCTTCTGGACGAGGTTGACCACCTCGGCGACCGCCGGCGCGTCCGCGTCGCCCGCGACCACGATCGCGCCGGGCACGACGATCGCGGGGTTGCGAGCCTCGTCGAGGAAGGTCCAGACGAGACCGGTGTCGTCCTCGTCATTGAGGTCGGCGGCGATATCAACGACGATCACGATCTCCTCCTCTCTGTCCTCTCGCGGGGAGCGTGCGATAGCGATTCTCCCGTGCTTGACCGAGACAGGCAAGCAGGCGCCGGAGTTCGCTCTCTCCGTCGGAAGCGATCACCGCTGTGTAGTGCGGCCGGTGCCCCGTGGGTAACAGGGGCACGCCATCAAGGCACCATGCCCGTGCTGTCCTCCGTGCGTGCATCTGCAGCTTGAGTACCGTGTCCGGGCCTCCTCGTAGCACAAAAGCCGCGTCGGGCGGCGGCGGCTCGGCACGTAGGTGTCCACGCAATTCCTCCCGCTTCTGGTCCACGACGAGGATGCTCGCAGCACGGTACGACAGTCTCGGTAGGCGAGGCGCACACTGGGAGGCCGCGCTGCGGCCATCCGGTGATCGTGACTGGCACCCAGCGCCGGTCATCGGGACGTGTCAGGATCACCGGTGCCTACGCCGGGTCGCCCACGCGGCCAGCGCAGTGACGATGAGAGCGGTCAGCGTGCCTGCGATGACAGAGGGGTTGCCCAGCAAGGTCGCGATCGCGGCGAGTCCGCCGCCGAGGATGATCAGCTTGGCTGAACAGCATGCCAGCATCGCAAGCGCGACACCGATCCCCGCACCGATGGTAGAGCGGGAGCCGTCTGGCGTCGGCGGGCCGACGCTCATAGGGTCGCCGTGGTGGATTGTTCAGCGTCGATGCGCTCGCACGCGCTCACCGCAGCGCAATTGTCGGCGACCAGCGAGCGGGCTAGGACGACCAGATCGGCGACACGGGGGTCGGTCACCTGGTAATAGCACCAGCGGCCGTCGCGGCGGGCTTGGATGTAGCCGCAGTCGGCAAGGCAGGCCAGGTGGACCGAGACTCGTCCCTGGGAGAGTCCAGCGTGGCTGACGCAGTCGCTGACGGTGCGCTCGCCGTCGAGTAGGAACTCCACCAGCCGCAGCCGCGTCGGGTCACCTAAGGCTCGGAAGAACTTCGCCACGACGTCGGCCTCGCTGCGGCCGCCTAACAGTACCGGGGCGGGTGAGGAGTTCGGGGGTGCCATGGGTGCCCTCCAACACATTTGCCTAGGCAAATGCTACAGTCTCCGTGATGTATTCGTTAAAGCAGATATGATCAGTTACTGGCGCTGGTCTTGGGAGCGGTGAGATGGGCGTCGACCTGGCGATCGTGGGTTCGGGAAGCGCAGCGTTCGCGGCCGCGATTGCGGCGCGCCGCAAGGGCCGGTCGGTGGTGATGGTGGAGCGCGGTGTCGTGGGTGGGACGTGTGTGAACACCGGCTGTGTGCCCTCGAAGTCGCTGCTGGCCGCGGCGGAGGCTCGGCATGTCGCGGTGTCGGCCGACCGGTTTCCCGGCATCCGCACTATTGCCGACCAGGTCGTCTTGGCCGAGGTGATCGCCGGCAAGACCGCGCTCGTGCAGGAGATGCGGGTACAGAAGTATGTCGATCTGGCCGTCAAGTACGGCTGGGAGATCCTGGCCGGCCAGGCCCGGTTCGTTGCCGGGCCTGGCCTCTGGGTGGAGTTGACCGGCGGCGGGAGGCACCGGGTAGACGCCGAGCACTACCTGATAGCCACTGGATCGGCGCCGTGGGTGCCCGCGATCGAGGGCCTCGATCAGATCGAGTACCTCACCTCCGCGACTGCCATGGAATTGGCGGAGCTTCCGAGGTCGCTGTTGGTCGTCGGGGGCAACTCCATCGGGTTGGAGCTGGGACAACTGTTCGCCCGGCTTGGGGCCGAGGTGACCGTGGTGGAGATACTGAGGCAGGTGGCGCCCGGCGAGGAACCGGAGGTCTCCGCGGCGATTGAGCACGCACTCACCGACGAGGGCATCACTGTACACACCGGGGCCGAGGTGCTCTGGGTGCGCCGCGAGCAGGGGCAGGCCGTCGCCGTGGTCGCCGATCGGCTGGGGCGACGACGTGAGATTCGCGCCGATCGTGTGCTGGTGGCCACCGGCCGGCGTCCGGTTACCGATGGATTGGGATTAGAGCAGGTGGGGGTGAAAGTCGGTGATTGCGGGCAGGTCGTGGTCGATAAGCATCTGCGTACCAGCCATCGGCGGGTGTGGGCGGCTGGGGACGTCACCGGGGATCCGCAGTTCGTCTACGTCGCCGGAGCCCATGGTGCCCTGGCGGTTGACAACGTCTTCGACGAGGCGGGGCGGATGCAGGACTACCGCTGTCTGCCCCGGGTGACCTTTACCGGACCGTCTATCGCGGCAGTCGGCCTGACCGAGGAGCAGGCACGACAGCAGGGCCTGGACTGTGAGTGCCGGGTGCTGCGGTTGGAGCACGTGCCGCGCGCGGTCGTCAATCGCGACACCCATGGCCTGATCAAGCTGGTCGCCGAGCGCGGCACCGGGCGGCTGGTGGGTGCACACATGGTGGCTCATGGCGCCGGTGAGGTGATCACGACCGCGGTCTACGCCCTACGCCAGCAGCTGACGGTCGGCGAGATGGCCGAGCTGTGGTGCCCCTATCTGACCATGACCGAAGGCCTCAAACTCGCTGCCCAGGCCTTCACTCGCGACGTGACCACGTTGTCGTGCTGCGCCTCCTAGAGCGTCGGTCAGGTAGTTCGGGGCCGTGTTGTGGTAGCTCTTCTTGATCAGCAGGTGTGGTACCTGCTCGGATCAGAAGGGGTTGCTGCTCGATGCGTCCTGGGATGTGGAGCCCGCCGGTGGAGCCCTCAGCGGCGGAGCAGAGGGTGATCAAGGCGGTGCGGCGGGCGAAGTTGTTCGTGTTCCTGCGTCGGCATCGCCACGAGCTACGCAGTCTCCAGGAGTCTGCCAACAAAATTAGAGACGGCCCCCGTAGCCGGGGGCCGTCGGGCCAGGTCTACTCACTCTGGCGGGGTGTCATCAGTTGTGCCTGCCTGCGCTGGCCTGTGTTGCGGAGGATTAGCCGAACTGGCCGGAGCGGATGTTGGTGGTGAAGGCGGTCCACTCGGCCGGGTGGCAGGTCAGGGCTGGGCCGGTGGGGTGTTTGGAGTCCCGGATGGCGGTGATGCCGACCAGCGTGGCTACTTCTACGCAGGCACCGGCGCCGCCCGACCTGGTGCTCTTGCGCCACACAGCTCCCGACAGGTCGATCTCCAGCATCGCTGCACGTCCTCTCAGTCCTCCGTCAGTGCCGCCAGCATGCTAGTCGACCGCTCGGGGCTGGCCGCCACGGCACGCAGGTGCTGGAGCATCAGGTGGTACCGCCGTAGTTCGACCTCCTTCTCCAGGAACAGGTCACCGGCCAGCGACTCGATGTAGACGACGTCCGGGTAGGCCGGGTCGAGGAAGTCGAGCAGGATGAACGAACCGGCCATCCCGGAGTGGGCGCCGGCGCCGAACGGGATGACTTGCAGCGTCACGTTCGGCTCGCCGGCCATCTTGATCAGGTGCAGGAGCTGGGCGCGCATCACCTTGGGGCCACCGACCTGCCGGTGCAGCGCCGCCTCGTCCACAATGGCCCACAGCTTGAGCGGATCGGCCTTGCCGAGCAGCTGCTGCCGGTCGATGCGAGCCTGCGCGCTCTGGGTCACCTCGTGCTCGCTGGCCATCGGGAACACGCCGCTGATCACCGCGCGGGCGTAGTCCTCGGTCTGGAGCAGTCCGGGCACGAACAGCGACTCGTAGTTGCTGACCGACCGGGCCTCGACCTCGAAGCCGATGTAAGTGGTGTACTGCTCGGGCAGCTCGGCGTGGTAGGGCTGCAACCAGCCCTGCTGCTCACCGTCCCGGCCGAGCGCCAACAGCTCCTCACGCTGCGGATCCACCACGCCGTACAGGTCGAGCAACGCCATGAGGGTCCGCTTCTGCGGACGCCGGACGCGGGCGGTCTCCAGCCGGTAGATCGTCGCCTCGTTCATCCCGGTCCGCTCGCTGACCTGCTCCCGGACCATCCCATGGGACTCCCGCAGCTGTCGCATCTCCGCGGCAAGACGGCGTAGCCGGATCGTCGGGGTCATCGGAACCACCCTCTCTTCAGGACCGCCCAGCGGCTAACGCTTCTCCTAAAAGTGCTTCTGCATAACTTGCATCTCATGTGCGGACAGAAGCATACTAGGCGCGCAGCGTAGCTGCACACGTCGCCGGGGGCGTCACAGCTCTGTTCCGCCCTACGCAACGGCGCCGTGGCCGCCCGGCCCGGTGCACCCGGCCGGGCGGCACCTCCACCCGACACAAGGGGACCGCGCGATGGAGACACCCGCAGTGATGCAGCGGCTCAACGAGGCCGGCCGGATCGTGCTGGAGGGGCGGCGCACCGATGACAATGCCCACTGCTCGCTCGTCGTGGTGCGCGAACTCAGCGGGACATCGGCGATCTACCCGCACGGCGACGACAAACTGGGAGTCCGACTGCCCACGACCGAGGCGATCAAGATGGCGCGAGCGCTCCTCGCGGACGCCGAATGACCAGCAGCGCCCAGAGTGAGCGAGATAGATCTTCGCTGTGCTGCGCATGACCGACGCCACGGTGGTCTACCGTCGGGTGGACAGCTGCCGCCGGAGTCGCGGAGGGAGGTCGGACATGAGCCGCTCAGGTGCGCCACCTGGGGCGCGGTACGCCGATCAGCGGCATTACGTGGTGGCTGCGCGCCTGTCCGACCTGCGCGGTCCGGTCTGCGGCACGGTTACCCTCGACCGATGGCTGGACTGGTCCAGTGACCCCACGTACGACCTGGACGACGCCGGAGATCTGCAACTGATGTACCAGACCTTGCTGAACCAGGCCATGACCGTCGCGGACCTGCGCCGATGGCTCGACGGCGATACGTTGCGCCGCTTGTGGCCCAGCCTATGGCTTCCGGCGTGACTGCGTGCCCTGTGGCAGGCACGTATTCCGGAACTGGCCAGGCGACCCGGGGCGATGGCAGGTTAGGTGGAGACAGTCCATCGACGACTGGCGGAGATCGGTCTGCGGGTGGCTGCACGCTACGGTTTCGCGTTGGCTGGCGGCTACGCCGTCCAGGCCCACGGCATCCTGGACCGGCCCAGCGAGGACGTTGACCTGTGCACGGCGTGGGAGTGTCGCGGTGAGTTCGCCGCAGCAGTGGACACAGTCGTTGACGCCTATCGCGAAAGCGGGTACACCGTCGAGATCACTCAGCGTTTCGAGACGTTCGCGAGGCTCGCTGTCGCCGAACCCAGCGAGCCGGACCACCCGTACAAGGTCGAGTTGGCCGCCAACTGGCGTGCCTCGCCGCCGGTGATGATGGATATCGGCCCGGTCCTTCACGTGGACGATGTCGTGGCGGGCAAGATGCCGGCGCTGTACACCCGGGCCGAACCACGCGACTTTCTGGACATCGACGACGCCGTCACCACAGGCCGCTACATTCGGAGACGGTTACGTGAGCTGGCGGAGCAGAGGGTGATCAAGGCGGTGCGGCGGGCGAAGTTGTTCGTGTTCTTGCGCCGGCCTCGCCACGAGTTGTTCACCGAGGAGTTCCAGGCCGAGTTGGCTCAGGCCTATACCGACAGATGGTCGGCGCTGGCCACGCTCAGCGAGTGTGAAAGGGGGCTGGGGGAGATGTCGTCGTATGTGTTCATGAAGCTGCTGGAGACCCGCGCCTCCCGCTACGACCTGGGCATGGGCCTGTTGAGCTTCGGGCGAATCGGCAGTGTTTACCAGAGCGTGGCGGATCGGGTCCCGGACGGCGTCGAGGTGCTGGAGGTTGGCCGCACTGACCTACCTGATCACCCAGACCACCACGCGACACACCGATGACCTGTCCGTGGCGTTGACCCAACACGGTTGCGACGATATCGAGGTTGCCACAGTGCAGGGCAAGTCCTTCCAGATCGTCTCGGGAAGGAGGCCGGCATGCCGACTGCAGCCCCAGCCCTGACCCGCAGCCCGGTCCGGTCCACCCTGCAACTGTTGTTTCGGTCCTTCCCGTTCCCGACTGAACCGGGCCTGCGGGTGTTCGGCAACCCCGACCGCTCCTCGCCGGTGTTCGTCACCGGAAACGGCTGGGCATCGAATACAAGGCCCAGGCCACCCCGCAAGCCAAACTCGACGAAGTCCAGCACTACCAACGTGACGGCCACGTCGTGGCGATGGTCGGTGACGGCATCAACGACGCCACCGCGCTGGCGGCCGCTGACGTGGGCATCGCCATGGTCGACGCTGGCGCTGAAGTCGCCGCGCTGGCTGCCGACATCGTCGTCCACGGCGACCACCTCGGCCGGGTACTGACCGCCGCCCGCCTGGCTCGCCGCGGGATCCGCACCATCAAGATCAACATTGCCTTCGCTACCGGCTACAACGTCATCGGCCTCGCACTGGCACTGGCCGGACTGATCTCACCCGGCACCGCCGCACTCTTCCACGCCGCCAGCTTCATCTCCGTGGTTATCAATTCCGCGCTGGTCCTGGGCTACAACCCCAGAGTGCCCGACGAACCAACCCCACCGCGGCCCCGCGAGCACTCTTCGGCGCCGCTGCCTGCATAACACCCCGGCTCCGGATTCACCACCCCACCACACAGGAGGACACCACCATGGGTACTGATCAGCTGGCCACTCGCCTCACAGCAGCCTTATCCCTGGATAGCCCACCCATTGCCGTCACCTTCGTCGACAATGCCCCCGACAACATCCCCGCGACAGCGGAAATCGTGCCTTCCACGTGCGCCTTCTGGCGCCAAGCCGAGCACGGTACCTTCTACGCACCAGCCGCCGCACACTTCAACTGCCCCATCGGCACCATGGTGATGGGCTTCGACATGCCCGAACACATCAGCAACGAACTCGGCGAGCTGACAGTCTCGGTGGGCGAAGCGCACAGTGGGAGCACCCGGTGATCGTGACTGGCACCCAGCGCCGGTGACCGGGGGCGAAGCCGCATACCCTGACTGGTGCGATGGCTGATCCCTCCACCTACCGCCCGGCGCCGGGGACGATCCCGGATGCGCCAGGGGTGTACCGCTTCCGCGACGAGCATCGCCGGGTGATCTACGTCGGCAAGGCGAAGAGCCTGCGCAGTCGGTTGAACTCCTACTTCGCCGACCTTGCCGGGCTGCACCCCCGCACCCGGCAGATGGTCACCACGGCGGCCTCGGTGGAGTGGACGGTGGCAGGCACCGAGGTCGAGGCGTTGCAGCTGGAGTACAACTGGATCAAGGAGTTCGACCCGCGCTTCAATGTGCGCTACCGCGACGACAAGTCCTATCCGGTGCTGGCCGTGACGTTGCACGAGGAGTACCCGAGGCTGCACGTCTACCGGGGAGCCCGCAAGGCAGGCGTCCGGTACTTCGGGCCGTACGCGCACGCCTGGGCGATCCGGGAGACACTCGACCTGCTCACCAAGGTGTTCCCGGCCCGGGTCTGTTCCACCGGAGTGTTCAAGCGACACGGCCAGATCGGCAGGCCGTGCCTGCTGGGCTATATCGACAAGTGCGCGGCGCCGTGCATGGGCAACGTGTCCGCCGAGGAGCACCGCAGGATCGTCGAGGACTTCTGTGATTTCCTGTCCGGCCGGACCGACAAGATGATTCGGCGCCTGGATCGGGAGATGGAGGCGGCGTCGGCCGAGCTGGAGTTCGAGCGGGCCGCGCGGCTGCGTGATCAGCTGGGGGCGCTGCGCAAGGCGATGGAGAAGCAGGCCGTGGTGCTGGGCGACGGCACCGACGCCGATGTGGTCGCCTTCGCCTGCGACGAGCTTGAGGCGGCGGTGCAGGTGTTCCATGTCCGCGGCGGGCGGGTCCGGGGCCAGCGCGGCTGGGTGATCGAGAAAGCCGACCAGGCCGACCTGGTCGGCCAGTTCCTGACCCAGTTCTACGGCGAGCAGGCGGCGCTGGCCGGGGCCGCCGATGATGCCGGCCAGCCGGTACCCAGGGAGGTGCTGGTGCCCGAGTTACCCGAGGACGCCGACACCGTGACCGAGTGGCTCTCCGGACTGCGCGGCGCCCGGGTGGCGCTGCGGGTGCCACAACGCGGCGACAAGCGGGCGCTGGCCGAGACGGTGGCGCGCAACGCCCAGGAAGCCTTCGCCCAGCACAAGCTGCGCCGCGCGGGTGACCTGACTGCTCGATCCGCAGCGCTGCAGGAGATCCAGGAGTACCTGGGGATGAAATCCGCCCCGCTGCGCATCGAGTGCATCGATGTGAGCCACGTGCAGGGCAGTGACGTGGTGGCCTCGCTGGTGGTCTTCGAGGACGCATTGCCACGCAAGGCCGACTACCGGCGCTTCGCGATCCGGGATGCCGCCGGGGAAGGGCGCTCCGATGACGTGGCCAGCATCGCCGAGGTGGTTCGGCGACGCTTCACCCGCTCTCTGAAAGAGAAGGAGACTGGGCGTCCCCGCAAGTTCGCCTACCCGCCGAACCTGCTGCTCGTCGATGGCGGCCCGGCGCAGGTGGCCGCTGCGGCCGAGGTGCTGTTCGAGCTCGGGGTGACCGAGGTGGCGGTCGCCGGGCTGGCCAAGCGGCTGGAGGAGGTCTGGCTACCCGGCGAGGTCGACCCGGTGATTCTGCCGCGCACCAGCGAGGCGCTCTACCTGCTGCAAAGGGTGCGTGACGAGGCGCACCGCTTCGCGATCAGCTACCACCGGCAGAAGCGCTCGGCGCGGATGACCAGCTCCGCACTGGACAGCGTCGTCGGGCTGGGACAGACCCGGCGAACCGCGCTACTCAAGCACTTCGGATCGGTGCGCCGGATTCGGCAGGCCAGTGTGGCGGAGATCACCGAGGTACCCGGGGTCGGTCCACACACTGCTGCGGCAGTACTTGCCGCGCTGGGACACGCGCCCGGCGAACAGAACAGCGAAGGCGACAATGGGGGAGACGAAGGGGAGGTGTCGTGACCGACTACAGCAGCGGCCCGCAGCTGGATGGACTGGACACTCCTGGCGGTATTGAGGTCGCCGTCGTGTCCGGGCTGTCGGGGGCAGGCCGCAGCACGGCCGCCAAGGTGCTTGAGGATCTGGGTTGGTTCGTGGTGGACAACCTGCCCCCTGAACTGATGGCTACCATGGTGGACCTGGGGGCCCGTTCGCAGGGCGTGGTGACGCGGGTCGCGGTGGTGATGGATGTGCGCAGTCGGGCGTTCACCGACGACCTCGCCGCGGTGATCAAGGATCTGGACGCCCGTGGCTACCGACCCAAGGTGCTGTTCCTCGAGGCCACCGACGCGGTGTTGATCCGTCGTTTCGAGCAGGTGCGGCGCAGTCACCCGCTACAGGGCGAGGGCAGGCTGGCTGACGGGATCGCCGCGGAGCGCGCCTTGCTGGCGCCGCTGCGCGACGAGGCCGACCTGGTGCTGGACACCACGGGGCTGTCCGTTCACCAGCTCCGGGCCAAGATCGAACACGCGTTCGGTGGCGAGGCCAGCACCCGCACCCGGATCACTGTTTTATCGTTCGGGTATAAGTATGGGCTGCCCATGGATGCCGATCTGGTGATCGACGTACGATTCCTGCCCAACCCGTTCTGGATCCCAGAGCTGCGGGATCTCACCGGTCTGGACGCCGCCGTTCGAAACTACGTGCTAGCCCAGGAGGGCGCCGAGGAGTTCCTGGAGCGCTACCTGGAGCTGCTGCGGTTGATCGGTGGTGGCTACCGGCGGGAGGGTAAGCGCTACCTCACCCTCGCGGTGGGGTGCACTGGTGGCAAGCACCGCAGCGTGGTCATTTCCGAGGTGCTGGCCAGTCGGCTGGGCGAGGAGGAAGGGATCACCGTCAAGGTGGTGCATCGGGACGTGGGTCGCGAGTGACCCCTGAGGGCTCCCTTTCGCGCATGCGGGCCGGGGGTGCCGTTGCTCTCAAGGCTGTCGCACTGGGCGGCGGCCACGGACTGTACGCGACGCTCACCGCCCTGCGTAACCTCACCGACGACGTCACCGCGGTGGTCACCGTTGCCGACGATGGCGGGTCATCTGGGCGGCTGCGCCGGGAACTGGGCACCCTTCCACCGGGTGATCTGCGGATGGCGCTGACCGCATTGGCTGGGGCCGAGGGTGGCGGGGCGCGCTGGCGGGACGTTTTCGGGCACCGGTTCGGCGGTACCGGAGCGCTTGCCGGGCACGCCGTGGGCAATCTGGTGTTGGCCGGGCTGCTGGAGGTGCTCGGTGATCCGGTGGCGGTACTGGACGAGGCATGTCGGTTGCTCGGAGTACGTGGTCGAGTGCTACCGATGTCCGGTGAGCCACTGGACATCGAGGCCGAGGTGGCCGGGCTGGACGGCGACCCGCACGTGCTTCGCCGGATTCGCGGCCAGGTGGCGGTGGCCAGCACACCGGGCCGGGTACATCGGGTGTGGCTGCGTCCGGAACGACCGCAGGCCTGCGCCGAAGCGGTCCGTGCGGTTCGCGAGGCCGATCTCGTCGTGCTCGGGCCAGGCTCGTGGTTCACCAGCGTGTTGCCCCACCTGCTGGTCCCCGAGCTGGCTGCGGCACTCGTCGGAACCGCGGCCTGTCGGGTTCTGGTGCTCAACCTCGTTCCGCAGCCTGGCGAGACCGCTGGCTTCTCCCCAGAGCAGCACCTGCAGGTACTGTCCGGTCACGCGCCATCCGGCTTCACCGTGCATGCAGTTCTCGCCGATATCGACACCGTAGCGGTGCCCGCTCGGTTGCACCGCTACGCAGCCGAGCTGGGCGGGTACGCGTACCTTGCTCAGGTTGCCGATGACGGATTCGCCGATCGGCACGATCCGGTGGCGTTGGCTGCTGCGCTGCACCGGATACTGGCCGACGCCCCCGGCGACTCTCCTCCCGGGTGGTGTCCCCAGCGGAAGGAGGAGCACGGGTGGCCATGACCTCCGCCGTCAAAGACGAGCTGAGTCGGCTGCGGGTGACCAAGACGTGCTGCCGAAGGGCCGAGGTCTCCTCGATACTGCGCTTCGCGGGCGGGTTGCACATCATCGCCGGGCGCGTGGTGGTGGAGGCCGAGCTGGACACCGGTTCCACTGCCCGGCGGCTGCGCCGGGAGGTGCATGAGCTGTACGGGCACACCTCGGACGTGCATCTGATCGCTGCCGGTGGCTTGCGCAAAGGAACTCGATACGTGGTGCGGGTGGTTCGGGACGGGGAGGGGCTGGCCCGCCAGACCGGATTGCTCGACCTGCGTGGCCGTCCGGTGCGCGGCCTGCCGCCGCAGGTCGTCTCCGGTGGTCTCTGTGATGCGGAGGCGGCCTGGCGGGGCGCTTTCCTCGCCCACGGATCGCTCACCGAACCAGGCCGCTCCGCCGCGCTGGAGGTGACCTGTCCCGGCCCGGAGGCGGCGCTGGCGCTGGTCGGCGCGGCGCGGCGGCTGGGTATCCAGGCCAAGGCGCGCGAGGTCCGGGGCGCCGATCGGGTGGTTGTCCGGGACGGGGATGCCATCGGAGCACTCCTCACCCGGCTCGGTGCACACGAGTCGGTGCTGGCGTGGGAGGAACGTCGGATGCGGCGCGAAGTTCGGGCGACCGCCAACCGGCTGGCCAACTTCGACGACGCCAACCTGCGCCGATCCGCCCGCGCCGCGGTTGCCTCAGCGGCCCGGGTCAGCCGGGCACTGGAACTGCTCGGCAACGACACTCCGGATCACCTGCTCACCGCGGGTCGGTTGCGCCTCGAGCACCGCCAGGCATCTCTGGAGGAACTGGGCCAGCTCGCCGAACCGGCGATGACCAAGGACGCCGTTGCCGGACGGATCCGCCGGCTGCTTGCGATGGCTGACAAGCGGGCCCAGGACCTGGGGGTGCCGGACACCGAGTCCGCGGTCACTCCTGACATGCTCGAGGCTTGAGACCTTTCCCCCGGACGGAGCTCTCGCGCCCAACACCCCTGCGGGCTCCCCCTCCCGGGGGGCCTGCGCGGTGTCCTCCGGCCGCTAGGGTGGCGCAAAGGCCGAGTCGGCAAAGGTCCGGCGCAGAAGAGCAGCGTGTAGAGCAGGGAGGCGAAGCAGTGACGGTTCGGGTAGGGGTCAACGGGTTCGGCCGGATCGGGCGCAATTTCTGGCGCGCCATAGCAGCTGGCGGATACGACATCGAGATCGTCGCCTTCAACGACCTTGGCGACGTGGCCACAATGGCGCACCTGCTCAAGTACGACAGCGTGCTCGGCAGGCTCCCCCAGGACGTCCGGGTCACCGACGAGGGCATCAACGTCGGCGGACGGACCATGAGGGCACTCGCCGAACGCGACCCGGGCAAGCTGCCCTGGGGTGACCTGGGCGTCGATGTGGTCATTGAGTCAACCGGCTTCTTCACCGCGGCGAAGGATGCCCGCAAGCATGTCGACGAGGGTGGCGCACGGAAGGTGATCATCTCTGCGCCTGCCAAGGGCGAGGACCTCACCGTGGTGCTCGGGGTCAACGACGCCGCGCTGGACGGCTCCCAGACGGTGATCTCCAACGCCTCCTGCACCACCAACTGCCTCGGCCCGATGGCCAAGGTGCTGAACGATGCCCTGGGCATCGAGCAGGGTCTGATGACCACCATTCACGCCTACACCCAGGACCAGAACCTGCAGGACGCCCCGCACAAGGACCTGCGAAGGGCGCGGGCCGCCGCGATCAACATTGTGCCGACCTCCACCGGCGCCGCAGCGGCCATCGGGCGGGTACTTCCGGAACTCGACGGCAAGCTGGACGGTTACGCGCTGCGGGTGCCGGTGCCCACCGGATCGAGCACCGACCTCACCGCCGTGGTCTCCCGTCCGACCAGCACCGACGAGGTCAACGCAGCCTTCCGGATCGCCGCCGACGGCCCGTTGAAGGGCATCCTGCGCTACAGCGACGAGCCGATCGTCTCCTCGGATATCATCACCGACCCGGCGTCGTGCATTTTCGACGCGCCGCTGACCAAGGTGATCAGTAACCAGGTCAAGATCGTTGGCTGGTACGACAACGAATGGGGCTACTCCAACCGCCTGGCCGACCTGTGTCTCCTGGTGGGTTCGAAGCTGTGAGGACACTCGACGACCTGCTCGCCGACGGTGTAGCAGGCAGAGGTACAGCAGGCAGGGCAGTGCTGGTGCGCGCCGATCTGAACGTACCTCTGGATGGGACGCGAATCACCGACGACGGCCGGATCCGCGCCTCGGTGCCGACGCTGCGGGCGCTGAGCGGTGCCGGTGCCCGCGTCGTCGTCATGGCCCACCTCGGACGACCCAAAGGTGCGCCCGACCCCGCCTACTCGCTTGCCCCGGTCGCCGCGCGGCTCGGAGAACTGCTCGGCGTGCCGGTGACCGGCGCTACCGACGTGGTCGGCGGTTCGGCCCGCACGGCCGTGGCCGATCTGGCTGACGGCGGGGTCGTGCTGCTGGAGAACGTTCGGTTCGACCCTCGGGAGACGTCGAAGGACGCTGCCCAGCGGGGCGCTTTGGCCGACGAGCTCGCCGCGCTGATCGGTTCCGATGGGGCCTTCGTCTCCGACGGCTTCGGGGTGGTGCACCGCGTGCAGGCTTCGGTGGTCGACGTCGCCGAGCGGCTGCCCGCCTACGCAGGCACCCTGGTGCTCGCCGAGCTGACCACCCTGCGGCGCCTTACCGAAGCGCCAGACCGTCCGTATGTGGTGGTTCTCGGCGGGTCGAAGGTGTCCGACAAGCTCTCCGTGATCGAGGCGCTGCTGCCGAAGGTGGACACCCTCCTGGTCGGCGGTGGGATGTGCTTCACATTCCTGGCCGCCCAAGGTCACTCGGTTGGTGGCTCGTTGCTGGAGCGGGACATGGTGGACGTCTGTGCCCGCTTGCTGAAAACCGCCGACGACAAGATCCGGTTACCGAACGACATCGTCGTCGCCTCGGAGTTCTCCGCTTCCGCCCAGACCGGCATGGTGTCCGCCGGTGAGATTCCGGACAAGTGGATGGGTCTCGACATCGGTCCGGAGACGGTGCGTGACTTCGGTGCTGCACTCGCCGGGGCTGCCACGGTCTTCTGGAACGGCCCGATGGGGGTGTTCGAGCTGGCCCCCTTCGCGGAGGGCACCCGTGGCGTCGCGGCGGCCATCGTCGAGTCGGAGGCGTTCAGCGTCGTCGGCGGCGGAGACTCAGCGGCGGCAGTGCGGTTGCTGGGGCTGCCCGAGGATGGCTTCTCGCACATCTCCACCGGCGGCGGCGCTTCCCTGGAGTTCCTCGAGGGCAAGACCCTCCCCGGCGTCGCTGTGCTGGAGAGGTAGGAATGGCCAGGCAACCGTTGATCGCGGGCAACTGGAAGATGAACCTCAACCACCTTGAGGCCATCGCCCTGGTGCAGAAGCTTGCCTTTGCCCTGCCCGAGAAGTACTTCGCCAAGGTCGAAGTGGTGGTGCTCCCGCCGTTCACCGCTTTGCGCAGCGTGCAGGCCGTCGTCACGGGCGACAGGTTGCTGGTGCGCTACGGCGCGCAGGACCTGTCCCCCAAGGACTCTGGGGCCTACACCGGTGATGTGTCCGGGCCGATGCTGGCCAAAATGGACTGCAGCTACGTCGTCGTGGGCCACTCGGAGCGGCGTGAATACCACGGCGAGGACGATGCGCTGGTGGCCAGCAAGGTGCGGTCGGCGCAGCGCAACGGGCTGGTCCCCATCCTGTGCGTGGGCGAGGGCCTGGAGATCCGCGAGGCCGGTGGGCATTTGGCACACAGCACCGGCCAACTGCTCGCCGCGCTCAAGGGCCAGTCTGGCGCGCAGGTCCGGACCATCGTGGTGGCCTACGAGCCGATCTGGGCGATCGGCACCGGGCGGGTGGCCACCCCGGCTGACGCGCAGGAGGTCTGCGGAGCGCTGAGGGCGGCACTGGCGGACAAGTACGGCGCCGACGTCGCCGAGGACGTTCGGGTGCTCTACGGGGGGTCGGTCAAGTCAGGCAATGTCGCCGACCTGATCGCCGAACCGGACATCGACGGTGCCCTGGTAGGCGGCGCCAGCTTGGATGCAGACGATTTCGCGAAGTTGTGTGCATTAGCCGCAGGAGGCCCACTCGTGTGACCACCACGTCGTGACTGTGAGATGTCGTGACTGTGACATGTCGACATGTCCTGACTGCGGAGGGGCGGACCCGCACGAGATACAGGGCGGAGTAGCCTCAGAGCCTACTGCCGTTCCACGAGGGTGTGATGAGACTTTTCCTGCAGATTATGCTCCTGGTTACCAGCATCCTGCTGATCCTGCTGATCCTGCTACACCGGGGGCGAGGTGGAGGGTTGTCCAGCCTGTTTGGCGGCGGCGTGCAATCGGGCCTGTCCGGTTCCAGCGTCGCGGAGAAGAACCTGGATCGGCTGACGATGTTCGTCGGCGCCGTATGGGTGATCTCCATCGTGGGAACCGGACTTTTTATCAAGATCGGCTGAGCAGCCCCGGGCGCTGCCCGGGCGGTTCCGCGAAGTGAGGCGTCGATGGCGAGTGGTAACGCGATCCGCGGTACGAGGGTCGGAGCAGGGCCGATGGGCGAGTCTGAGCGCGGTGAGTCCGCTCCGCGTCGCCGGGTCTCCTACTGGTGCGCGAATGGGCACGAATCACAGCCCTCGTTCGCGGCCGAGGCGGAGGAACCTGATGTGTGGGACTGCCCGCGATGCGGCTTTCCGGCCGGGCGTAACGAACAGCGTCCCCCGGACGCGCCGCGTAACGAGCCGTACAAGACTCACTTGGCCTACGTCAAGGAGCGTCGCTCCGACGCCGACGGCCAAGCGATTCTGGCCGAGGCGCTCGCCAAGCTTAAGGCCGCCCGCGAGGGCTGATGTTGCGGCTCCGCCGCCTGTGAGTGCTATAACAACGATTGCCACTCACAGGGCCATAGGCCACGCCTAGCGGGGTGAGCGCGGTCCGGCGGTGCCAGGACCACGGCGCCGTAGGTAGCGTTCGAATTCAGCGGCGATGGAATCGCCGCTGGTCTCGTGTAAGGTGATCTCGGTGTCGCCGCGCTCTTCCAGGGCGCGCACGTAGCTGGCGACCTCGTCGTCCTCGTCGGCCATCTCGCTGACCGTCGACTCCCATTCCTCGGACTGTTCCGGCAGGGCGCCGAGCGGAACCTCGAGGTCGAGCACCTCCTCGACGCGGTGCAGCAGGGCCAGCGTGGCCTTGGGCGAAGGCGGCGCGGAGACATAGTGCGGGACAGCGGCCCAGAACGAGATGGCAGGCACGCCGGCTTGCACGCAGGTGTCCTGGAAGACGCCCACGATCCCGGTCGGACCCTCGTATTTTGAACGCTCCAATTTGAACCGGGCTGCCGAGGCGGCGTCATAGGAGGTACCGGTGACCGGGACGGGGCGGGTGTGCGGCGTGTCGGCGAGCAGTGCGCCCAGCGTCACCACGGTGGTGATGCCCAGCTCCTCCACATAGCTCAGCAACTCGGCGCAGAACGAGCGCCAGCGCATGTTCGGCTCGATACCGTGCACCAGTACGACGTCGTAGCTCGCGCCGGGCGGTCGGCACACCGAGAGCCTCGTGGTGGGCCACTCGACCCGCCGGGTGATCCCGTCGACAAGCTTGGTAGTGGGCCTGGTGACCTGGAAGTCGTAGTAGTCCTCGGGGTCGATCTCGGCCAGCGGTGTCGCGTCCCAGCTCAGTTGCAGGTGCTCGATGGCGGTACTGGCCGCGTCCCCGGCGTCGTTCCAGCCCTCGAATGCGGCCACCAGAACAGGGTCGGTCAGCTGCGGTAACTGCTTGGATCCGCGGGCGGACGGGTCGTCGCCCGAGGTGTCGAGATGGGTCACCGTGTCAGCCTACGACCCCTGCGCAGTGCTGGCTGTCACGCGCTGCCGTCGGGACTCTTGATGCCCCGGCCTCTACCCTGACCGCATGGCCCAGATCACCCCGTCGCCCCTGCTTGACATCATGACCCGCCGTGTACTGGTCGCCGACGGGGCTATGGGAACGATGCTCCAGTCGATTCCGCTGACCCTGGACGATTTTGCTGGCCTGGAGGGCTGCAACGAGATCCTCAACGTGACCAGGCCAGATGTGGTCCGCGCGGTGCACCGGGGCTACCTGGAAGCGGGCGCCGACGCGGTGGAGACCAATACGTTCGGCGCTAACTTGGCGAATCTCGCCGAATACGACATCCCCGAGCGGATCCGCGAGCTCGCCGAAGTCGGTGCCACCCTGGCGCGGGAGGTGGCCGACGAGTTCGACGAACCGGACTGGCCACGGTTCGTGCTCGGTTCGGTCGGTCCTGGAACCAAGTTGCCCACGTTGGGCCACATCGCGTTCGAGACGCTGCGGGACGCCTACGTCGAGCAGGTGCGTGGCCTGCTCGCGGGCGGGGCCGACGCCGTGCTCATCGAGACCAGCCAGGACCTGTTGCAGTGCAAGGCCGCGGTGATCGCCGCGCGGCGCGCGATGGTCGCCGAGGGGCGCCACGTCCCGATCATCACCCAGGTCACCGTGGAGACCACCGGCACGATGCTGCTGGGCACCGAGATCGGCGCGGCGCTCACCGCGCTCGAGCCGCTGGGCATCGACCTGATCGGGTTGAACTGCGCCACCGGCCCGGCCGAGATGAGTGAACACCTGCGCCAGCTGTCCAAGCATTCCCGGATCCCGCTGTCGGTGATGCCCAACGCCGGCCTGCCCGAACTCGGCAAGGACGGGGCGGTCTATCCGCTGACCCCGGACGAGCTGGCCACCGCGTTGGTCGGTTTCGTCACCGAGTTCGGGGTCCGGCTGGTCGGCGGTTGCTGCGGCACCACCGGCGAGCACATCTCAACCCTGGCCGAAGCGGTCGCCGGGCTCTCGCCCCAAGCCAGACGCCCGCGCCCAGAGCCGGGAGTGTCCTCGCTCTACTCCGCGGTGCCGTTCCGCCAGGACGCCAGCGTGTTGATGATCGGCGAGCGGACCAACGCCAACGGTTCCAAGGCGTTCCGTGAGGCCATGCTGGCGCAGCGGTACGACGACTGCGTGGAGATTGCCCGCGCGCAGACAAGAGACGGCGCCCACCTGATCGACCTCTGCGTGGACTACGTCGGCCGCGACGGCGCCGCCGACATGGCCGAGCTGGCCGGGCGGCTGGCCACCGCGTCGACCCTGCCGGTGATGCTGGACTCCACCGAGCCCGACGTGCTGCGGGCCGGCCTGGAGCGGCTCGGCGGGCGGTGCACGGTCAACTCGGTGAACTACGAGGACGGCAACGGGCCCGATTCGCGATACCAACGGGTCATGAAACTGGTCCGCGAGCACGGCGCGTCCGTGGTGGTGATGTGCATCGACGAGGAAGGCCAGGCCCGCACCGCGGAGTGGAAGGTCCGGGTGGCCTCCCGGCTGATCGACGACCTGACCGCGAGCTGGGGCATGCGTACCTGCGACATCATCATCGACTGCCTGACCTTCCCCGTCACCACCGGTCAGGAGGAGGTGCGCCGCGACGCGGTCGAGACGATCGAGGCGATCCGAGAGGTCAAGCGCCGCTATCCCGAGGTGCAGACCACGCTGGGGATCTCCAATGTCTCGTTCGGCCTCAACCAGGCGGCCCGCCAGGTGCTCAACTCGGTGTTCCTACACGAATGCGTGCAGGCGGGCCTGGACACCGCCATCGTGCACGCGTCGAAGATCATCCCGATGGCGCGGATCCCGGACGAGCAGCGGGCCGTGGCGCTGGACCTGGTGTACGACCGGCGGCGGTGGGCGTCCGAAGAGGATCCCGAGGGAGATTACGACCCGCTGCAGAAGCTGATGGAGCTGTTCGAAGGCGTCACGACGACGTCGTCGAGGCAGTCCCGAGCGGCCGAGCTCGCCGCGCTGCCGCTGTTCGAGCGGCTGGAACGGCGGATCGTCGACGGGGACCGCAACGGGCTGGCCGAGGACCTGGACGCCGCGCTCAAGCAGCGGCCCGCGCTGCAAATCATCAACGACACCCTGCTGGCCGGGATGAAGACCGTCGGAGAGCTGTTCGGCTCGGGGCAGATGCAGCTTCCGTTCGTGCTGCAGTCCGCCGAGGTGATGAAGGCGTCGGTGGCACATCTCGAACCGCACATGGAGCGCTCCGAAGACGGTGCAGGCAAGGGCAGACTGGTGCTGGCCACCGTGAAGGGCGATGTCCACGACATCGGCAAGAACCTGGTGGACATCATCCTCTCCAACAACGGTTACGACGTGGTCAACCTCGGCATCAAGCAGCCCATCAGCGCGATCCTGCAGGCCGCCGCCGAGCACCGCGCAGACGCCATCGGGATGTCCGGGCTGCTGGTCAAGTCGACGGTGATCATGAAGGAGAACCTCCAGGAGATGAACTCCCGGGGTGTCGCGGACGCCCTGCCGGTGCTGCTCGGCGGTGCGGCGCTGACCCGCTCCTACGTGGAGAACGACCTGGCCGAGCTGTATGCCGGGGAGGTCCGCTACGCGCGGGACGCCTTCGAGGGCCTGCGGCTGATGGAGTCGATCATGACTCGGAAACGCGGCGGCACGGTCGTCACCGACGACAAGGAGCAGGCCAAAGTCGCCGAACGCAAAGCGCGCCGGGAGCGATCGCTGCGGATCGCGCAAGCCCGCCGGGCGCGCGAAGCCGGGACCGAGGAGCCGGTGCCCGCCCGGTCCACCGTCGCCACCGACGTGCCGATCCCGATCCCGCCGTTCTGGGGCTCCCGGGTGGTCAAGGGCATCGCATCGGCCGACTTCACGGCGATGCTCGACGAGCGGGCGACCTTCATGGGCCAGTGGGGGCTACGTGGTTCGCGGAGCAAGGACGGCCCGTCCTACGAGGAGCTGGTGGAGACCGAGGGGCGGCCCCGACTGCGCTACTGGCTGGACCGCCTGGCCACCGAGGGGGTGCTCGCGCACGCCGCGGTGGTCTATGGATACTTCCCGGCGGTCGCCGAAGGGGACACCCTGGTCGTGCTCACCGAACCCCGGCCCGACGCGCCCGAGGCCTGTCGATTCGCCTTCCCCCGCCAGCGTCGGGACCGGCGGCTGTGCCTGGCCGACTTCTACCGGCCCCGCGAGCTGGCGGTGGCCTCAGGTGAGGTCGACGTGGTGCCCCTGCACCTGGTGACGATGGGACAGGCGATTGCCGACTACGCGGCCGAGCTGTTCGCCAAGGACGCCTACCGGGACTACCTCGAGGTGCACGGCCTTGGCGTGCAGCTGACCGAAGCCCTGGCCGAGTACTGGCACCGCCGGGTCAGGGAGGAGCTGTGCTTCGCCTCCGGGGCCACGATGGCGCAGGAGGACCCAGCCGACGTGGAGGCGTTCTTCAAGCTCGGCTACCGGGGCGCCCGGTACTCACTGGGCTACGGGGCGTGCCCGGACCTGGAGGACCGAGCCAAGATCGTCGCCCTGCTCCAGCCGGAGCGCATCGGAGTGCACCTGTCCGAAGAATTCCAACTGCATCCCGAGCAATCCACCGACGCGATCGTCGCCCACCACCCCGAAGCCAAGTACTTCAATGCGTGAGCGCTTAACAGCGTTCTCGCAGGCAGTACCGATCACCAGGCTGCATGCCGTGCTGTGGGACATGGACGGCACGCTGGTCGACTCCGAGAAACTCTGGGATGTCTCACTCGCTGAGCTGGCCCGCGAGCTGGGCGGTGAGCTCCCACCCGCCGTCCGGGCGGCGATGGTCGGCTCGAACATGGCTCACACTCTGGAGCTGATGTTCGCCACGCTGGGGCTCCCGGCGGCACCGGTCGCGCTCGACGATGCCATGACCTGGTTGACCGATCGGACCCGGGAGCTGTTCAGCACCGATCTGCGATGGCGCCCGGGTGCGCAGGCCGCGCTCCGGGCAGTGCGCGAGGTAGGCATTGCCGCTGCGCTCGTGACCTCCACCCATCGGGACCTCACCGACGTGGCGTTGCGCCACATCGGCATCGAGCATTTCGATGTCACGGTGTGTGGCGATGAAGTGAGCCGAACCAAGCCACATCCAGAGCCCTACCTACGCGCGGCAGCGCAGCTCGGTGTCGACCCGGCCGGGTGCGTCGCGGTGGAGGACTCGCCCACCGGAGTCGCAGCGGCGATCGCGGCCGGCTGCACCGTGCTTGTGGTGCCCAGCGAGGTACCCGTCGACCCGGGTGAGCGGCGGGTGCTGCGGGATTCCCTGGTCGGCGTCGACGCCGCACTGCTCGACGCGCTGCTGTGCGACGATGGCCCTGGCTCCTCCTTGTGCCAGGATGGCAGGTCGTGAAGACGTTCGACGAGCTGTTCGCCGAGCTCACCGAGCGCGCCCGCGACCGGCCGGACGGCTCAGGCACCGTGGCCGCGTTGGACGACGGGGTGCACGCCCAGGGCAAAAAGGTGCTTGAGGAGGCCGGCGAGGTGTGGATCGCCGCCGAGCACGAGTCCGACGAGCGGCTGGCGCAGGAGATCTCCCAGCTGCTCTACCGAGTGCAGGTACTCATGCTTGGCCGGGGGATCAGTACCCACGACGTCTACCGCTACCTGTGAGGTGCCAATGAGCGGGCCCCTGTCGATGAATGAGGCCGTGCCGATGGATGGGGAGGGCAGGATGCTGCGGGTCGCGGTGCCCAACAAGGGCACGCTGGCTGGGCCCGCGCCCCAAGGACATCGCCATCTACGTGGGCTCCGGCGAGCTGGACCTCGGGATCACCGGGCGAGACCTCGCGCTGGACTCCGAGACCCCGGTCAGCGAGCGGCTCGCGCTCGGATTCGGTGCGTCCAGCTTTCGCTATGCGGCTCCACTTGCCGATCCGAGTGGGTCGCCGTGCGGTCCATGGTGCCGCGCCGGGATGTCAACCGCATCATGGACCTGCTCAGTGCCCGAGGCGCCAAGGCCATCCTGGCCAGCGACATCCGCTCCTGCCGGTTCTAAAGCCACCTACTCCGCCCGGTCGCGGGCGGTTTCAGCGTCCTCGACTGCCAGCCCCCTGTCTCCCGGCTCCGGCCAGCCGGGGTACGGCGGCGGTGTGCCACCGAACGCCGGACAGTGCGGTTTGTGATCGCACCAATCACACATCCGGCTCGGGTTCGGCCGGAAATCCCCGGTTACCGCCGCTCGCCGGATCGCCGACCAGATCGCCACCAAGGTGCGTTCGAATCGAAGCAGCTCAACCTCGCCAGGGGTGTACGTCAACACCTGCCGATCAGCTAGATACAGCAACCGCAACTGGCGTGGCACCACCCCCCGGATACGCAGCAGCACCAGGGCGTAGAACTTCATCTGGAACAGCGCTTTGGCCTCGAAGATCTCCCTCGGCGCCGCGCCGGACTTGTAGTCCACCACCCGGAGCTCTCCGGTGGGGGCAGCGTCGAGCCGGTCGATGTAGCCGCGCAGCAGCACCGGTTCTGCGCCGTCCGCAGTGGTGGCGGGCAACTCCGTTTCCACCAGCAGCTCACAGGCTTCGGGATGGACCCGGCGCGGGTCCTCCAGCTCGAAGTAGGCCTCGACCAGCTCGCGGGCCGAGTCGAGCCACTGCGTGAGCTCGGGATCCGCGGTGCCTGCGAACAGCTCCGCGAGCTCAGGACTGGCTGCCAGCACGTCGCACCACGCTGCCTCCACCAGCCCTCGACCTGTCTCGGTGTCCCTTCGCTGGGGAGGAAGCGCGAACAGCCGTTCCAGGGTGGCATGGACCACGGTGCCACGAACCTGCAACCGGCTCGGTTTCTCGGGCAGCCGGTCCACCGCCCGGAACCGGTACAGCAGCGGGCACTGCTTGAAATCCGCTGCCCGAGAAGGGGACAGCGCCGGTCGACGACGGGCGGCTGCCTTTGCCTCAGGTGCCCCTGCCTCGGGTACTGCCGTCGGGATCTGCGTCATGGTCCGCAGGGTAGGCGAACCCGCTGACAACTCGTGGCCTGCGCCCCTGTCGTCGGCCGAAGTCGCCCGGAACTGAAGGTCTGGAACCATGGCCGGCCATGACCCGACCCAGCGGACCGTTCCAACCCGGAGACCGGGTGCAACTCACCGACCCGAGAGGGCGAAAGCACACCGTGTTGCTGGAGCCCGGCGCGCAGTACCACACGCACCGCGGTGCTCTTGCGCACGACGACCTGATCGGGCTATCGGAGGGCAGCATCGTGGCATCGGCCGCAGGCACGCAGTACCTCGCCCTTCGGCCGCTGCTGTCGGACTATGTGCTTTCCATGCCGCGTGGCGCACAAGTCGTCTACCCCAAAGATGCCGCCCAGATTCTGATGTGGGGAGATATCTTCCCTGGTGCGCGGGTGCTTGAAGCGGGTGCCGGTTCGGGGGCGCTGACCTGCTCGCTGCTGCGTGCCGTGAGCGAGCGGGGGAGCGTGATCTCCTACGAGGTGCGCCCCGACCACGCCGAGCACGCCGCTGGCAACGTCGAGCGGTTCTTCGGTGCCCAACCGCCGAACTGGCAGCTGCGGGTAGCCGACCTAGCCACCCATCCGGCCGAGCAGCTGGTGGACCGCGTGGTGCTGGACATGGTCAGCCCGTGGGAGGTGCTGCCCACCGTCTCAGCCGCGCTGATCGCAGGCGGCGTCCTGACCACCTACGTGGCCACCACCACGCAGCTTTCCCGGATCACCGAGGCACTGCGGGAGGCCGGCTGCTACACCGAGCCGCACGCCTGGGAGACCCTCCTGCGGCCCTGGCACGTCGTCGGGCTGGCTGTGCGTCCAGAGCACCGGATGGTGGCGCACACGGCCTTCCTGCTCACCACCCGGCGGCTGGCCGAAGGTGTCGCGCCACCTACCCCGCAGCGCAAACCCAGGTGGTCCACCCGGCTGCCCTGAAAGGACGTGATGTTGTTCACCCGTTGATCCGACGCTGGTTACGTCGTTGTCAACTCACGATCTCGCCCTCAGTCCCGTACCGTTGACAGCCAGAGAACCACACGGGAGGAGGTGGCGTCGTGCAGCACGATCACCCCGGCGACCGACCCGCCGTTGGGCGGGGCATCGACCCCGACCTGGCAGCCCAAATCAGCGTCCTCGAGGACGAAGTGACGCTATTGCGTCGCCGGTTGACCGAGTCCCCCCGACATGTCCGATTGCTGGAAGAGCGCCTTGCCGAGGCGTCCGCGACGGTGGCTCAGCTCACCGAGCGGAACACCAAGCTGGTCGAGACCCTGCGCGATGCCCGCAGTCAGCTGCTCGCCCTGCGCGAGGAAGTCGACCGGCTGGCCCAGCCACCCAGCGGCTACGGCGTCTACCTGGCGGCGTTCGACGACGGCACGGTAGACGTGTTCACCTCAGGGCGCCGGATGCGGGTAGCGGTGTCCCCCGCGGTGGCGGTCGAGCAGCTGCGCCGGGGCCAGAGCGTCCGGCTCAACGAGGCGCTCACCGTTGTCGAGACAGGCTCGTTCGAGCGGATCGGCGAGGTCTGCACACTGCGCGAGCTGCTCGACGGCGACCATCGCGCACTGGTCGTTGGCCACGCCGACGAGGAGCGCGTGGTGTGGCTGGCCGACCCGCTGATCCTGGGGCCCGACAATCCGGACGCGGTGCCGCTCAAGCCCGGCGATTCCCTGCTGGTGGATACCAAGGCCGGGTACGCCTACGAGCGGGTGCCCAAGGCCGAGGTCGAAGACCTCGTGCTCGAGGAGGTTCCCGATGTCGACTACGCGGACATCGGCGGTCTGAGCAGGCAGATCGAGCAGATTCGGGATGCCATCGAGCTGCCTTTCCTGCATGCCGACCTCTTCCGCATCTACGAGTTGCGCCCGCCCAAGGGAGTGTTGCTGTACGGTCCGCCCGGCTGTGGCAAGACCCTGATCGCCAAGGCGGTGGCCAATTCGCTGGCCAAGCAGGTGGCATCGGTTCGCGGGGACGGCGACGGGGACGCCAAGAGCTACTTCCTCAACATCAAGGGCCCCGAACTGCTGAACAAGTTCGTCGGCGAGACCGAGCGCCACATTCGGCTGATCTTCCAGCGGGCCAGGGAGAAGGCATCGGAGGGCACCCCGGTCATCGTGTTCTTCGACGAGATGGACTCGATCTTCCGTACCCGAGGGTCGGGCGTCTCCTCCGACGTCGAGACCACGATCGTGCCTCAGCTGCTCTCCGAGATCGACGGGGTCGAGGGGCTGGAGAACGTGATCGTCATCGGCGCCTCGAACCGGGAGGACATGATCGACCCGGCGATCCTGCGGCCAGGCAGGCTCGACGTGAAGATCAAGATCGAGCGTCCGGACGCCGAGGCGGCCAGGGACGTCTTCTCCAAGTACCTGACGACGACGCTGCCGCTGCATGCCGACGACCTCACCGAGTTCGGCGGGGACCGCAAGTCCTGCATCCAGGCAATGATCCAGGGCACCGTCGAGCGGATGTACGCCGAGACCGAGGAGAACCGGTTCCTCGAGGTCACCTATGCCAACGGGGACAAGGAGGTCCTGTACTTCCGGGACTTCAACTCCGGCGCGATGATCCAGAACATCGTCGACCGGGCGAAGAAGAAGGCGATCAAGTCGGTGCTGGAGACCGGGCAGCCGGGGTTGCGGATGACCCACCTGCTCGACTCGATCGTCGACGAGTTCGCCGAGAACGAGGACCTGCCCAACACCACCAACCCGGACGACTGGGCGCGAATCTCGGGCAAGAAGGGGGAGCGGATCGTCTACATCCGCACCCTGGTGACCGGCAAGAACGCCGACTCCGGCCGGGCGATCGACACGGCCACCAACACCGGCCAGTACCTCTAGAAGGCTTGGGGCGGCGAAGCCGCCATGATCGAGTCAAGTTTCCTGCTGCCAGTCTGGATTCGTGGGTGAGGTTGTCCAGGGTGGTGTGGTAGGCGTGGCTGGTGGTGTGTAGGGGGGGTTGGGTTGGGGGTCGGTGAGGTGGGTGAGGCTGGTGCGTAGGAGTCGGGGTTGTGGGTGTGGGTGAGGAATAGGGCGTGGTGTAGGCCGGTGTCGGTGATTTGGTAGTGGTGGGTGCCGGACACGTGGGTGATCAGCCGGTGGTGGCGCAATCGATGGAGGTCATAGGTCATGTGTCCGGCGGAGATCTCGCTGGGTTGTTTACCCAGCAGCTCGGTGAGCAGGCCGCGCGGGTCCCGGTTGGCGAGCGTGTGTCGTGGGCATTGACGCACTGGGCTGAGGGTGATTACTGGACCGGCAACGAGCAGGCCTCGACCATCGTCGGGATACCGAAGCCGC